>CAYXTI010000015.1:0-82486 GCA_964468495.1 uncultured Rickettsiaceae bacterium | reverse complement strand
TAGATGTATATTTTTTTGATAAATTAGATTTCCAGAAAGACTCAACTATATTCATAGAGCTTCCAAAAGCAACAATCAAAATAAACATTAACCATAATGGTTTTGCACTAATTATTACTTTAAAAACATCTTTTAAATTTTGTTTATTCTTTTTGTTATATGTTTTTATGCTTACATTTACAAAATTATTTACTATTATTTTATATAAAATAATAGTAAATATATTAAATAATAATATATTAGCAAATAATAAAGGCAAATTTTTGCCAATAATATTAGTGATTACTCCCCCTGCTGGCATTGCTAGGTTAGCAATAATAGCTATTATTGGGTATGTTTTTTTAGCTTCTTCTTTTGATATGCTAATATTATTAGCTAACACCCAAAATAAAACCGTATACATTACTGCTCCCCACATTTCAGCAAAAACGTAAAAGATGGAATAATCCCAGCAAGAAGAAATTTTTATAAACCATTTTAGATGAGGATATTTTATTATTAAAAGAGTAATATACTCAGGATCAGCTATAAAATTCTCTCGATTTGGAAATATTATAAAAAATAAAATAAATAATATACAGAAGAAAAAACTAGAAAATATAAAAAAGATACTTTTTTGTGAAAGGGTAATTGATAATCGAGCATAAACAAATACAAACATTAATGTTGTAGGAACAACAAAATATAATTTCAAAAAACCTACAGCTTCTTGTCCAATTGTGTATATTATATAGCTGTCCTTAAGAGAACGAAGCAAACTATAATTTAGCAATATAAAAAATGATAAAGATCCAAGAGCAATAATCCTTTTAAAACGCCCTTGATTAAAAGAAAAAAAACTAACTTTTTGAGTTATATCCATTCACTTATTAAGTCTTATAAGGTATATATTTATCGTACATCATAATACATTAGATAATTTACTTTTCAAGTTATATTATAAGATTTTATAAAATCTTATAATATCTATGTTACTAAAAGTTTAGCATATTCTATAATGAATCTTTATTGTAATTAAGCATTTGATAAGTTATTTGTGTTTTTTCAAACCATATATCATAAAAAAATCTCAATTCAGGAGAATATTTTAATTTTATTATAGATGTTACATACTTCCTAATTTGATAGTTAGATTTTTCTAATGCTGATAAAATTTGATTTTGATCTAATTTAGTATTAAATGGAACAAAGTAGCATTTTACTAATTTTAAATCAGCACTTACATTTACCTCTGTAATTGTTAAAGGTTTACTATATAGTATGTAATCTAATTTTTTAGCTTTATCCCAACATTTTACTAAAGTGCTATGAATTAATTTTCTTACTTTTAACTGTCTATTAGTAGGCATAGCAGGTAATTTTTTTTTCATATTAGTTCTAAATTATATTCATTTTTTAGTATATCTTTATTATCTATTGCTATAATTTTTAAGAAAAAAAGCTCATTTAAATAGCTATAATATAATAAATATTTGGTAGTTAGTGTTAATTAGTATATTTTTATAATCATTTTTCTATCTTTAACTTATATAAAATGCATTACTTATTGTCCCATTTCATAAGCATATATTATATCGTTTTCTTTGATCTCTTCACTATAATCTTCCAAACCTATTCCACACTCTACACCTTCCCTTACTTCTTTTACATCATCTTTTAATCTTTTTAACGTTTTTAATTTTCCTTTATATATCATAATATCTTGACGGTTTATCTTTAATAAAAATCCTTTTTTGATTATACCATTACTAATATAACATCCTACTATTTTCCCTACCTTTGATATATTAAATACTTTTCTTACTATAGCAGTGCCAGCATGAGTTTCAATTATAGTTGGACTTATCATACTATTGATCAAACTTTTCATATCATTAATTAACTCATATATTATGTTATAGCATTTAACTTTTACATTATATTGATTAGCTTGTATGGCAATAGTGTTACTAATTTTTATATTAAATCCTATTATTAATGCTTTTGTAGACTGAGCTAGACTTATATCAGATTCATTAACATCTCCTATTGCACTATGAATTATTTTTAGCTCTATCTCATTGTTCGCAGCTATTTTATTTAAGCTACTTTTAATTGCTTCTATAGTACCATATATATTACTTTTTATAATTAATATTATTCTTTTAGATGCATTTGCATTCGATGCTTTTTGAAATAAAGAATCTACATTGATTTTAGGGGCAATAGATTTTTTTTCTTTTTCTAATCTTTTTCTATAATTTACAATATCTTTTGCTTGTTTTTCAAATGAAACAACATTAAAAATTTCTCCAGGCGATGGAATATCATTTAATCCTTCTATTGTTAATGCTAATGAAGGACCAGCATAAAGTAATAAATTTCCTTGATAATCTTTCATTTTTTTTACTCTTCCATAAGTAGTTCCTACAACTATTAAATCATTTTTCTTTAAGTAACCATGTTTTACTATAATAGTTGTAATAATGCCTATTCCTTTTTCTGTTTTTGATTCAATTATTACTCCTGATGCAGTTATTTTTTTATTTGCTTTTAATTCTTGCATTTCTGCTATTAGTAAAATCATTTCTTGTAATTTATCAAGATTAATTTTATTTTTTGCTGAAATAGGAACAGTAATAATATTACCTCCAAATTCCTCTGTAACAAGCTCATAAGATAATAGATCTTTTTTTATTTTATCAATATTAGAGGTTTGTTTATCTATTTTATTAATTGCAATGATTATGGTTGCGTTAGCAGCTTTAGCATGATTAATTGCTTCTATAGTTTGTGTTTTAATACCATCATCTGCTGCTATTACTAATACTACAATGTCTGTTACTTGTGCTCCTCTAGTACGCATTGCTGTAAAAGCTTCGTGACCTGGAGTATCAATAAAAGTGATCATTTTATTAGATGATACATTTATGCTATAAGCAGCAATATTTTGTGTAATTCCTCCTGATTCTTCTAATACAACATTAGTTGATTTGATAGCATCTAATAACGATGTTTTTCCATGATCGACATGTCCCATAATAGTTACTATTGGGGCTCTATTAATTAAGTTTTCTGGGTTATCATCTGAATTGAGTAATATATTTTCTACATCTGATTCTTGTATATGTTTGAATTTATGACCAAAAGTGCTTACTATTAATTCTGCTGTATCGGCATCTATAAGCTTATTATTTGTTGCAATTACTCCTAATTTCATTAGTTCTTTGATTACATCAGACGCTTTTTCAGTCATACGATTTGATAAGTCTGCTACTGTTATAAATTCAGGAATGATGACTTCTCTATATATTTTTTCTTGTTTTTTTTCTGTTAATATGCTTTTCCTACGTTCTTTTTCTTTTGCTCTTTTTATAGAGGCTAGACTACGTTGTTTTATAAATTCATTTGAATTTTCATTTAACATCTTAAAAAGATCACTTTTTTTAAGTTTTTTGGGCTCAATCAATTTTGTTTTATTTATTGCAGGCTGTTCTTCTAATTTCTTTTCTTGTTTATAGTGTGAATTTTTATCTTTTACTCCGTTATGATCATGAGATGAACTTATTTTAATCTCATCTTTAGTTTGGTCTTTTTTTTCAGTAGCTAGATTTGTAAAGTTTTTATTATTGTCTTTGATAGGTGTTTTTATATTAGATTCAGATTCTTTTTGTACTTGTTTTATTTCATTTTTAGTTTTATCTTCTACTACTTCTTCAGATATTTTTTTCAATACTGAGTTTTTTGAAGAATTGCTTTTAACTGCTGCATCACTATAATCAGTTTTTTCTAAATTCAATAAATTAGTTTCATGCATCTTTTGCAAGGCATTTAATCTTCTCATATTATGAATTTCGTCATTTTTAGGTATAATTTCTAACTCATTATTAGACACTATCTTGTTATTTTTAACAACTTTTCCTTGATTAACTTTAATTGTAATAGAAGATAGTCCTGCATTATTTAATGTTTGTGCTACTTTGTTAAGACGGTTAGATCCTAAAGTCAGTTTTTTATGAGATAAATTTTCTTTATCATGTTTGATAGTATTTTGATCTTGATCTGAATTTTTATTCATCATTGATATTAAATAAACATTAAGGCCTAAATAGGTTTATATATTGCTTTAAATATGTAATAACAATATATAAAACTTACTTTATTATTTTAATATATCATTTTCTATAGTAATTAGAATATTTTATTCATAATTTGTCTGTAGTTGATTTATTATGTTTTTTCATTTTTATTTAATTTTTTGATATTGTTAATTAAATCATTTATACTGTCGTTGGTTATTATATTTGTAGGGACAACTTCACGAAACTCTTTAAATGTTATTTCTTCTAGATCCTCTAAATTTTTTATACCATACTCTGCTAATTTTACAATATATTCTGCAGGTAACTCTAAAATATCTATTAGGTCCTGAGAGACACCTAGTTTTTCTAATTTACTAATAATATCTTTGTTTTGTTTTTCTATATAATTAATTGCTCGAGTTTTTAAATCCTTTACTAATTCTAAATTAAATCCTTCTATTTTAACAAGTATATTACTATCAGTGCCTGCAATTTGCTCTATTGCAGTATAGCCTTCTGCCGCAAGCAATTGAGCTATAACTTCCTCAATATCTAAGGATTGAACAAATAAATTACTAGCTTCTTTAAATTCCTGACTACGCTTTTTTTGTTCTTGTTCTTCAGTAAGAACATCTATCCAACAACCAGTGATTTTTGAAGCAAGCTTTACATTTTGTCCTTTTCTTCCAATTGCTAAACTTAGTTGATTATTAGGAACTATACTTTGAACTTTATTACGTTTCTCATCAAAAACTATTTTTGTAATCGTTGCTGGTGTCATAGCATTAATTACAAATTGTGCTATATTCCTATCCCATAAAATTACATCAATTTTTTCCCCTCTTAGTTCATTAGTAATTGATTTTATTCTGTTACCTCTTATCCCAACACAAGATCCTACCGCATCAACATTACTATCAACAGCAAATACAGCTATTTTTGCTTTAGATCCTGGGTCTCTTGCTAATGCTTTTATTTCTATTACTTTATTGCTCACTTCTGGTATTTCTAGTTCTAATAATTTTTTTAAAAAATTATCATCTGTTCTTGATAGAAAAATTTGAGGACCTTTAATTTCAAATTTAACATTTTGTACTAGAGCTTTAATACGGTCGTTTACTTTAAATGTTTCACCAGCTATTTGTTGATCTTTTTTTAAAAGAGCTTCTGCTCTTCCAATTTCTACAATAATATTATTAAATTCAATCCTTGTTACAGTTCCTTGTAAAATATCTCCTACTCGATTTTTATACTCTTCATACTCATGTAGTTTTTCTATTTCATTAATTCTTTGTACTATTACCTGTTTTGCTATTTGTGCTGAAATTCTACCTAAATCTATAGGAGGGAGTGGATCAGCTAAATTTTCTCCAATTTTTATATTAGGGTTTATTAGTATAGCATCTTTTAAGATGATTTCTTTTGAGCTATCTTCTAATTTATCTACAACTTTTCGTAACCTATATAAAGATACTCCTCCAGTATTCGAGTTAATTACTGCGTTTATATTATGTTCTAGTCCATATTTTTTTCGTCCTGCAATTTCTACAGCTTGTTCTAGTGCTTCAATTAGCTTTGCTTTTGGTATACCTCTTTCTCTAGATACAGACTCAACAATCTGTATAATCTCTGCATTACCTGTGTGATTCATTTTACTTGTTTTTTTATAATTTTACTTAATTAAATTGACTATCAGATTTTTTGCGTTAATGCTTTGATATATAATATGTCAGTTATGTTAATTTGAAATTGTTATTGATATATTTAAAATTTAGTTTTTGCTTCTACCATATATTAAGATTGTAAGTAATAGTTTATTTTATTTATCTTCATATATTTTATCAGCTTGCTTTCTAAGGTTATTTAAATATGAAATTTTTACTAATATTAAATAGTATTTAACTGTTAGTAAAGAGCAATTAAAATAAAATATCATTTTATTTTAAGACTTCTTCCTCCTATACTATATGGTATTTTAAATACTATAATTTATCTTTGCATTATATTCTATATCTCACAGTGTATCAATATGATTTACTTATTTAATTACAATAATCATAACAAGCCTTATTTATAAGCTGTTATTCTATTTTAAAATTAATAATATATATACTGATAATTACTTAAAGATTGATTAGATGTTTATTCCCTTTTAAGGATTAAGAGTATTATCTTAATAGAAAGTCTATTTTATTTCCAAGCATAATATCTACATTATCAACTGTTTTTGGGATTGGATAAAACTCCGAGCTAATATGAATATGTTGGTTAGGACCAATATTAATGTGTTTATGATTGTCTATTTTTGATTTTATTATTCTATTACTTTGATCAAGTAGTCTGATTCGTACAAGGGGTATTTTTATAGGTTCTGAGGATGAGTTAAGTATCTTATAAGTAATAATAATTTTTGATGATTCTTTTTGGTGATCAATTTTTACATCATTTATCATTAAATCAGTATTATTTAAAATAGAATTTATCCATTCTAAAGGTGCAAAAATTATTGTTGCCATAAAGATAATACACCCAATTATTAAAAATGGCAAAGCATATAAATATAAAGGGATTTTTTCAGGCATTAAAGCCGGGAGATTTATTTCAGTTTTATTATCGCTAATATCTTCTGTATTATTTGTAGTTGTTATAATGGGAGGAATTTTCTCTTTATTAAATCCGTAATGCCAAATATGTAAACAATTAGAACATTTTACTTTATCTCCATATAATCCTATTTTTTTTGCTTCAATATTGAATTGAACACCACATTTTGGACAACTAATGTACATATTCTATTTTTAATTGCTAAATTACTATAAAATTTAGAAAACTATTTACTTATCGTAAAATAAAGATATTTTTATTTATAATCAATATATTATTTTGTTATGGATAAATTTATAAAAGAAATTAGTTGTAAAATTGAGCATCTTTGGGACATAAAGGATAATTTACCAAAGGGTGCTTTAAAAGTATTACAAGAAATTGAACAGGTATTTAACTTTATTGAATTAGGGAAAGTTGCTGTTTGCGAAAAAGAAGATGATAAATGGATAGTTAATCAGTGGGTAAAAAAAGCAATATTATTATATATTCTTTTATCTGAGTCTACTATTTATAAAAATGGTTTCTTTACTGGATATGATAAAATTAGATTACGTGGAACTAATTATACAGTTGATGATTTTATTAAATTTGATATTCGTATAGTTCCTGGTGCAATTATTAAAGTAGGAACATATATTGCTCCTAAGTCTATTATTATGCCTTCTTTTATTAATATAGGATCTCATATTGGCAGTAGAACTTTAATAGATAGTTGGGCTACCATTGGGTCTTGCGCTTATATAGGACAAAATTGTCATATTTCTGGCGGTGTAGGTATTGGAGGCGTATTAGAGCCTTTACAGAGTAATCCTGTTATTATTGAAGATGATTGTTTTATTGGAGCACGATCAGAGATTGTTGAAGGTGTTATAATTGGCAAAGGATCAGTTATTAGTATGGGGGTATTTATAGGCACTTCAACAAAAATAGTAAATCGTGATAATGGTAGTATTTCTTATGGAAAAGTGCCACCTTATTCAGTAGTTGTTCCTGGATTTTTGCCATCTAAGATACCTGGTTTACCTGGTTTAACTTGTGCTGTTATTGTAAAACAAGTTGATGCTTGCACTAGAGCTAAAACTAGTATTAATGATTTATTAAGGCACTGAATATATTTAGCATTTTTTAGCTATTAATAGGTAGTCTTGAGGGCTTAAATCTTCTGCTCTTAGGTTAGCATTTATTCCTAGCTCTTTTATTATTTGATTTATATTTATTATTGATGGGATCTTTGCTAAAGAATTTTTAATAATTTTTCTTCTCATAGAGAAAGTATGTAATGTTATTTTTTGTACTTTTTCCAATATTATTTTACTTGGCAATATTTGTTTTGGAGTTAGTCTTATTAGAGTAGAAGCTATTTTAGGTTTAGGATAAAAAGCGTTTGGATTTACATTAAAACATTTTTTTATATTGAATATTAATTGACATAATACTGATATTCTTCCATATTCTTTGGTCCCTGCTCTTGCAATTATACGGTTAGCTACTTCTTTTTGTAACATTATAGTTATAGCTGCAATGTTATTAATATTGTGTATCCAATTGATAAGTAAAAGATGCGATATGTGATAGGGGGTGTTTGCAACAATATGTATTTTTATATTATTTGAATAATAGTTTATTTTTAAAGCATCATCATTAATAATATTTAGATGATTATATTCGTTTTTAATGTCATAAAGTAAAGGTAAAAATTGTTTATCAGGTTCAATTACAGTTAGATTTTCTGGATTAACCTTTAAAATTGCCTGAGTCAATCCACCTGTGCCAGCACCTATTTCTACTACTTTATCTGTGAATTGAATTTTACTATGATTTATGATTTTTTCGCATAAATTCTGATCAAATAGAAAGTTTTGACTATATTTTTTAATTGGATGAATTTTATGTTTTTTTGCTAATTTTGCAATTGTAGGTAACATAAAAATTAGTTATTTTTTACAAAATCAATTTGTGCATTGTTTTTAAGATTTTTGATAAAGCCATTATATTTTTGTACTAATTCTTTCTCTTGTAAGATATTTTTAATATAATTACTGCTAGAAACAGAAATAATAGGATCTTTTTGGCATAAAAATACTAATTTAAAGCTATCTTCATCTATATATATATTACTAGGACTATATTTTTTGGTATCTAGAAGAACAGAACTAGTAATTTTATCTAAATTTAATATTTTGCTTTTTATATACTGACTTATAGCAAAATCTTTATATAACGTGTCTTTGATAGGAGAACAATTTGGATCTGGGTTTTTTAATAAGTATTTTTGAAAATTTTTCATCTTTTTCAATATTGTATTACTAATAGCTTTAGAGGAAAATATCCATGCTTCAATATTAAAATCAGCTTCATCTATACTTGATATTTCATTGATTAATTCTTCTTCTGTTATAGTGATATCAGATAATAAACTGGAAATAATGTTGGATTGAATTATTATAGATTTTATAAATTTATAGAAGCTATCTTTATCTATATTATTTTTAACTAACTCATATTTTAATAAATCTCCTTTATTCAAGTTTAAAGTTTGCTCTAATTTAACAATAAATTCATCTGTTTTTTCTTTTATTGTAGTTACATTAAGATTTATATATTGTTGTGATAATTCTTCAGTAATTAATTGATCTATAACTTGTTTATCTATAGCATATATTATGTTGATTAGGGGCATTTTTTTAAGATTTGTTTTCTCTATGAAGGTATTTATTTTTCCTCTATTTTTGACATCGTATCGTGTTATAGGAGTATTATTAACGTATACTAATACATCAGAGCTTTTAGAGTTATTTTTATTTATGTTTGCTTGTGTAAAATTTGAAAAAAAAACTAATATGATAATAATATTAATATTTAGTATTTTCATAAATTAAAAGTTTTTAATTAAATAGATTATTTATTAAAAAACCTGTATTAATGAGCCATTTTCAAGCCATAAAATCCATGCTTCTATCACTTTAACAGTATATATTTTTTTTATTATACTACAATAGCAATGTAATTGATTTTTATATTTTTGGTTAATTTTATCTTTTGTTAAAGGAGGGAATTTATCTGTTTTATAGTCGATGATTACTAATTTATTAGGACAAAAAATTAGTAAATCTATTCTTCCAATAATATTAGGTTCATGTTTACCAAAATATATTTCTGTTTTTAAAGGGTTTTTCAGTAATTCTTGCAAAATTTGATTTGAATAAATAGCTTTGATACTATTTTTTATTTTTATTTGTAGAGGTTCTGACAATCTATTGATAATTGGATGAGATATTATAATAGATAGGTTATTTATAGATATTGAATCTTCAAGAATTTTGTGGAATGCTATACCATATTCTAAAGATTTTTTTTGTTTTAATAAAGTAGTAATATTATTTTTAATTATAGAACTATTATTTTTTTTATCTTTTATAATATCTGCAGGCAATGTTTTATTAGTTTGTTCAAGAACTTGATTGTTTTGATTATTATTAGTTATATAATTAGCATCAGGTAATAATTTATTATTATTTGATTCTTTTAAAGAATGATTAATATTGTTTGTTCCAGTAGTATAAATATAATGGCCTTTAGAATTTTCTTTTGTTATTTTTTTTATGGTTTTTAATATTAAATTATACCAACAATTTTCTGGTAATGGTTTATTTCCTAAGTACCCGCAAATAATTAAGTGATCTTCTGCTCTTGTCATTGCTACATATAATAATCTTAGATACTCACTAAAATTTTGTTCTTTTTCTGTAAGTTTTAAAGATTTATACCATTGTGGAGTAAGATTTGTATCTTTAGCAAAAAAAGATTTCCCTGTTTTATCCCATAAAAAATAACCTGAAGATGACGGTATATTAGTAGTATCACATATTATGACATAAGGTGATTGTAATCCTTTTGCTCCATGTACTGTCATAATTTTTATCTTATCTATTTTTTTTGTATCTTTGCTAATAATTGAAGGATAGCTTTCAAGCCAAAAAATAAAATTTTGTAACGATTCGCTATGGTTTTTAAAATAATTATAATTTAAGTATATCAGTTCATTTATTGCATCATTACTATCATAAGTATAATCTTCTCCTAATTTTGTTCTCAGTGACATTATTTCACAACTATAATGTAAGAAATTTCTCGATGGATAGTTTTTATATATTTTATTATATATGTTGAGTCTATCGTAAAGATTATGATTATTGCTTTGTTTAATATATGACCATAATGATTGATTTGTTTTCTTTTTAATAAGATTATATAAAAATTGATCGCTAATTCCAATAATTGGAGATTTTAGTAATGATGATAGATTTAAATTGTCATCATTATTAATTACAAATTTTGCAAGACTAATTAAATCTTTAACTGCTAAATTTTCTTCAAGAATAAATCTATCAATACTTCCTATAGGAAGGCCTTTTGCTTTTATAGCATTTATTACTTCTATAGTAAAATTGTCTCTTTTACGAAACAAAATCATGAAATCTGCTGCTGAAACATAATTTTGGGTTGATTTTAATATTATTTTACTTTCTATGGTTTTGGCTATATAATTTGCTATTTTTTGAGCTAATAATATTTTAGAATTATTTTCTATGTAATTATCAGTATTGTATAGTTTTGTTTGTGTTGTTTTTTCACCTTTACTAATATCCCATACCTCAACACTACTTTTGGAATTTTTACGAAAAGGATTTATTTCTACTAATTTAGCGGTGAAGTGTTTTGGATAATCGTTTTTTATTTCATTAAATATCTTATCAACACAATAAGTTATAGCTTTTGATGATCTATAGGAGATATTTAGATCTATATTTAGCAAGTAATAGTTTGCTTGACTAAATTTCATTAGAAAAAAATTATGCATCTCTTTAAATAATTTACTATCTACTCCTTGAAAACTAAAAATAGATTGTTTTTCATCACCAACTACAAAAAGAGTTTTTCTAATATTATAATGGTTGTCTCCAGAATAAAACTCTTCTGTTAAAGCTTGTATTATTTGCCATTGTGATTTGTTAGTATCTTGTGCTTCATCTATAAGTAAATGGTCAATACCACCATCAATCTTATATAATACCCATTCTTTTGATTCAGAATTTTGCAGTAAGGTTTTAGTTTTTTGGATTAAATCATTATAATCAAGATAGCCTTTTAAAGATTTGTGTTTTTCATATTCTAGGATAATATGTTTAGCAAAAATATCAAATAATTGAGAATAACATTCTAGGTGAGTTTTCTTTTCTTCTTGATCTAAAGAGTATATAATATTTTGTATATATTTTAGTTCTTTTTCTAAATCTGAGTTATCATTAGACTTGACCTTATTGAACATTATACGTTTTTTCTTTTCTCCTGTTTTAGTTAAAAAAGTAGATTTAATATCGTTTATACTAGCATTAATACTAAAAACCCGTTTTACTGTTGAGTTAGTAAGAATGTTTTGGTATTTCTCATAAGAGTAATTGTTAATTTTATTAATTAACAATAATTGATTTTTGTAACTATTATTTTTATCAAAAGAAAAATTATTATATTGAATGAATTTAGTTTTATTTTTTATTATTTCGTTTATAACATCTTCAATAGTAATTTCATGAAAATTTTGGGCGAAAAATTGATTAATAGGCTCTAATTCTTTTAGCTTATTTAAAGAATGTTTTACTTCAAGTATGATTTCAAAAGTTTTAACTTCATCAATTACTTCAAACTCAGGAGATATATTGGCTTCAATAGAAAATTGTTTTAATAATTTTTGACAAAAAGAATGTATTGTATAAATACCTATTTTTTCTTCATTTTTTAGATATAAAGGATATAGATTTTGTGCTGCTTTTATCTCATTTCTTGTAGGAGAGTAATTAAAATTATTTTTAAAAGCTTTAATTATTGAATCATTATTATAATTAGCCCATTGTAATAATGCTTGTTCAAGTCTTACTTGCATCTCAGTAGCAGCAGCATTTGTGAAGGTAAGAGCTAATATTTTATTAAAATTGATTTTTTTTAATAGTAATCTAAGTATTCTATCTACTAATATTTTGGTTTTTCCAGTTCCAGCAGATGCTGATACCCATACAGAATTATTAGGATTAGATGCTTGTGTTTGTAGTAAATCCATGATCTTTATTACGAATAAAAATTAAAGTTATATTTAATATTTAAAAAATTTTTACAATAATTTTTTATCTATGATAAAAGAATAATAATAAAAATTAAATTAAAATGGTGTGGAGCTATTTTATAAATCAAGTTATACTAAAAATTATTATTTCTTTACAGTTTAAACTATATAGTAAATTGATATATTTATAATAGTTAGATATAAAAACTATAGAAAATGTCTAAAATTAAAACAGAAATTTTAAATCGTATAAGAAGGATTCCTTTTTTTATTCCTTTATTTACTTTTATTATTTTTTTATATGGCATAGTTATATTGTATTCAGCATCAGGAGGAGTTTTAAAGCCTTATGTATATAAGCAAACTATTATTTTCTTTGTTTTTATATCTATAGCATTCTTAATAGCGATTATTAATTTAGAGTTGATTTTTAGATTTTCTTATTTTATATATTGGATAGCTGTAATACTATTATTATTTGTTGAGTTCTTTGGAAAATCTTATATGGGGGCAATAAGATGGATTGATTTAGGCATTATAAGAATACAACCATCTGAGATAACTAAAATTGCTATTGTATTGATGTTAGCAAGATATTTTTCTAGTAATGCCCACGATAGATCATCATATTTTTTAACTTTTGTATTAATTCCATTTATAGCAGTTTTAATTCCAGCACTATTAATCATCAAGCAACCTGATCTAGGAACTGGTATTGTAATATTATTAATAGCTTTTTTTATGTTTTTTGCATTTGGAATAAGAATAACTTATTTTTATAGTTTTGGTTTTTTAGTTGCGTTGTTGGGGCCTATTATATGGCACATGATGCATGGTTATCAAAAGAGAAGAGTCTTAGTTTTTTTTAATCCTGAAATAGATGCTTTAGGAGCTGGTTATAATATAATACAGTCGAAAATAGCAATAGGATCAGGGGGATTATTTGGCAAAGGTTTTATGAGTGGTACTCAGAGTCATTTTCATTTTCTTCCTGAATATAAAACTGATTTTATATTTGCATTTTTAGCTGAAGAGTTAGGTTTTATTGGAGGATTTACATTAATAGTATTATATACTATACTGATAATATGTTTGTTGTTATTATTGCTTACTTGTCGGTCGATGTTTGCTAAATTAATTATAATAGGAGTTACATCTATCTTTTTTTGTCATATTTTTATAAATATAGCCATGGTAATGGGATTAGTTCCTGTAGTTGGAATGCCTTTGCCTTTAGTATCATATGGAGGTAGTATGCTATCATCTATGTTGGTTGGAATAGGGTTGATTATGAATAGTGTAGTAAATTATAAGTATAGGGATCATATAAACTAAGTTAGAGTTAATATTTTTATATTACAAAGATGAATAAATCCTTAATTAAGATATTAATAATAGGATATTTCCTATTTTTATTAATACTGCCTTTTGAATTATTTGTTTTTTTATATAGGTTTAATTATTTTCCTGCTTTAGATCTTATGGTAATATATTATTTTTGTTCAAAACTAAAAGTAAATAATGTGGTGTTATTTGTGTTAGGGGTTTTAATAGATCCTATGCATAATATGCCTATTGGAACTAATTCTTTATCATTAATCTGTGGAAATGTCTTAATTAATAAATTAAAAGAATTTATAGAGGTACAAGACTATATCTTAAATTGTACCATTTTTTGTTTTTATAGCTTACTTATTATTGTTTTACGCTTCTTAATTATTACAATAGTAAGTTCTTATTATATAGAAGGAAATTCTATATATTTTTATTATGTTATAACAATATTGATTTATCCATCTGTACAGGTAATTGTTTTACAACCATTAAAGTGGTTAAAGTAATATGAGAAATAATATATTTGGTAGTGTATTAATCTCAAGAAGAACTTTGATATTAGGGGTAGCAAAAATATTCTTACTTATGTTATTAGTGATAAGAATGTTTTATATGCAATTTATAAAGAAAGATCAATATAAAACATTATCTGATAAAAATAGAATTAAAATGTTTGTAAAACTGCCTTCAAGAGGTAAAATTATTGATAGTAATCAACAAATAATAGCAAATAATAAGGCTTACTTTAGATTATTACTTGATACTACTAAATCTTTAAATTATATCAATGAAATTAATATAATAACAAAAATATTGAAATTAGATAGAGAGCAAATAGATGAAATTAAAAGTAAGATACAAAAATATATATATAAAAAAGAAGTTGTATTAATAGAACGTTTAAATTGGTATCAGGTTGTAATTATTGAAGAAAATAGAGATAAAATACCAATTGCTATTGTTGTGGAAACAGCGTTATTTAGATATTATCCTGTAGGGTTAGCTGTTGCGCATTTGGTTGGATATGTAGGAAGGGTTTCTAATGAAGAAGATAGAAAAAAAAGTTTATTTGTTATAGATAGTGATTTAAAGGTAGGTAAGAGCGGAATAGAGAAATACTATGAGGATAAATTAAGAGGGAAGTTTGGATATAAGCAAATTGAAGTAAATGCTTACGGACAATATGTTAGAGATATCAACATAGTTAATAGTGTAGCTGGTGGTGATATTAATTTAAATATAGATTCAGAATTACAACAAAAGATAATTCATTTATTAAGTGATAGAGGTTGTAGTGCTATAGTTATGGATTGTACTGACGGCAAAATATTAATTGCAGCTTCATCCCCTTCTTTTGATCCTAATCTTTTTAATAACTTATCACGTAAATATTGGAATACTCTTATTAATGATCCTTATAAGCCATTAGTGAATAAGATTTGTAGTAGTTTATATTCTCCTGGGTCAATTTTTAAGATAGTTACTGCTTTAGCTGCTCTTGAGGCTGGATTAGATCCTGAAGAAAAAATAGAGTGTACAGGACAAGCTTTTTTAAATAATATGTTTAGGTGCTCAAGTTCTCTTGGTCATGGGGAAGTAAATATGATAGATGCATTAAAATATTCTTGTAATCATTATATTTATTCAATAATAAGAAAAATAGGGTTAGATTTAGTACTAAATACTGCTTCTAAATTAGGATTAGGAAAAAAAACAGGTATTGATCTACCAGGAGAGTTATCTGGAATAATGCCAAATAAAAAATGGAAACAAGATCATTTTTCTTCTAAATGGAGTATAGGAGATAGTTATAATTTATCTATAGGACAAGGTTTTTTGCTATGTACTTCTCTTCAATTAGTTAGACTAATAGCTGCAATTGCTAATAATGGGATATTATTAACTCCTCAAATAGGAAGATTGCATAACCCTATACACCAAGATATAGCTATAAAAAAAGAAAATCTTGCTGTCATAAAGACAGCTTTGTATTTAGCTATGAACCAGAGTAGAGGAACAGGTTATTCAAGTCGTATTAATTATAATGGGATAGAAATGGCCGGGAAAACAGGAACAGTACAGGTGCAATCTAAAAAAAATATAAATGAAAATTTAAGTAGTTATAATATAGATTGGCATAGGCGTAATCATGCAGTATTTTCAGGTTTTGCTCCTTTTAATAAACCTAAATATGCTATTAATGTTTTTTTTGATCATGGTGGTAGTGGAGGAAGGGATGCTGCTCCTATTGCTAGTAAAATTATGTTAGAGGTATTAAAGAAATATGCGTAGTGGTAATGTATTTTAAAAATACTATATTATTTTATTTCTTTATAATTTTTAAAGATTATTTAATTTTATTAACTAAATTATATAAATATTGTTTTGAATAAGAAGTTTTATATTTTTCAACTAAAGCTGTTACTGTTGTTTTTGCACTATTTCCTTTAGAAAGTAGAGCATGAATATCATGCTTTATATCTTCTAAATTATTGATTTGAATATATTTGCCAGAAATAAGAATAACTATTTCTCCTTTAATCAGATTATTAGAATAGTGTGTGATTAATGACTGTAAAGTTGCTGCTTTAGTAGTTTGAAATATTTTTGTTATTTCTTTTACTATTACAGCTTCTCGATTTCCTAGAATTTCTTTAGCAACATTAAGAGAAGAAATTAGTCTATGAGGTGATTCAAAAAATATCAATGTTGCTACTAGATCTTTAAATAATAAAAAAAAATTTTCTTTTGCTTTTATGGTTTTAGGAATAAATCCAGCAAATAAAAACTTATCTGTAGCAAGACCTGATAATATTAAGGCTGATAATACTGAACTAGCGCCAGGTAATACATCTATATGATATTTTTTTTGATCTTGTAGATATCTTACTAATTTGTATCCTGGGTCTGCTATTAAAGGGGTTCCTGAATCTGAAATTAAACTTAAGATTTTTCCAGATTCAATCAATTTTTGGATTTTGTAGCGAATATGCAAGCTGCTATGCTCATTATATACCATCAATGGTGTATTAATATTATATTTTATTAGAAGTTTTCTTGCAATTCTGGTATCCTCACATAGGATTATTGAAGAATTTTTTAATATTTTTATAGCCCTTATAGTAATATCTTCTAAATTGCCAATTGGAGTAGAAACAATATATAATCCAGCTATTAGTTGCATAATGTATGATAATATCTTTTTATGATTTATATTAAATGGTTAAAGTATATATTTTTTATTACTATAATATTTTCATTGTGGTCATGTCAGCAACAGATTATTACAAATCAACCTCAAAAACAAATAAAACATAGTGAAAAGGAAAAAGCTTTAGTAAAAATAGCAATGTTTTTTCCTCTAACTGGACTAGAAAGAGCTTTAAGTTTAGAATATATTAAGATGATTGAGATGGGGCTAAATGATAATTCTAATCATAATTTTAAAATTAATTACTATGATTGTTATGATAAGGTTAATTTTGATGATACTGTAAGCAAAATAAAAAAATATGCTCCAGATATATTAATAGGGTCAACAGACCCTTCTTATATTCGGATAATTACTCAAGAAAATAAAGATAATCCTACTATTTATTTTTCGTTATCTAATGATCCATCTATAGCATCTGATCGAATTATGGTTTTAGGGCATGCTCCTATAAGACAATTGTTAGTTCTTATTAATTTTTTTATTACTAATAAATATAAGAAATATATTCTCTTATTACCTGAGAGATATAAGTATAAAAACGTATTAGCAATTTTAAAACATGAAATAAGAAATAAAGGTGCAAAATTAGAGCAGATAGTTTTTTATAATGATGATGTAGTTAGTATAAATGAAGCTGTAGAGTTAATTGCTTATAATATCCCTAACATTATAAATGAAGGTGATAGACGTAGCCCAGTTATTATATTATCGGATGATAATCAAGATGTAATGCAAGAACTAATTGCTAGTATAACAAATTACTCATTAGATGAACAAGCTATTATTTCTGGAGATAGTAGTATTAATGTAAAAGCTGCAAATCAAATAGATATCATTTTTGCTGGATTACTTGATATTGAGAGTACTAATGCTTTATCAAGAATGGAAGCTATAGGTATTAATTATGCTTCTCAAACACATGCGGTAGCTTATGATCTTGGAAAGATAATAGCTTTATCTATTAATGATGATTATAATATTAGTAATTTTTTCTCTAATCTTAATAAAGACATAACTTTCTTTGGAATATCAGGAGAAATTAGAATGATTGATTGTATTGCTCAGAGGAAATATTTAATAATTAGTAAGGAAAGAGGTGTCTATAGATCAGCATATCAATAATAATATAGAGAGAAGACGGCATAACTCTTTTAAGGAAATAGATAGAGAGATTAATTATTATTAGAGATATATTCTAATATGTTATTTTGGTTTAAATTATTAGATAGACTATTAAAGTTGATATTATTTATTATGTGCTCTTGATTACTGCATGAGAAAATATATCCTTTGCTATCATTTACTTTTTGAAGACAATGACCGCAAATTCCTTTCATCATGCATTGCATTGGTGGATTAATACGGCATATAAGATCCTTATTAGGAAAGTAATTAGAGTTGTTACTAATTTTTAACATTACTTGATATGATACTGAACATATAACTTGACTTATGTTAATTAAAATATTTTTATAATAGCTAATAGCATCAATAATGTCACCTTTATAACTAAAATCAGTTTTACGATTTGTTAAAAGTTGTTGTTGGGGGCAGCACCATACTACAATATTTGAGCAGTTTTCTATTTTTTGTTGATAAAACAACTCTAAGTTGTTTTGATAATAAGCAAAATATATTATATCACAACCATTATTCTTTAAAGCCTGAGCTATAGGGATTAAACTAGTATTATTTATTCCTTCGCCAATTAAACACACTTTTTTGTTAAAGTGAAGTTTCGTAGCACAGCCTGTTGGCCCCATTAAAGATACTTTTTCATTAACAGTAAGATTTTTACATAAGTTAGTTGATTTTCCCTTGTTTAAGATAACAAACGTTATTGTTCCATCCTGGATATTAGTTGTTATAGCAGATAAAGCTAGAGGCTCAAGAAGTTTTGATGGGTCATAGGAAAAATTTCTTAAGCAAAAGAACTGTCCAGGTCTAAAGTTTTGAGCAGCGTAAGGAGAGTAAATAATAATTTCAATAAGATTTAGTGTTAAATTATTTATCTTTTTTATTGTACTAATAAAGATTTTATCAGTTAATCTTATGAATGATTGAAAGTTAAATTGATATCTAGGTTTTGATAAGTATAATTTTTGTGAAATTAATTTATAGCCTTCTTTAGCACTAGCTATAGCTTTAACAACGCTTCCTCTATATTTTGGATTACAATCTCCAAAATAACTAATTGTACATTTTTTATTTTTAAAAATACTATTATTATAATTGAAATCAATTTGGTCATTAATATCAGTAAATTCATTATGATTAGTTCCAATAGCAATAAGTATAGTTTTAGCAGAAAGTTTTTCGTTATTATTAAATAAAATAGATGAAAGATAACCAAATTTGTCTTTAAATATATGTTTAGGAAAAAAATGGTCTTTAAATTTTATCCCTATAGATAAAGCATATTCTATTTCCTCTGGATTTATTTTATAAGCTGGAGATTCTGTTATATTTTTTCTATAACAAATAGTTACACCACCTAATTTTTTTATAATATTTAGTTTTTCATTATTATCTTTAGCATGATTAAATAGTTTTGCATGAGAGATTAATTCTTGTGCTATTTTTTTATCTTCAGTATTTAGTTTATTAAAAATAGTTTTATCTCTATTGTAGATAGAAAATAATTTATTTACTAAAATGGGATAGTAATGAAAAATTTCTGTTGCACTATCAATAGCTGTTAATCCACAGCCAATTATTACTACTGGTAGTCTGATAAGTAAGTTTGAATTACTTTTATCTAAATAGGCCCCTTCTTGTTGCAATTGCATTAAAAAGTCTACAGCACTTTTTATCCCTTTGATAAAATAATTGTTATCATTAATAAATTTTACTTTTCCAGTTCCAATGCATAATGCAATATGATCAAATCCTAAATTAAATGCTTGTGATATAGTAATGTTACTGCCTAATCTGATTCCTGAATATATATTGAAATTATTTCTTCTCTCTAGTATAAGTCTAATTAATGTTAAGTTATTTTTATTCCAACGATGAGTAATACCATATGCCATTACTCCTCCAAAACCAGTTGGTATTTTTTGTGATAGTAGTTCTTGATATTTTGACCAGTGTTTAATTGGTTTTTTTATATCAAATTTTAAATGAGATATTTTAAAACTATCAATAGCAGTAACATTATGACCTTCATTAAGTAAATAATGGCATAGAGAAAAGCCAGAAGGCCCTAATCCTGTTACTAAGACATTATAGCCGCTAGCTGGTTTTGCTACAGGATTAAATAAATTTAAAGGATTCCATTTTGTTAATAGTAAGTATATTTCAACTCCCCAAGGCATATTTAAAACAGTATTCAAAATATTGGATTCAATAAATGGAATATTTACTGGATCTTGTTTTTGATATATACATGATTTCATACAATCGTTACAAATTCTATGGCCTGTAGCTGCTACTAAAGGATTATCTAATATAATAATAGCTAAAGCTGCTAGGTTAAATCCTAAAGATTTTATTTTATTTATTTCAGAAATTTTTTGTTTTAAAGGACAACCAGTGTTTTTTTTATTTAAATCTACTGACAATTTATTAATTGCATTGTTGTTATTCTTGATTATTCCTATACCTTTAGTACATGAATCCTTATTTTGTTTATGACAATAAATACAATATTTTGCTTGTAATACTGATTTCTCTATATTATCTACATTATCTCTATAGTTGTACCCTATATACTTATCTAAACGGTTTATTTGTTTTATTTTCCATAATCTAATAGCATTATCATAGTTAATAGGTCTTGGTATATCAAATATATTCATAGTACTATTATTTTGTACCATATATGTAGCATATTTTGCTGCTATGTTTATTTCATTTTTATAAAGAGAAGAATTTTTTTGCCATAATAGTACATTATGTGCAAAGTTTTTAGAGGTGATTTTACCAATTAATTTTTCTAATTTTTTTGATATATCTAAAATATCAATTTCTATTTGCTGAGAATTTAATTCTAATTTATTAATTATTCTTTGAACAAACTTTCTTTTACATTCATATATAATATTATATTTTTGGTGTTCTTTTTTTAGATTATCATTTTCTTGTTCTATGTTAAATAAATAAGTTAAAAAATCATCTAAAATTGGAGCAGTTTCAATTATAAATTCTGAATAATCTAAACTACTAATATTAGTAGTTTTTTGTCTTAAGAATAAGATTTTTTCTGCTAGTAGTTTATTATGGTTACTAACAAATTTAATAAATCTTTTGTCAATATAATCTAATCCTGTTAATGAATTAAGGTTATCAAAACTAACTCTCATTATTTTATATTTAGATTTACAGCCTTATAATATATTAAATAATCTTATAGAAAAATTATTTTATAGATAAGATTTAAGTTTTTATTTAATTAATATGATAATTAAAAACATTTAATCTATAAAGGATAAAAATTAGAAAATTTATTCTTTAGCAGTATAGATATATGATTATTTGTATATAATCTAAATATTAATATTAGTACTTAATTTTAAGTCTAATATTTATTAACTATATATTTGTTTTAATCCAGTCTTGAAGGCTATCTTTTTTATGCATACCGATCTTAGATGCTATATTTTTTCCTTCTTTAAAAAGAATCATTGTAGGAATGCTTTTAACTCCTAGGCTTGCAGCGGTTTTAGGATTTTCATCAATATTAATTTTTACTATTTTTATTATATTAGACATCTCATCTGATAAAGAATTAATAATAGGCGCAAGCATCTTGCATGGACCACACCATTCTGCCCAAAAATCTACTAGTACTGGTTTATCAGAATTAGAAATTATATCTTTAAAATTCTGATCTGTAATTGTTTGAACCATCTTACTTTCCTCACTATTTTAATAAATATTAATATGTTTTATTTTTATAATATAATTAGTTTCTAGTTAATCAATACAAAATTAGTAAGCTATTTTTAGATAGAGAAGCTTTGTATTAAGCTTCCACATAATAAATACCATCCATCTATTAATACAAAAAATATAATTTTAAATGGCATTGAAATCATTACTGGAGGCATCATCATCATACCCATTGCCATTAAAATGGAAGCTACTACTATATCAATAATTACAAAAGGTAAAAATACTAAAAAACCTATTTCAAAACCACGTTTTAACTCACTTATCATAAATGAAGGAATAACTACTTGTAAAGGTAAATTTATATTTTTTTCTGGAATTTCTAGTTTTGCAATAGAGATAAATAAATTTAAATCTTTTTCGTTAGTGTTATGTATCATAAACACTTTAAATGGGTTTGCAATAATCGGCAATGCGTCTTCTACAGTAATTTTTTCTTCAATCATAGGGTTTATACCTTTTGTATAGGATTCATTAAAGGTAGGAGTCATAATAAATAAGGTTAAAAATAGTGATAAACTGACTATCACTTGATTAGGAGGGGTTTGTTGAAGGCCAAGAGCTGATCTTAATATTGATAATACTATAGAAATACGAATAAAAGAGGTAACCATTATAAGTATTGAAGGGGCTAAACTTAATACTGTTATTAATATAAATAAATATAATAACCTATTAGTCATAGAGCTACTACTTAATAAATGTTCAAGTTCAGTAACAAGTGATTCTTCAGCAAATAGATTACTAGGGAATATTATAGCAATAATAGCCAATATTTTTAACAGCTTTATATAATCTCTAAGGTAATAATTTTTATTAAAGTAGTTATTCATTATATTTTTGATTTTGTTTTGATATTTATCAATAATAAACTCAATCTATTTTAGTTTATTCTTATCTATTAGTAGTTTATGCTTATCTATTAGAAAAGAATAAGATTTACCTACGGCTATAATATAAGTTATTTCTGACTGATAACTAAGGTTAATAATTTTCATTTCTGCATCTATATATATTATATTTTCTATTTTAAAATTAGATTTTTTGTTATTATTGGTTCTAAATCCTATCTTTGTATAACGTTGTATTATTTTTAATAATACATACATAATAATACAAACAAATATGAGGGAGAGAAAACTTTTTAGTACAACCAATAGTTCCATGGTAAGTTTTTATATTTGAGGTTAATTATTGTTATAGTCTTTATATTTTATTATTAACATTTTTTATATTAAAATTTAAATATATAATAATAATTATTATTACCTAGTATAATATTCTTTAAAGTTACTAATGTTTTATTGGCATTAAACAAGCTATTCAAAATATAAATCAATATAAGTTTGATGTATTAGTATAAAATCACCTCACTCTAAAATATTATTTATTTTATATTAACTTATAATATATATGTTTATTTATTTTGTGTAGGTATTTTTTATATTTTTTTATTTTTAAATTTTATTTAACATTATTTTTATAAATATTTAGATTTCTAAATTAGAAAAATAAGTTTATTATATTGTATCAATTTTATGCTAATTCTAGATATTTAGAAAGGATTTATTTATTAATGAAAAATACTCATAAACTAATTGAATTTATAGTGACTGCATTTTATCTTGGTAAAATTAAAATTATGCCTGGGACTTGGGGATCATTAGGAGCATTGCCTATTATACATGGCTTGGCAGTTATTTTCTTAAGCAGTAGTGATTCCAAGTTTTATTGTTTTATGGTGCCTACCATATTTATTTTTATTCTTATTTTATTTTTTTTAGGTTTATATTGTACTGATATCTATATTAAGTCCTTAAAGAATAAAGACCCTAGAGAAATTGTTATTGATGAATTAGTGGGACAAATGTTAGTAATTGTTGGTATTAATTTTTCTTTTACTATTCAATGTGATTTAAATAATTACTTAATGAGGGCTAAAGAATTATTTTACTTTTTAGTTCCTTTTTTATTATTTAGGTTTTTTGATATAGTTAAGCCATGGCCAATTAATTTAGTAAATTCAAAAATGAAAAATGCATTTGGCGTAATGTTTGATGATATATTAGCAGCAATATTTGCTATATTTACATATTATATTACATATTATTTTTATATTACGTTAAAGTAATCAAAGATTATATAGTATTAGATATGATCTTTCGCTAGATAAAATTTCTATAATTTAGCCATATATAACAAAGAATTTATTCGGTAAACAGTTAAGTAGCATAAAATTAATATCATTTTTTATTTTCTCTATATTATTAACTAAAGTTATATCGTATAAAAAACTGAAAAATAACTGATCAGAATTTTGTCCTATTTTTGTAAGAAAAATATTTAAATTTTCGGGATTGATAATGAAGTTTAGTTTATGAGCAGATTTCTTTAATAATGAGATAATCTTAGTGTGGTTTATTTTTTCATTATCTGTTTTCATTATCTCAATTAACAAGTGATAATGAGCGCTTGCTTTTTTTACTGGCCATTTAATAACCTTGCTTTGAATAATTACACTGCTAGGTATAACTATTTCTTGAGAATTAGAGTTTGTGGTTAGTATTATTGATCTAATGTTGATTGATTTTACTCTTCCTGATACATTAGTAACTTGTATTAAGTCATCTATTTGTACTGCTCCTTCTAGGAGTATAATTATACTGCTAATTAAATTATTCATAAATCCTTGTATTCCTAGTCCAAATCCAATAGCAAAAGCTCCTCCAATAAAAGCAAAGATGCTTAACGGAATATTTGCTACTTGTAGTACAATTATTGTTATAAATATATAAGTTAGGTATAATATTAATTTTTCAAAAATAATTATAGTATGAGAGTTATTTTTTAAATTTGCTTTTAATAGCTTAGATATAAAAGATAAAAATAGACGCGAAAATTTAATGCTTATTAATAGTATTAATATAGCTATAATTATGTTACTTATTTTAACTTCATTATTAGATATTATAATTATACTATAGTTCCATAGTATATTTATTAAGTAAATCGCTTTATCTAGCATGATATTAGTTTATAGTAGAGGAATTATTGGATTATTTATATTATAATTATTTACATAATATAGTATAAATACTGAAAAGTAAGTAATGAATAAACATTTATTACCAAATAGTTGTAAAATTAATTAACAATTTAATTATTAACAAACATAGAGATTAAATTTTTGTAAGTAAATAAATCAATGAGTAAATTTATACATTTTCGTGTTCAAAGTTCTTACTCAATATTAGAAAGTAGTATAAAGATCGATAATTTAATACAGTTAACTAAGGATAATAGGATGATGGCTGTATGTTTATCTGATCGTGGTAACTTATTTGGAGCTCTTGAATTTTCAATAAAGGCTACAAAAAATTCTATTCATCCAATTCATGGTGCTATATTGAATATAGAATTTAAAAATAGGGAAAGAGAGTTTTTTTCAGAGATACTAATTATAGCAAAAGATAAGATAGGTTATAAAAATTTGTTAAAGCTAGTGAGCTATAGTTTTCTAAAAAATGATAGAAAAACATCTAATTATATTACATATGAAGATTTAAAAAATTTTAATCAAGGCATTATAGTACTTTCATCATATGTAGAAGGTATAGTTGGGAGATTATTGCTTGATAATTGCTATGAAGAAGCAAAATTAGTTAGTAGAGAGCTAAAAGATTTGTTTGGTGATCGTTTCTATTTTGAAATTATGCGCCATGGACTTGTTAAAGAGCAACAGATAGAATCGCGATATTTGCAAATAGCAAATGATTTGCATATTCCTTTAATAGCAACGAATAAAGTATTATTTAGTGATATAACAGTGCATGATGTGCATGATGTATTGCTTTGTATAGCAGAAGGTGTAGTACAAAGTGAGGTAAATAGAAAGCGTGTAAGTAATCAATGCTATTTTAAAAATTCTCAACAAATGGTAAAACTGTTTGCTGATTTACCAGAAGCTGTAGAAAATACGGTTCATTTAGTAAAACGTTGTTATATTAAAGCTGAACAGCAGAAACCTTCATTACCTAAATTTTCTGTTAGTTTAAAATCAGAACACGATATTATAAGAACTAATGCAAAACTAGGACTTGCTGAAAAGCTTAGAATAAAATTCAAACAAGAAGAAACTTCAACGGAAAAACAGCTAGATATAAAGAATCTTTATCAAAGAAGACTTAATTATGAATTAGATGTTATTTGTAAAATGAATTTTGCAGGTTATTTTTTAATAGTATCTGATTTTATTAAGTGGAGTAAATCACAAGGAATAATAGTAGGCCCAGGAAGAGGATCAGGAGCTGGATCAATTGTTGCTTGGGTATTAGATATTACTGCTATTGATCCAATAAGATTTGGTTTATTATTTGAAAGATTTTTAAACCCAGAACGAGTATCTATACCAGATTTTGATATTGATTTTTGTCAAGAAAGAAGAGAAGAAGTAATATCCTATGTCTGTTCTAGGTATGGAGCAGATAATGTTGGGCAAATTATTACTTTTGGAACGATGCAGGCTAAAGCAGCTATTAAAGATGTTGCTAGAGTATTAAACCTTAATTATGTTTTTGCTAATTATTTAACAGATTTGGTTCCTTTTAATACTGTAAATCCTATTACATTAAAACAAGCTATAAATGATGTACCAGAACTCAAAAGTGCTATCGCAGGAAAAGGTGTTTATAATTTATCAGGAGAACATACATTAATTAAAAAGGTACTTGAAATATCTTTATTACTAGAAGGACTACATAGACATGTTTCTACTCATGCAGCAGGGATAATAATTTCTAATAAGCCGTTAATAGAAACTGTTGCTCTTTATAGAGATAATAATTCTAAAATGAATATAGTGCAGTATTCTATGAAGTACGCTGAATTAGCTGGTCTTGTAAAGTTTGATTTTCTTAGTTTACAGACACTTAGTATAATAAATAAATGCTTAATGTTAATAAAAGAGCAAAGAGAGGTTACTATTAATTTAAAGGATTTATCTTTTAATGATCAAGTAACATATAACTTATTATCTTTAGGAAACACTAATGGAGTACTTCAGTTTGAAAGCGTAGGGATGAAAAATACTCTTAGACAATTAAAACCAGATAATATTAATGATATCATAGCGCTTGGAGCTTTATATAGACCAGGTCCTATGTCAAATATACCAACTTATATTGCTTGTAAACATGGTCAACAGGAAGCAAAATATTTACATGAACTATTTATTCCAATACTAAAAAGCACTTATGGTGTTATTATTTATCAAGAGCAGGTAATGGAAATAGCTCAAAAATTTGCAAATTATTCTTTAGGTGCTGCTGATTTGTTAAGAAGAGCCATGGGGAAAAAAGTAAAATCAGAAATGCAGGCTCAAGAGGAGATATTTATATCAGGTGCTTTATCTAATGGTTTTAGTAAAGAACAGGCAATCTCTATTTTTACTACTATAGCTAAATTTGCAGGTTATGGCTTTAATAAATCTCATGCAACAGCATATGCTGTTATTTCTTATTATACTGCATATTTAAAAGCTAATTTTACTATAGAGTTTTTAGTATCTTCTTTAAATTTTAATATTGATAATAGTGATAAAGTTTTCTTTTTTCTAGAAGATGCCAAAAATTGTCAGATTAAGATGATACCTCCTTGTATAAACCGTTCTAGTGGTTTATTTACTATTCAATCTATGTTTGAAGATAATAATGATTCTAGTAGTATAACATTAAAAGTTATAGTTTTTGCTCTTGGCGCAATAAATAATGTGCCAGTTAATTTTGGTACTCAAATAGAAAGAGAAAGAATAAAAAATGGAAAATTTTTAAGTATATTTGATTTTATAGAAAGGGTAGATAATAGCATTATTAATAAAAAGTTAGTAGAAAATCTTATAAAAGCAGGATGTTTTGATTCATTACATAAGAATCGTAATATGTTATTGCATAATATATCACAAATTATAGCTTACGGAAGTTTTTATCATAGTGAAAATCAGTCGCAACAGATTAATCTATTTTCAACAAAGTTTAATAAACCTGAATTATTAGAAATAAAAACTCTTCCTTTATATGAATTAGCCTATTTAGAATTTGAGGCTACTGGTTTTTTTTTGAATTATCATCCGTTAAATGTTTATCAGATTAGTCTTGATAAATTAGGAATAAAAAATTCATATTATATTAATAATCAACTAAATAATGGAACACATCAACTACAAGCAGCAGGAGTAATTATAAAAAAAGAGTCAAAGATGTCTTCAAAAGGTAGGTTTATTAAATTGTTTATTTCCGATATATATAGTATATATACTGTTTTTATTTTTAATGAAGATGTCATAAAAAATTATTCTAGTTATCTTAGTGTTAAGAATTTAGTTGTTATTAGTTGTGATATTTATAAGGATTCTGTTGGGGCTAGGATTGTTGCAAAAAATTTTTTTTCAATCCAGGAATTTATTGATAAGCAGCAAACTACTATTGAGTTATATCCTAAAAATATAGAAGAATTAGATCAAATTATAAATATATTAAAAAATAAAAATAAGATAGAAAACTATAGTAATAGTGTGGTAATAATTTTTCTTCCAGTTGAATTTTATGATAGTCTTTTTTTAGCAAAAGTTGAAATAGGAGAAAAATTTTATCTAGATTATTTAGATATTAATTCTTTGTATTCTATTAGTTAGATAGTATTAAAATTTATTGATTTTAAGTTTATATAGTTTTATTTTTTAGTTGCTTTGCTGTAATAACTAAAATATTTTATACTTTTTGATAAAGTGAGTTGAATTATTTGGTGATATTGTTGTAACTTTTTATTTAAGTTATAGTTAAAAATGGAATATGTAATAAATTTTTTGAAAAATTTAGTATGGATATTGATATTTGCATTAAGTTTATATAATAATATCTCTTATGCTAATAGTTATAGCAAAAAAGTTTTAGCGATTACACAAATTGCTGATAATTGTTCTCTTGAACAAGCAAAGGAAGGTATATTAGATGCTTTAGCTAAAAATAATTATTTTTTAGGTGAAAATTTAGAGATAATTAACAAAAATGCTCATGGTAGTATTGTTACCGCAACTTTAATTGCACAGCAATTTCAAGCTATTAATCCTGATGCGATTATTGCTATATCAACACAATCTGCTCAAGCCATAATTAATGCTATACATGACAGAGAAATCCCAATAGTTTTTTCCTCTGTGACTGATCCAGTAGGGATAGGTTTAGTGTCACAATTATCAACACCTACTTACAATATTACAGGTTCTATAGATAGCCCACTCATTCCAGAAACAGTTGAGTTGATAAAACTATTAGTCCCAAATATAAAGAATATAGGTTTTATATATAATGGTTATGAATTTAATTCAAATAAAACTATTAGTTTATTTAAGGACTATATAAAAAATACTTTACATGATAGTATTGGTTGTGTAGAAGTAAATGTTGTTAATTCTAGTCATGTTGAACAAGCATTCTTATCTTTAATAAGAAAGGTGGATGCTATATATATTCCTTCAGATAATACTGTTTTTTCTTCTATTGCAAAAATTGTTCAGCTATTGCGTATGTATAGAATTCCAGTATTTTCTAATGACCCTGATTCAGTAAAAAATGGCATAGTTGCTTGTATAGGTTATAGTCAATATGATGTTGGGTGGAAAGCAGGACAAGCACTGGTTAAAATTCTTAGAGGACAATCAAAAATTGTTATACAAAAACCAGAGAAAGTTACTTTTCTTATCAATGAAAAAGCAATAAATTTATTTAAATTAGTTATTCCTAAAGAAATAGCAGGAGTATCACCTAAAATAGTAGATAAAGAATGAAAGTATTTATATTACTGTCGGTTATGTTAACTTTAGCAGGAGTAAATGTTAGCAATGCTAGTGAAAAAATTATTATTACAGTTAATCAATATTTACATCATGCAGCATTAGATGATTCGTTCAAAGGACTAGAAGAAGCTTTAGTTAAAAGAGGAATACTGCCTAATAAAGCAACAATGTTGGTTAATAATGCTCAAGGTAATATCTCAAATAGTGCTCAAATATCCAAATATCATGCTTCATTAAAGCCAAGTTTTATGGTAGCAATAGCCACTCCTGCAGTTTTAACTAATATTAGTGCTAGAACAAATAATAGTACTACTATAGCTTTTATTGCTGTAACAGATCCAGTGGCAGCAAAAATAGATAACCAAAAAAATATAATAGGTGTTTATGATAAGCCTCCTATCGAAGAATTGATAAATGAGGTGAAAAAATTTTTTCCTAATTTAAAAAAAATTGGGGTTGTACATAATTCTGGAGAAATAAATTCTATACAGAATATAGATCAATTAAAAAAAATATTATTTAAAAACAATATTCAATGTAAGGTTATTGCTATCACAAGTTTAAGTGATATAAAAATCGCTTTACAAAAATTAGTAAAAGAAGTAGATATGATATATATTCCTCAAGATAATATTATTGTTTCAGCACTTGATATTATTGTTAATATAGCAAGAAAGGAAAATATTCCTCTGATATCTAATGATTCTAGCTTGGTTGCTCATGGAGTTTTTATTTCGTATGGTCCAAATTATTTTAGTTGTGGCCAGCAGCTAGCGAATATGATAGCTGATTCAATAGAAGGTAAAGAAATTCAGCCTGTTCAATTAGCAAAGGTTAATGAGATAAAAATAAATTATCAAGTAGGAGAACAATTAAATATACAAAAGTTAAAATAATTAATAAAAAATAAATAAATAAATGAATCAACTGCAGTTTTTTGGAGTAATAGAAATAGGCTTAATATATTCACTTGTTGCAGTTGGAGTATTTATTACTTTTAGGCTTATAGATTTTCCAGATTTAACAGTTGATGGAAGTTTTACTCTTGGAGCAGCCGTTTCTGTTACTATGATTTTAAATGGATATAATCCTTATATTGCAACGATTAGTGCATTTTTTGCTGGAGCTTTATCAGGGATAGTTACGGGGTGGTTAAATATAAAATTAAATATAATGGGGTTATTGTCTGGGATATTAACTATGACAGCCTTGTATTCAATTAATTTACGCATTATGGGTAGGCCTAATATATCAATTATTGATTTAGGTACTATATATAGTAATAAGTCTATTATATTGATAACCTTTTTAATTGTAGTAGTAATTATTTTATTTTTAACTCGTTTTTTTGCATCTGATTTTGGCTTAGCTATTAGAGCTATTGGTATAAATAGTAAGGTAAGTAGTACCTATGGAATAAAAGTAAGTGTTTTAAAAATTGTAGCCTTAGCTTTAAGTAATTCTATAGTTAGCTTAGCAGGATCATTATTTTCACAAGCTAATGGATTTGCAGAAATCTTGATGGGAACAGGTACAATAATAACAGGACTTGCATCGGTAATAATAGGAGAGGCTGTTATATATTTAAAACGAATGCTATTTTCATTAGTTTTATGTTGTATCGGATCTATTTTGTATAGATGTGCTATTGCTTTAGCTTTGAATGCTCATGATATTGGACTAGAATCATCAGATCTTAATTTAATAACCTCAATTCTTGTGATTATTACTCTTGCGATTGTACAATTCAAAAAAAATGGTGATTCATAATTATTTATGATAGAGCTAAAAGATAGTCATGTATTCTTTAATAAAGGTACTAAAATTGAAAATTATGTTTTAAAAGGAATTAATTTAAAAGTTAGTTGCGGTGAATTTATCACAATAATAGGGGGTAATGGAGCAGGAAAGTCAACATTAATGAATGTTTTAGCTGGTGATGTAAAATTGAGTAAAGGAAAAATTTTATTGGATCAACAAAATGTTACTAATTGGTCTACAGAACAAAGGGCAAAATTTATTTCAAGAGTATATCAGAATCCTATTATAGGAACTTTTTCTGATTTAACTATAGAAGAAAATATGAGTATTGCTTATAAAAGAGGAAAAGCAAGAGGTTTATCTTTAAGTATAAACACAGTAATTAGAGATAAATTTAGAGAAGCTTTATCAGAAATGGAAATGGGTCTTGAAGATAGATTGATAGATCGAGTATCTTTACTTTCTGGTGGACAAAGACAAGCTTTAAGTCTTATTATGGCAACATTGATTGATTCTAAAATATTATTGCTTGATGAACATACTTCATCATTAGATCCAAAGATTGCTAAGAAAATCATGAGGCTTACTGATAAAATTATAAAAAAGTATAAACTTACTACATTAATGATTACCCATAGTATGTCTCAAGCACTTGAATATGGGGATCGAACAATAATGCTATATCATGGTAAAATAGAGAAAGATATGCCAAAAGAATCTCGTAAAAAATTATCTGCCAAAGATTTAATAAAGTATTTTGATTTATAGTGATTTTCTAAAAGCTATAATCTTAGAATATTTTAAATATTTAATTTTCTATAAGATAACTTATGAAAGTTAAAGAAGAAAAAACTTTACTATATTATAGTAAATAATAAAATATAATGTTTGGTAGTTAATAAATAGAGAATAATAATATGATTAATATTCTAAGGTCAATCTTAGTGGTAGTAAAAATTGTTTTTATTATTTGTAAATATCAAATTATTACTAAACAAGATTATATTAAAGTCCCATATTTTATAAAAGTTATAATTTATATTTTATCTTTATTTTTTTATCCTATAACAATATTTAGATCGCCTAAGAGAAATTTTGAAGAGCGGTTAAGTATGAGTTTTATTGAATTAGGGCCAATTTATATAAAAATGGGTCAAACTTTATCTACACGGCCAGATTTATTAGGAGAACCTTTAGCTAAACAATTACAGCTCTTACAAGATAAACTTCCTCCTTTTGATAGTAAAATAGTTAAATATAAGATTGAAAGCAGTTTTAAAAAAAAAATATTTGAGCTTTTTTCCTATTTTGAAGAAGTTCCAATAGCTGCAGCATCGATAGCACAGGTACATAAGGCTAAATTGATAAATGGACAAGATGTTGCAGTAAAGATATTACGTCCTAAAATATATCACCAATATAATAAGGATATAGTTTTTTTTGAAATTTTAGCAAAACTAATATCTAAGTTAGTGAAGAAATCTCAAAGATTAAAACCAATAGAAGTAGTCTCTGTTTTTAAAGAAACAATGAAGCTAGAATTAAATTTAAAATCTGAAGCAGCTGCTGGATCTAGATTATATGATAATTTTATAGGTGATAGTAATATTCATATTGCTAAGATTTATTGGAATCTTACTACAAAAGATATTTTAACTTTAGAATGGATTAGTGGTGTATCAGTTTATGATAGCAAAAAAATCAGAGAATTTAAGTTAGATCCAAAGAATATTGCTCAAAAAATAGCTTATATATTTTTTAATCAAGCTTTTAGAGATGGTTTTTTTCATGCTGATCTTCACCCTGGGAACATAATAGTAAAAAATGATGGAACAATATCTCTTATTGATTTTGGTATAATAGGAATTCTATCTGAGAATGATAGACTTGCAATAGCTGAAATTTTATACTCATTCTTTGAAAGAAACTATAAAAGAGTTGCAGAGATTCATCATAAAGCAGGTTTTATTCCTATTAATACAAATCTAGAATATTTTGCTCAAAGCTGTAGAGCCATAGCTGAGCCTATACTAAGTTTGCAGGTAAAGAAAATATCTATAGGTATTTTACTATCACAATTATTTATGGTTACTAAAGAATTTGGTATGGAAACTCAACCTCAGTTGTTATTATTACAAAAAACTATGGTTGTAGTAGAAGGAATCATACAAAGTCTTATTCCTAATACAAATATGCTAGAGTTAACTGCTCCTTGGCTTAAGAGTTGGGCCAATAAAAATATATCTTTGGAAGCAAAAATCTTACGTTTTATAAAAACTATTTTGTTGAAAATTATATAAGTGTAGTAAATGTTATTTGTGTTTTTTATATGAAAATTATTACTTGGAATATTAATTCAATACGGTTAAGAATTAGTTTATTACAAAAGTTACAACAAATACAAAAAGCAGATATTATCTGTTTACAAGAGACAAAAACAGAAGATAAATTTTTTCCAGTAAATTATATTCAATCTATAGGATTTAAACATATAGTATTTTCAGGAGAAAAATCCTATAATGGTGTAGCTATATTATCAAAAATTCCGATAGAGAAATATTTTTCATTAAACTTATATAATGATGACAAAAGACATATATCAGCAACAATTAATAATATAGAAATTCATAATTTTTATGTCCCAGCAGGAGGAGATGAACCTGATATTAAAAAGAATTTAAAGTATAAGCATAAACTGTGTTTTGTTAAGCTAATAAAAGAATGGTTTGTTTTGAATCGTAGATATGATAATAATCTAATATTATTAGGGGATTTTAATATAGCGCCTTATGAACATGATGTATGGTCTAGTTATCAACTTAGAAATGTGATTAGTCATACTGACTTAGAGAGAAAAGCTTTATTTGATTTGCAAGATTCTTTTAATTTTATTGATAGTGGTCGTTATTTTGTTAGCTTAAAAGAGAAATTATATAGTTGGTGGAGTTATCGGAATAAAGATTGGCAGCGTTCTAATAGAGGCAGAAGACTAGATCATATTTGGGTAAGTCAATCTTTAAAAAGTAGGTTACAATCTATAAATTCTTTTTCTGATACTAGAAACTGGGTCAGAACTTCTGATCATGTCCCATTTATTTTAAATATTAGTATATAAAAAATGAAAAAAAATATAGCTATTTATATTCATTGGCCATTTTGTTTATCTTTATGCCCTTATTGTGATTTTAATTCATATGTTAATAATAATATAGATTATAATCAATGGTTAGAATGTTATTTAAAGGAGATTAATTATTTTGTTGATCAAATTAAAGGAAAAATAATATCATCTATATTCTTTGGAGGTGGGACACCATCACTTATGAAACCTTTTATGGTTGACAGGATTATTAATAGTCTTGCCAAGGTAACAACAATATCGCATGATTGTGAGATTACTTTAGAGGCAAATCCTACTTCATATGAAATTAAAAAATTCAAGGAATTTAGAGCAATAGGAGTTAATCGAGTTTCAATAGGAGCGCAGTCATTTAATGATAAAGGTTTAAGAATTTTAGGTCGTACTCATTCTGCAAAAGAAAGTATTAATGCTATAAAATCGGCTAGTACTATATTTCCAGAATATTCATTTGATTTAATTTATGCTAGGCCTAAACAAACATTTCAAGAATGGCAAGATGAAATAAAGCTTGCATTATCTTTAGCAGGTAATCATATATCGCTATATCAACTTGTTATTGAAAAAGGAACAATCTTTTTTTTATTATTTAAAAATAATAAGATAATATTGCCATCAGAGAATCAATCTATTGTTATGTATAATTGGACTAATGAGTTTTTATTACAACATAATTTTTATAGATATGAAATTTCAAATTATGCTAAATCAAATAAAAAATGTATACATAATTTATCTTATTGGAATTATAATGAGTATCTTGGTATAGGTCCTGGAGCATATAGTAGAATACATAACTTTAATAAAGTATATTCTATAGTCATGTTACATAAGCCTAATAAATGGATTAGTTCAGTGATAGAAAATGGTCATGGAGTACAAAATAGAGTACAGCTTACTGTAACAGAGATAGTAGAAGAAATTATTATGATGGGGACAAGGTTAGTTAACGGAATAAGCGAGACAAAGCTTTATTCACTTACTGGTTTGGTGCTAAAAGATGTTTTAAAGTTAGAAATTATAGATTTATATATTAAAAAAGGATTAGTAAAGATAAAAGATAATTATTTTATATTAACACCTAAAGGGTTATTAATGCATAATTATCTAATTCCAAGAATATTATTATAGCCTTTCTAGGCAATTTAGATATACATTTTTTTATTTTTGTAGTATCAACAATATTTGATAAAAATTTGTATTTGCTCGCAGTAAAATTATCTTATATAATTGCCAATGCTTGAGTCTATAAAGTACTTAGGATATTATATGGTTTTATCTAAGGTAATAAAAATTTGTATAAATCTTACCTAAATAAAAAAGGAAGGTTGATGTAGGGGTATTATTAAAAGGGCTTGTAGCTCAGGTTGGTTAGAGCGCTCCGCTCATAACGGAGTGGTCGTAGGTTCAAGTCCTACCAAGCCCACCAACCATTGTTAATTAGTAAATATAAGCTTAAATAGAAGTACTAAAACATTAGCTGATTTATTATTTTATACAATATAAAATAATATTAAAAAATGTTGAGTATATAGTTTGTTTTACTGAATAATATTCTCTTTGAAATTATTAAATATAATAGCGCAGTAGGTGTTTTATGAATAAAATTTTTACAACTTTAATGACTATAGTTATTATATATTTAATTTTTAAGCAAATTATTGCGAATATATCAATTCCAGAAAATATTTTTCAATATTTTAAAACTCCACAAGAAGATCAAAAAAGTAATATTAATGAAAAGGAAGATAACTTAGATAATAGTGAAGTAAAAGGTAAAAAAGAACAAATAAAAGTAGAAGGTAATTTTATTGAAAGAACTATCTCTAATATAATACTGAATGTTGTTAAAACAGAAGATGGGAAAAAAACTATAATGAATTTATTAAAACCAATTAATTACCCTATTACATCAACAGATCAAGGTATTGAGTTGAATAAAGATATATTAATAACAAAAATGTTTCAGATAGAGACTACTGGTATAGGAGTAAAAGGTCCTGCTTCTTGTGGTCATACAGTTAGTATTGAATATATTATATTTAATATGGAAAACTCAATAATAGAACAGGGCACTAAAACTATAACTTTAGGACTGAATCAAATTATACCTATGCTTGATGCTGTTATTGTAGGAATGAAAACAGGGCAAACTAGAACAGCAAATATAGTAAATTACTATCCTAACTTAAAAGCGGTTAATTCTCAAACAAGTTCTTTAGATTTACATAAGATTGTAAAAGTGTCAGTAATACTACATGATATTAAGCCTGAAAATTTTGTAGATAATGAAAATGTAAAGATGTTTGATAATACAATCACTTATCAATTACCGTTGTTATGTGGACATAAGGTAATTTGTGATGCAAAAATAACTAGTCTAAAAAATGGAGAAGTTTTATATAATTCTTTAGATGAAAAGAAGAAGATTAATATGAATATTGGAGATAATAATTACCCTATAGTTTTTTCACATGCATTACATAATAAAATCCCTGTTGGAACAAGAACAGTTATTATTCCTGGTAATATAATGCATTCGTTTAATTCTCAGTATAGTGTTATTTTTCCTAAGACATTATTTAATGAGCAAGAAATTTTTATGATTGAGTTTTTTAATTTTGATCATTCTATTTCTACTCCTAGCACTGATTTACCTCATGGATAATTCTTAAGAAAGCGATTATTTATTTTAATTAAAGTTGGAGTATTTAATTTAAGGTTTCTCTAGTATCTTTTTATTGTAGTATAGATGAAGTTTTAGTATATTAAGGACAGGCGTAAAGTGCTTTTTGTAGCAATATTTTTATTTTGCAGTGATGGTAAGCGTTATAACAAGAATAGTTTATTTATGCATATGCAATGTTATTGTTAGTAGTTTTTTTACACATGTATTATTCTGTCTCACGTTTAGAAAGAGAAATATGCAAAATATGATCTCTTTTAGATATAAGGGATAAAGAAAGGTAGGAAAAAATCAATAAAGGCAAGATATTTTATCAGTTTTTGTATAATTTTTATGGTTTTAAATGTTGCTAATAATAAAATAGGAGAGATTATTACTTATTGCTATACTAACTTGATAATAAAGATAGTGTAAGTTTAAAATTATTGTTTTTATTCAAAAGATAGTTTTTTTCTAATAATATAAATGTGGCTTTATTTGAAAAAAATTTATGAACGGTAAGTAGGTGGACTAAAGAAAAAATAAGAAATTAGTTTTGATGATAGAGAAGAAAATAGTTCTTAATGATAAAGCGATCTATCAGAAAAAGTATAATATACGACAATGAATATTAAAAAATTATGGATTTTTTTGAAGTAGAAAAGAAATGGCAGAATATTTGGTTAATGGATTCTGCATTTAAAGCCAAGGATAAGTTAGGAGATAAGCCAAAATACTATATTTTAGAAATGTTTCCTTATCCATCTGGTAAGGTTCATGTAGGTCACTTACGTAATTATGTAATAGGAGATGTGTTAGCACGATATTTTCATGCTAAAGGGTATAATGTTTTACATCCTATGGGGTGGGATGCTTTTGGTCTTCCAGCTGAGAATGCAGCACGGGCTAATAAGTTATCACCATCAAAATGGACTTATAATAATATCTCGGTTATGAAACAACAGCTTAATTCTATTGGTGTTATATATGATTGGAGCAGAGAAATTGTTACTTGTGATTCTGATTATTATAAGCATGAGCAAAGTTTTTTTTTAAAGTTATTTCATAAAGGATTAGTTTATCAGAAAGAATCGGTAGTAAATTGGGATCCTGTTGATAATACAGTATTAGCAAATGAACAAGTAGAAAATGGGAAAGGATGGAGATCAGGAGCCATTATAGAAAGAAAATATTTTAAGCAATGGTTCTTAAGAATTACTAATTATTCAGAAGAATTATTGAATAATTTAGATTTTCTTGATGGCTGGCCTGAGAAGGTAAAATTAATGCAAAAAAAGTGGATAGGTAAATCAGAAGGGGCTATTTTTTCTTTTAAAGTTTTAAATAGTAATGATAAATTAGAAGTATATTCAACTACTCCTGAAGCATTATTTGGGGTGACATTTATAGCGGTAGCATATAATCACCCTTGGGTCAAGAATATAGTAAAAACGGAAGCGATAAATAGGTTTATAGATAAATATGATCATTTTTCTTTAGAAGACGCAATCTTAGCACAAGAAGATAAAGAAGCTGTAGACACAGGATACTATGCTATTCATCCATTTGACCCTAGTAGAACTATCCCAATAATTATTGCTAATTTTTTGCTGATCGAATATGGTACAGGGGCTATTTTTGGGTGTCCAGCTCATGACCAAAGAGATTTTATTTTAGCTAAAAATTATGGAATTGATATTAAACAAATTGTAAAAAGTAATCAATATAAGATTAATTTAGATAAAGAAGCATATATATATCAACTAGAAGATATAATGATAAATTCTAGTTTTTTAAATGGTATGCGTGTAAAAGAAGCAAGGAAGTATATAATTGAGCTTTTTGAACAAAAAGGTATTGGTAAAAAGTGTTGTTATTATAGATTACGTGATTGGTGTATATCGAGACAAAGATATTGGGGTTGTCCTATTCCTATCATTTATTGTAATAAATGTGGAATAGTAGCAGTAAAAGAATCAGATTTACCGGTAAAACTACCTGAAGATGTGAATTTTGCTGTATTAGGGAATCCATTAGATGATCATCCAAGTTGGAAATATGTAAAATGTCCTAAGTGTCAAGGTCCAGGGATAAGGGAAACTGATACTTTTGATACTTTTTTTGAGTCTTCATGGTATTTTTTACGCTTTTGTTCTCCTAAATATACAGGTATGGTTAATAAAGAGTTGTCAGATTATTGGATGCCTATTGATTTATATATAGGAGGAGTCGAGCATGCTATTTTACATTTGCTTTATGCTAGGTTTTTTACTAAGATTATGGCCGATTGTGGTTACATTAATATAAGAGAACCTATAAAACAGTTATTAACTCAGGGAATGGTTTTACATAAGACATATAAAGATGATACAGGTAAATGGTTATCTCCTAGCGAAGTAAAGAAAGAGGAAGGAAAACTAGTTAGTAGGTCTAATGGTTTAGTAGTTACTGTTGGTCCAGTAGAAAAAATGAGTAAATCAAAGAAAAATGTAATAGATTTAGATGAAGTAATAAGGAGATATGGAGCAGATGTAAATCGTATAATGGCATTATCTGATACTCCTATTGATAGGGATTTAGAATGGTCGGTTTCTTGCTTAGATAGTTATAAAAAATTTATTAGTAAGATAGTAAATTTAGTTTATACTAGATTAATTAATAATATAAAAGTTGATATTAATAATTATAATATAGAGTTTGAAGATAATAAAATAGATGAGAATGCTAAAAATAGCCCCTTGCAAGAATTAATTCATAATACAATAAAATTTGTTTCTGAAGATATTAACGCATATAGGTTAAATAAAGCTTTAGCACATATAAGAGAATTATTTAATGGTTTAAATAGTACAAGTAGTAATGAAGATAAAAATGTTATTGCATTTGGAATTACTACGATGATTAGGTTGTTAAATCCATTTATCCCGCATATCACAGAGGAATTGTGGCAAAATATTGGATATAAGAAACCTTTATATCTTTTGCCATGGCCGGTTTATAATGAAGCAAAATTGACTAAAGGAGATTATGTGTTACCAATTCAAGTAGATGGTAAGTTAAGGGCTGTACATAAATTTTCTAATGATGACTCTGATAATCTTATAAAAGAGACTGTAATTAATTTGTTAGTGATAAAAAAGCATATACAAAAATATCCTATAAAGAAGATAGTGCTAATATCAAAGAAAATAGTTAATATAGTATTAGAACGATAGATAGTGAGGTTTTATGCTTGTAAGATTGGCAAAATTTATTTCTGCTGCAGGTATATGCTCAAGAAGAAAAGCCGAAGAGTTGATTTTTCAAGGTTTTGTTGTTGTTGATAATCAAGTTGTTACATCTCCTGCATTTAAAGTTTTAGAAGAAAAAAACATTGTAAAGATTAATAATAAGATTATTAAAACAAATCTTATCCCAAGGATATGGTTATATTATAAACCTGTTGGTGTTATAACTAGTCATGATGATCCCCAAAAAAGACCTACAGTGTTTGGATTATTACATGATAGGTTGCCAAGGGTCATATCTATAGGGAGATTGGATATAAACAGTGAAGGCTTATTATTACTTACTAATAATAGTACAATAGCTCACTATATGGAATCTCCAAGGAATAACATAGAAAGAGTCTATTTAGTAAGAGCTTTTGGTGCAAGAAAAATTATTAATTTGAGTAATACAGAAATTAGAATCTCTGATATGCAATATAAAGTAAAGTCAATTAGCTTTATTAGATCAATAAGAAGTAATGCGTGGTATAAAGTAGTATTGTCTGAAGGAAAAAATCGTGAAATTAAGAAAGTATTCGCAAGTTTTGGTTTACAAGTAAATAGATTAATAAGAATTAGTTATGGTCAGTATAATCTAGATAGTTTAAAGCCAGGTAAGTATAGGGAAGGTATAATTCCCTATACTATTAATAAGATTATTTATCGGTAATTAGAGCTTAATAAATTATCTCAGAAAAAAAGTATTAACATACTACTAAATAACAAATTAGTGATCTTTATGAGAATTATAGAAGGAAAATATAAAGGTAGATTGATCCCGGTAGATAAAGATTCAAGATATCGCCCTATTACCTCTAAAATGAGGGAGTCTTTATTTAGTATACTTAAGTCAGCTAAATTTGCTAAAGAAGACATTATAGTAGGTAGTAATGTATTAGATTTATTTTCTGGGACAGGTATTATAGCATTTGAAGCTTTGTCTAGAGGAGCAAAACGATCTTTATTAGTTGATATTAATTATAAATATTTATTAGCAGCGAAAATGTTCGCTTCTGTGCTTGGTATAATAAAAAATATCGATTTTTTAAAAGCTAATATTGTATTTTTACCTAAGTCCAAATATCAGTATGATCTTATTTTTATTGATCCTCCATATTATACAGATCTTATAAATAAGGTATTATTTAGATTATATACTAAAGAATGGATGAGTAATGGTGCGATAATAGTAGTAAAAATGTCTGTAGGTTATATAATTAAGCACTATGACTATTTACGATTAAAAGAAGAAAGATATTATGGTAAAAATAAGTTATTAATTCTTCAATATGAAAAAAAATAAAAAAATTTATTCTTGTAATAATTGTGGTGCAGTTACTAATAAATGGACAGGGCAATGTTTAGATTGCGAGCAATGGGGATCATTATTTGAAGAATTTATTCCTCTTAAGAATATAAGTAGTATTCCTGATGGGAATATTCAGATGTTGGATAATTTTATTAATAATAACTTAGATATAGAAGATTATGTAAAGATCCCTACATCAATTAATGAATTAAATAGGGTTTTAGGTGGAGGATTTGTTATTGGTTCTACAGTCCTTATAGGAGGTGATCCTGGTATTGGAAAATCTACTTTATTGCTACAATTGGTAGCTAATTTAGCTAATGATAATATTGGTTGTTTATATATAACAGGCGAAGAATCTTTAGATCAGATTAAGTTAAGAGCAAAACGTCTAAAGGTTAATAATAATAAAGCTTTATTATTATCATCTACAAATCTTGAAGATATTATAGTAACGGTCGAAGCTAATAAAAGACATTTAAAATTAATAGTAATTGATTCTATTCAAACTATTACTTCAAGTATAATATCATCTTTGCAAGGCACAGTTTCTCAAATAAAAACTTCTGCTAATACCTTAATTAATTATATAAAGCAAAATAAATTAATATTATTAATTGCTTGTCATGTTAACAAGGAAGGACAGATTGCTGGACCAAAACTTTTAGAGCATATGGTAGATACAGTATTGTATTTTGAGGGCGATTATTATAATCATTTTCGTATATTAAGAGCAATAAAAAATAGATATGGTTCTATTAATGAAATAGGAGTATTCGAGATGGTTAGTACCGGGTTAATAGAAGTTAAAAATCCTTCTGAAATTTTGTTGATGGATAGAGCAAATAATATAAGTGGGAGTGCTATTTTTGCTACTATGGAAGGGTCAAGATCTGTGTTAGTAGAAGTACAAGCTTTAGTTGCTCCTACAAACATGCCTACTCCTCGTAGGGCTTTAGTAGGATGGGATGCAAATAGATTATCTATGATAATAGCAATACTTGCTGTTAGGTTAGGATTAAATTTGACTAATTATGAAGTATATCTTAGTATTGCTGGTGGATTAAAAATTACTGAACCAGCAGCAGACTTTGCAGTTGCTGCTGCACTAATCTCATCAGCACTTAATATTCCTTTAGCAAAAAACAGTATATATTTTGGAGAAGTGGGGTTATCTGGAGAAGTAAGAAAAGTTTCTAATACTGAAATTAGATTAAAAGAAGCAATAAAACTAGGGTTTAAACAAATATATTGTCATTCAACATTTGATTTTAACGGCTGTGTTCATCAAATATCTCATTTAAGTCAGTTTAAGGAGATAATACATTATAATAAACCTTAATGATAATGTTTTATTGAGTATATTTATTATTAACATTACCTAGAGAATAAATATATTTTATATATTTATATTTATTATTTTATCCCATGATTCCATAAGTTTTTCACGTATTTTTACAGTAACATCAATTAAGTTTTTTACTTCAGTTGATGAGGTAAGAACATCAACTATTGAAGCTTTTCCTATTACTGATTCTTGTGTTTTTTGTTCATAATTGTTTAAAGTAGTCCTTATAGTTTGAGCAATGTCAAGAACGGTATTTTTATTAGAACAGTTATTATCAAAATTAATGTTTATAGGAAATTGCTGATCTATAGGGGTTTTTATGATATTGTTAAATTGCTGTTTTACCATTTTATCAAAGTTGATTGCATTATTTACTGCAACATTAACATTAACATTATTAATGTTATTATATTTTTGTGTTTCATTACAGATATTTTGTATTGAACTAATCATATCTATTGTCATTTTAATAATTCTATTGTTTTTGAGATTAATGAGTTAGTAATTTCTATAATAGTTAGATTTGCTTCATGACTTCGTGCAGCCTCATGAGCATCAATTTTTTCAATTTCTATTTGTACATTAGGATATTTTACATAGCCATAGTTATTTGCAGCAGGGTGATAGGGATCATATTTAATAATAAAAGGAGATTTGTCGTGTCTTACACTACTTACTTTTAATAAATGGGTTTTAGCTTTTCTATCATACTGGTTAGTACCATAAATAGTTTTTCTTTTATATGGGTCTTCCTTAAATGTTTTAGCTGTTGAATCAGCATTCGCTAGATTTTCTGAAGCAATTTTTATCCTTTCTGACTGAAACCTACAACCATGCGCTGCAATTTCTATTGCTTTATAAAAGTTATCCTCTAAACAGTAGGAAATTCTAATATAACTGAGAAAATAAAATAAAAATAAAAGAAATTTCATTTATGATTACCTAGAACAAGTGTTATTAAGCTATTAATAGTAGTGAAATTCTTTAATGCAAAATTATAGTCATGCTGATTTTGGGAAATCTTAACCATTTGTTGTTCTAATGATACATTATTCCCATTAGGATTTATCTCATATGGATCCTGTATTTTATAGGTAGATAATTCTTGATTACTAGAACTATTCCTTATGGTCATATGTTTATCAGAAGTGCGTTTTAGGTTAATTCTTCTTATTTTATTATTAGTATTCTTCATAAGATCCCTATACTCTCTAGGGACTATTACTTCATTTGCCTTATAACCAGGAGTATTAATATTTGCAATATTTTGTGATAATATTTTATGTCTAAAAGCTATAATTTTTAATGATTTTTTTAATAAATCATTTGTTAAGTATGGAGTATTATGTTTATATATATTTTTTTGGTGACCATAAGATACAGTTATTGTAACAACATTTACTACTATGATTAAAAATTTGATTAAATATTTATACACTATAACTTACTTAAATTCATTTAATATTTGTTATTAATGGTAACCTAATAATTCTTGTATATCAATAGTTTTTATACTTTATAATTTATTCTTAATTATTTTTATATTCTTTTAATTGTTTTTAAATTATCTATTTTCAACTATTTAATTGATGCTACTAATGTTCTTATATTATCAATAGATTGTTTGAAATTATTTTTTTCGCTATCATTTAAATTAATCTCAATGATTTTTTCTACTCCATTTTTTCCAATTATTACTGGGACACCAATATATATATCTTTTTCATTATATTCACCATTTAAGTATGCGGCACATAACATTATTTTACGCTGATCTAATAAATAGCTACTTATCATTGTAAGAGCAGCAGCTGCAGGAGTATAAAATGCAGATCCATTTTTTAAAAGAGATACTATCTCCCCTCCTCCATATTTAGTACGTGTTATTATTGCATCTATTGTTTCTTGAGTACACCAACCCATTTTTATAATATCTGGTAAGGGTATACCTTTTACTGTAGTATATTTTATAATTGGGATCATTAAATCTCCATGTCCCCCCATAACCATACTATCTATGTTATCTATTGATATTTGTAATTCTTGAGAAATAAAGCTATTTAGTCTAGCTGAATCAAGTACTCCAGCCATTCCTATTACTTTCTGAGAAGATAGACCACTTACTTTATGCATTAGAGATACCATTGCATCTAGAGGATTAGTTATTATTATTACTAATGCATTAGGACTATATTTTTTTATTCCTTGAGCTACAACTTTTATGATTTTAGCATTTATAGATAATAAATCATCTCTACTCATACCTGGTTTTCGTGCAACTCCAGCTGTTACAACAATTACATCTGAATTAGCTATATCTTGGTATTTACAAGTTCCAATAATAGACATGTCCGAATAATTTAGTGTAATTGCTTGAGAAATATCTAATGCTTTTCCTTTTGCCTTATGTTCTTCAACATCGAATAGTATAACATCTCCTAGATTTTCTTTTACAATCATATGTGCTAGAGTCCCACCTATATTTCCAGCCCCTATTAGCGATATTTTTGCTCTATTATACATTATTTTATAATCCTCTAAATAAATAAGTTATTTATTATATTTTATTAAATATAACCAAAATTATAAATTATTTAAAGTTATTTATTTTATATATGATATATTTTTATGAATTCATTGATGTAAAAAATTCAGAATTATTTTTTGTTATTTTAAACTTTCCTAATAAAAATTCTACTGCATCAATTGTCCCCATAGGATTAATAATACGCCTTAATACCCACATTTTAGATAATATTGATTTTTCTATTAATAGTTCTTCTTTTCTTGTCCCAGATTTAGTAATATCAATAGCAGGATAAATTCTTTTATCAGAAATTTTACGATCTAAAACTATCTCAGAATTTCCTGTTCCTTTAAATTCTTCAAATATTACTTCATCCATTCTAGAGCCTGTTTCAATTAGTGCAGTTGCTATAATAGTTAAAGATCCTCCATTTTCTATGTTACGTGCTGCTCCAAAAAATCTTTTTGGCCTTTGTAGAGCATTAGCATCAACACCTCCAGTTAATACTTTACCAGACGAGGGAACTACAGTATTATATGCTCTTGCGAGTCGAGTAATAGAATCTAATAGTATAACTACATCTTTTTTATGTTCTACTAATCTTTTAGCTTTTTCAATAACCATTTCGGCTAGTTGTACATGTCTTGCTGCAGGTTCATCAAAAGTAGAACTTACAACTTCTCCATGAACAGATCTTTGCATATCAGTTACTTCTTCTGGTCTTTCATCAATTAATGTTACTATTAAAAATACTTCTGGATTATTAGTAGTAATAGCATGAGCAATATTTTGTAATAATACTGTTTTTCCTGTACGTGGTGGAGCAACAATTAACGCTCTTTGCCCTTTACCCATAGGAGCTACCATTTCAATTATTCTAGTACTAAAGTCTTTAGTACTTCCATCTATTTCTAATGATAGTTTTTTTTCTGGGTATAGTGGAGTTAAATTATCAAAATGTACTCTATGGTAAGCTTTATTATTATCTTCACAGTTTACTTTGCTTACTTTTAATAAAGCAAAATATTTTTCTCCAGATTTTGGTGCTCTAATTTGCCCTTCTACAGTGTCTCCTTTTTTTAAACCAAATCTACGAATTTGACTAGGAGATACATAAATATCATCTAATCCAGCTAAATAACTAGTGTCCGGGGAACGTAGGAATCCAAAATTATCAGGCAATATTTCTAGTACTCCTTCACCCGAAATTTGTCCTCCTTGATCAACGATTTTTTTTAAAATAGCAAATATTAACTCTTGTTTTAATAAAGAGCTTGAATTTTCAATCCCTAGTGATTCAGCTTCATTTTGAAGCTCTTCAGGTGATTTTTGTTTTAATTGTTTTAGTGTAACTGTAATTACATCATTATCTTTATTAGTTTTAACATTATTTTCTATTGGGGTATTTTTTAGAGCTTTATTTGGATTGAGCTTTTTTCTTTCTAACGATATATTTTTTTTATTATCATCTTTTTTGGAAAAATGCTCTGATTTTTTTTTAAGATCTCTATAATATTTCTTCATATTTTTTTTATTTAATGTTGTGGAATCTAGTTTGTTAGAAATAATAATGTTAGATTATATAACTGGTGTTTTAACTATAGCTAGTAATAATTAATATTATATAAAATTATAAATTAGCTAATATGCTGCCAAATAAATTTTTTTAGGAAGTTATTTATTATTTAGGATGATGATTAATCTTTGTCTCCCTATAGGATATCAAAATGATATAGTTTTGTAAAGATATAAAAATAATATATTTAAAATATCAAATTTTATATATAACTTTTTATATGTTCTATATTAGAATAAAATTTATAAACAGCTTTTTCAGTTTTTTTGACCTCTTTAGCAAAAGCTTTTACTATCCTATCAGAAGTATTATTTAATTCTTTTAAATGAAAATTAAGCTTATCGTTTAAACTTGTTAAGTTTTTATTTAAATTAAAATAAGTTTTACTACATTTTTTAATAAATAAGTTTGATGTTTGATCAATCTCTTTAATTTTACTTTGCATAGATTCTGTTAAGCTATGCACTTTATTTAACATTATAGTTAATTGCTCTCTTCTTGATGAGATAAATAAATCTATAGTTTGTGAAATTCTTGCATTTACTCTTATATTCGCAGTTCTTTTTAAATCCCAAGCTAATCCTAATTTGTTCATTATATATATAATCCATTTATGAACATCAAAATGATACCATTTTACCCCATTTCTATAGTCTGATGGAAAAGCATGGTGAAAATTGTGCCAATTTTCTCCTAACAAAAGAATTGCTAACCACCATATATCTCCTGCTGTCCCTTTTGTATAACCTTTACTACCAAGGAAATGACATAAAGAATTGACACAAAATGTTAAATGTTGTTGACATATTCTTGCCATCCCTATGAAGACAATTCCGGCATATGCGTATAATAATTTTTGCCCTATTAATATTCCTACCAATGCTGGGACTATAGTATTCATTATAGTTGCTATTTGCCAATAATATCTTAATTGCCATTTTAAAATCTTATTTTTTCCTAATTTAACCATGGTAATACGGTCAATAAATTTATAGCTCCCCTCACCTACTAGCATCCATCCTATGTGAGCCCATAAAAATCCCTTGATAGGATTTTTATATTTAAAAGGTGAGTGTGGATCATGCTCAGTATCGGTATATCTATGATGATTCAGGTGATTTGATGCCCACGATAAGATAGGTCCTTGTAATGTACCAGATGATAATAAAGCTAATATAAATTCTATATATTTATTAGTTTTATATGACTCATGGGACCATAATCGATGTAATCCTACTCCAACAGCTATATTACATCCATAATAACCTAAAATAAATAAACATATCTCAGTTAATCCTATGCCATATACTCTTATATAGAGATAACACATAATAAACACTATTATTGGTAATATAATTAATGCAAATGTAGCAAGTAAATTTATTTTTTTATACATAACTTTTAAAGATTATAAATCCAAATACAATAAATACTATTACAATAAAATATGGAGCGGGTGAAGGGATTCGAACCCTTGGCCTCGACCTTGGCAAGGTAGCGCTCTACCCCTGAGCTACATCCGCTTTTGATTAACAAACTAACATAAAATATAAAAATAGTAAATAGATATGATTCAATAAATATTAAATTATTTAGAGCTATATTATAAAAATCACCTTATCTACAAAGAATTTTACTCTAATTAATTAGCAAGTTTATTTACAATCTCAAATATCTTATTGATATATGTATTATCGCTATTGATTTAGATAATATTAGAATATTCTTAATAATAATTATTAAATTATTTTTATTGATTATCATTTTTTATTATTATTTTCTATTTTCACTATTTCTTGTTTGATTAGTAATTTTCTTTTTTTTAATGGAATGATATTCATATTATCTATTAGTCTTTTATAAGCTATTTTAATAGCTTGGTCTAATTTATGATGTTTTTTTTTAATGCATTAAGTTTTATTTTTTCTTTTTTTTTCATCATATTTTTAATTTATTAGCTGTATTAAAATATTACTTTGATATTTAAAATGCTTTTTATTATGATTAATAATACTTCTTTATATTAATGATACAAAAATATAAACTATTTTTCAACCTATTGTTTAAATGAATAATTATAAAAAGAAACTTATAATATCTATCACAGGTGCTTCTGGAGCAATATATGCTATTGAGTTATTACGTATATTAAAGCAATTAGCTATAGAAACCCATTTAGTTATTTCAAAAGCAGCTTATATTACAATTAACGCTGAAACTGATTATTCTATTAATAAAATTAAAAATCTAGCTAGTTTTGTTTATAAAGCTAATGATATAACAGCTCCTATATCAAGTGGATCTTTTATTACTGCTGGTATGCTGATTGTTCCGTGTAGCATGAAAACATTATCAGAGATAGCACATTCTTATGAATATAACTTAATAGTACGTGCAGCAAGTGTAACTATAAAAGAACATCGAAAATTATCTTTAATGGTTAGAGAAAGTCCTTTACATATGATTCATATACAGAATATGCTGAAATTGAGTAAATGTGGTGTAATTATTAATCCAGCCATTCCAGCTTTTTATAATAAACCTAAGACTATTCAAGATATAGTATTACACTCTGTTGTACGTATGTTAGATCCATTTAATATAAGAACTGATTTGATAAAACGTTGGAATGGTTTAAGTTAATTAATTTAATTTGGTTGGCAAAAGGAATTATTAAAAGCTTATCTAGTATTATTTTTATTACCTAAGATAATGTTTTATTTATTAATATGTAATTATACTAACATACAAAAAATTTATATTTAATTGATATTATTTTAGTTCTTTAATTATAGATTTGATTAAGTGTAATTAATATATTAAATGAAGTAAAGACTAAGTAGTATAAATTATTAATTGTATTAATAGATTTTCAAGCGTTATTTTAAGGATTATTTAATAAATTTTAGGGGCCGTAGCTCAGTAGGATAGAGCAAGTGATTCCTAATCGCTAGGTCAAAGGTTCAAGTCCTTTCGGTCCCACCAGAATAATCTTAAATTATTGTATTTGAATTTTATTTTAAGGATATTATTATTTTTTATTTCTCTTTTTTTGAAGAAATATTCTGATAATTGTTAGTTAGGTTATCATCATTAGTATTTGAGGTAGCAGTTTTTTGTTGCTGTAATTTATCAGGTGAAGGAGGTAATGCCTGACGATTAGGAATTGTATTATTAGTTATATTATCATTAGTGTTTGAGGTAGTAGTTTTTTGTTGCTGTAATTTATCAGATGAAGGAGGTAATGCCTGACGATTAGGAATTGTATTATTAGTTATATTATCATTAGGGTTTGAGGTAGTAGTTTTTTGTTGCTGTAATTTATCAGATGAAGGAGGTAATGCCTGACGATTAGGAATTGTATTATTAGTTATATTATCATTAGTGTTTGAGGTAGCAGTTTTTTCTAGAGGTTGTTCTTCATCATCTTCATCATCTTCATCATCTTCATCATCTTCATCATCTTCATGTTTATGTACTATATCATTTAAAGCATATACACATAGTTCTTCTAATTCTATATTATTATTTCTTGCAATTGTTTGAAGTTTACTAATAGCCTCCATTATATCAGGAGGTATAAACCCTCCTCTGTGTCTAGTTAACCAGTCAGATTGAAAATGTAGCGGGTGATGGTTTTTTTCAGGATCTCCTATATATATATCAAATGGCCCCGTTACTCCTCCTAAATCACAATTTATTGTAAATTTTTTCATTTACTTAAAAAACCAAATAAATATAACTATTGTTTTAATTAAATAAATATTTTCAACGATATAGTATAAGTTTTGTTAAAGTGAATTTTATTAAATTATATTTTAACACATTAACTCTTTTATTTTATCATATATTTGATAATTTGTACCAATAAACATGTTTTTATATATAAAAACATTTCCTCCTGCTTCTGTTATTAATAGTTTTAATGCTAAATATGATGAAGAGTCTGGAGGAAAAATAGATAAATCAATTTTTCCACAACAGAAAAGTGTAGTAGAGTAAGTATATGAATTAAAACATTTAGTTTTTGAGTAAGGAATCTTTTTAATCAGGTTTAACTGTTGAATATTATTAATTGCAATAGATATTTGATCTAATTTATTTAAATTAGATACTCTTATTCTACTTGGACCACAGGAGTTAGTGATATTTTTTTCTACCCAAGCACCTTTTCCTTTTTCTGCATAATATATTTCATTTAATGCAGGGAAATTAATTACACACCTTTCTGTAATTATATTATTGTTTATTTTTTTGATGCTAACAGCAATTGTTGAAAAATATGGTAAAGATCTAGAAAAATTGCTTATTCCTTCTATTGGTTCAATCAAGATAATAGATTGATCATAAATGATATTATTTAACTCTTTGTAATTAAATATAATTTTGTTAAAATATTTTTCTAATTTACTTTGTAAATTTTCTATTAATTTTTGTATTGATCTATGACAAAAAATAGTAGTATTTTGCAAAGAGGATTGTAAATTTTCTAACTCAAAATAGTCTCGATGTAAAAAACGGGTTGCTTCTCTAATGCCATTAATTAGTAGTGCTGTTTTATTATCCATCTTTTGTCCTTTCAATAAAAGTCAGATCTTCTGTTTTTATAACTATTTTTTCACCGATAGTTAAATATGGGGGTACCATTACTTTAACTCCATTAGTGAGTATTGCCGATTTATATGATGATGTTATTGTAGCACTTTTTATTACTGGATCAGTTTGATAAATTTCTACTATAAGTTTTTCTGGTAGCTTTATTTTTAAAGCCTTCTCATTGTAAAACATAACTTCGACTATCATTCGATCTGTTAAAAATGGTAAATGTACGCCTATTAAATCTTTAGTAAATAATGATTGTTCATAATTTTGAAGATCCATTAATACTAAATAATCTAATTCTGGATATAAATATTGCATTTTTTTTGAATTAATGAATGCTTTTTCCACTTCTTCAGTTGAACTAAATCTTTTTATTGTTTTTGTACCATTCTTTATGTTTTTTACTTCTACTTGTACGTAGGCGCCTCCTTTTCCTGGTTTAGTATGTTCTGGGTTCTTAGTAACTATCCATAATTCTCCTAAGTAATCTAATATATTATTTATTTTTATATTATTTGCTGTAATTTTCATAGCAATTTTATTAGATTTTATTAGATTTTAATAGTAATAAAATAGGTGCAGAAATAAATATTGAAGAATAAGTTCCAATTATAATACCAACAAAAACTAATATACTAAAACTTTTTATTGCAGCTCCACCAAATATAATTAAAGCTAGATTAGCAATTAGTGTTGTAACTACAGTAATAATAGTTCTTGATAATGTTTCATTAATACTTATATTTATTAATTTAATTATATCATTCTGGGAATATTTTTTTAAATTTTCTCTAATTCTATCATAAATTACCACTGAGTCGTTTACGGAATATCCGAGTATAGTTAAAATAGCTGCAACACTGCTTAGATTAAAATCTAGTTGTGAGATACTCATAAATCCTAAACATAAGATAATATCATGTATTAATGATATTATTATACCAACTCCAAAGATTAAATCGAATCTTATCCAAATGTAGATTATTATAGAAAAAAAAGACAATAATATTGCTATAGCAGATGATTTTATTATTTCATGTCCTATCTGAGGACCAACAAAATCAATTTTACGAAAATCAACAGCGTATGGTAATTGCTCCATTAGAGTATTTTTTATTAAATCAATATTATGGTTTACAAATTCTTTATTAATATTTCCTATCTTAATTGCTAAATTTTCTTTAGTACCAATATTTTGCAATATTATTTCTCCAATGTTTAGCTTTTTTAATATTTCTCTTATTAATGCTAAGTCTGGTGTTGTATTTACTTTTAATTCAATATTAATCCCTCCTATAAAATCAATGCCAAAGTTAAATTTTATAGTAATTATAAATATAATACTTAATATCAATAATAATATAGAGAGACCGTAACTAATCCTTCTTACTCCTACAAAATTAAAATTTTGAGAAAAAAACATTGATCCTAGAGGAAAAATTTTCATTGATAAGTGTTTGTTATATTTATAAAAGTGCTAGTTATTATTTCTAAATAAACTATAGATAATAGTATTTTTTATAATAGAAATTGAAAATTAAAATTAGATATTTTTAGCCTGTTCAGCTATTTGTTGAAAACTTATTTGATTATTTACCGCTAACTCAGCCAATATTTTTCGATCTAATTTAATAGATATTTTTTTTATTTTACCCATAAATTCTGAATAAGTCATGCCATATTTACGAACTCCAGCATTAATTCTTTGTATCCATAAGCTTCTTATGGTTCTTTTTTTTGTTCTTCTATCTCTGTATGAATAAGAAAGAGCCTTTTCTGCCTTTTCAATAGCTATACGAAAGCAATTTTTATTTCTTCCACGAAAACCTTTTGTGATTTGTAATACTTTCTTATGCCTATTTTTAGATATTTTTCCTGATTTTACTCTTGTCATGATTCTTTAACATTATAATTATTATGTGAAATAAATTTTATTATAAGTAATTTTAATTTAGATGTCTATTAGACTATCGATTAGGGAAGAAAACTTTTATCACTCTTTTTGCATCTTGAGGGGCTAAAATTGTTGTACCTCTTTGATTACGTAATTGCGCTTTAGTACGACGCCTCATAAAATGTTGTTTACCAGCTTGTGATGATTTTAATTTACCATTCGTAGTTAATTTAAAGCGTTTTTTTGCCCCAGAGTGCGTTTTTACTTTTGGCATTATATTTTGAATAATATAGTTTTTATTAATCAAGAGCTAATAGCATTTGTTAAAATACTTAAATATAATTTATAAAAAAGCTAACACTATATTGAGAATATTAAATAGCTGTAATAATATTCTATATAACTTCAATTTTATAAATCTTTTGATAATTTTTGCTTGCTTAGCTTATTTATTTGTAGTTAATTTATGTCTTGATTATATATAAATTTATATTTTATACAAGTATTTCGCTAAAAATTATAGTTGTTAATGAGAATAGCTAAATGATTTAACTTTTTGTTAAACTATACGATATATTATTCTTTAATCATAAGAGCTTTTTAAGAGCTTAATTTTTTAGTTAAATATATTTTGTTATTTGGTAGTAATAGTAATTTTTCTTTTATTATTACTAGCTTTTTGAATATTAAAAAAAGTAGTGTTATTAGGAAGAAGATGTAAAATAATTTCAGGCCATTCTATTAAAATTACTTGATTATTTAGTGCTTGCTCAAATCCAAGTTCATATATTTCTGTATAATGATTTAATCTGTATAAGTCAAAATGATATATAATGAAGTTTTCTCTGTAGTAGGTATTAAGAAGATTATAAGTAGGGCTACTAACTTGAGTTTTTTTTCCACATATTTCTTTTATGATATGTCGACAAAAAAAAGTCTTGCCACTACCTAAATCACCTAAAAAAGCGATTATAGTTTTAGCTTTGATATAAGTAGCTATTGTTTTTGATAGAGCTATTGATTCAGTTTTATTGTTAATAACTAAGTTATTTATAGTTATCATAATCAATTATATTTAGTGAATTTGTGTTATATATGTAGGGATAATTCCTATATTGTATGCATATTTTGTAATAGCTTTTATTTTTTTACTGATAGAATTATAGCTATTATGAATTCTTAATGTATTACCGCTTGTTACTAATGCTGAGTGAACATTAGCTTTGTAAGCCCCTAGTATATCGGTTTCAAAAGTGTCTCCAACCATTAATATTTTATCTTTTTTAGTAGTTTTTTCTTTTTGAAAAATAAAATTATAAATGGTTATTTCTGGTTTTCCTGTATATATTACTTTTCCTCCTAATTTTTCAAATATTTTAGCAAAATATCCAGCACAATAAATCATTGTACCATGATTAGGAGTTATAATATCAGGATTAGAGCAAATAGTTGTTAGGTTGTTTTTTAATGCTTGTTGTAAGATTTGATGAATATCATCTATAGGGTCAGTGGCATTTCTGTATAAACTAAGCAAAAATATGGTAGCTTCATTAATATTATCTGTAGCAATATAATCAATGTTGGATAGTAATGTATTATTCTTATCTTCTCCTAAATGATAGATTATTGGTTTTGTAGATTTTGATAAATCAGCAATAACTTTTCTAGTTACATCTCCAGATGTAATAATTTGCGACTCTTTAATGTTAAGTATTCCATAGCTCTCTAATTTTATTTTTATCTGATAGCTTGGGATAGGAACATTAGATATAAAATAGACTTTTTTCTTATAAATTATTTGGTTAATTATTTTTACTACGCCGGAATATGGTTGATCTCCTTCTATAATTACACCCCAAATATCCATTAAAATAATATCATAAGAGTTAACTAATTGTAATATAGGAATAAAAGAAAGCGATTGCATAAGATAGGTCTCTATAATTTTTGTTGTATTTACTATAAGTTTTCTTATATATTATAGGATAATATAATTTAAAATAAAATTTTTTTATTCTCTTAAATAAGTATTTAATCGTATAATTTGTAAAAAAAATGACTCAAAAGGAATATTTAGCCGATGACATTAAGGTATTAAAAGGTTTAGAAGCTGTCCAAAAAAGACCTGGAATGTATATAGGTGATACTGATGATGGGACAGGACTACATCATATGTTGTATGAAGTTATAGATAATGCTATAGATGAATCTCTTGCTGGTTATTGTGATATAATAGATATTACTCTAAAAGCAGATGGATCAGTTACTGTTAGAGATAATGGTAGGGGTGTTCCAGTCGATATACATAAAAGCGAGGGGATCTCAGCTGCAGAAGTAATTATGACTCATTTGCATTCTGGAGGAAAATTTGATCAAAATTCATATAAAGTCTCTGGAGGTCTTCATGGAGTAGGAGTATCAGCTGTAAATGCTTTATCATCTTGGTTAGAATTACGTATTTGGCGTAATAATAATGAATATTGTATTCATTTTGAAAATGGCAAATCTAAGAAACCTTTAGCTTTAGTCGATAAAAATGTTAATAAAACTGGAACAGAAATAACTTTTCTTCCATCAAGTAGTATTTTTAAGATTACTGAGTTTTCTTTTTCAACTATTGAACATAGGTTAAGAGAGTTAGCTTTTTTAACGACTGGAATAAAAATTAATTTTGTTGATCAGAGGCGTATTGATATTAAAGAAGCTGTATTTCATTATACAGGTGGAATTGAAGAATATGTACAATTCATTGATCGTAATAAGACAGTTTTGCATAAATCAATTTGTTTAAAATCTAATGACGATAAAAAAGGGATAACATTTGAATGTGCTATGCATTGGAATGAATCTTATCATGAAAATATTATTTGTTTTACTAATAATATTAGACAAAAGGATGGAGGTGTTCATTTATCAGCGTATAAAGTTGCTCTTACTAGGGCTGTTAATACTTATCTTGAAAAAGATAATTTAAACAAAAAGTATAAAGTGAATTTTATTGGTGATGATATACGTGAAGGGTTAGCTTGTGTATTGTCTGTGAAAGTTCCTGATCCTAAATTTTCATCTCAGACAAAAGATAAGCTAGTATCCTCTGAAGTAAGGGTAGTAGTAGAATCTGCTGTGTATAATAAATTATTGGAATGGTTTGAAGAGCATCCGTCAGAAGCTAAAATAATTATTGATAAAATATATGAAGCATCAAAAGCAAGGGAAGCTGCAAAGAGAGCTAGAGAGTTAACTAGACGTAAAAGTGCTCTAGAGGTATCAAATTTACCAGGCAAGTTAGCAGATTGTCAAGAGCGTAATCCAGAGAAGGCTGAATTATTTATTGTTGAGGGCGATTCTGCTGGTGGAACAGCAAAACAAGGGCGTGATCGTAAAACTCAAGCTATATTGCCACTAAGAGGAAAGATTATGAATGTAGAGAGAGTAAGATTTGATAAAATGTTAGTATCAGATCAAATAGGAACGTTAATAACTGCTCTTGGAACAAATATTGGTAGCAGTGATTTTGATTTAGCAAAATTAAGATACCATAAAATTATTATTATGACTGATGCAGATGTTGATGGTTCTCATATTAGAACTCTGCTTATAACATTTTTTTATCGCTATATGAAATTGTTAATTGATAATGGGCATTTATATATTGCTCAACCTCCATTATATAAAATTAAGAAAGGAAGTAACAAAGAAATATATTTAAAGAATGAGCAAGCTTTATTGAGCTATCTAAAAAAGATAGTATTAAATGATAGTTTTATAATTCTTAGCAGTGGTAAAAAAATTATATCTTCCCGATTGGAAGATTTTATAGAAAATGTGGAAAGATTTTTAGTGGCTTTAGAAAATGCTTCTAGCTATTCTTTTAATAGGGATATATTAGAGATGCTTGCTATTAGTAATTTGCTAAATCAATATTTTTTTATACAAGATAAGAAAGAAATTTTAATGAAGGCTGTTTCTAAGCTTTATAATTTATCAAAGGAACTAGATAAAACAGATTGGGATATTGATTTTGGAAAGAATTATATTAACTTTTTCCGTTTTGTTCGAGGTATTAAAAACAGTAATATTATTTATTTTGATCAACTTAACTCTCAGGAATTTATTAATTTAAAAAGTAAAGCTGAGGAATTACTAGATAGTTTTAATCAAGATTTTGTTTTTTGTGTTAGTTCGGATGATTATATTATATCGCGTCCTACTCAATTAATGTCTATTATTATTGATAAAGGAAAAAAAGGCCTTTTTATACAAAGATTTAAGGGGCTAGGAGAGATGAATGCAGATCAATTATGGGATACTACCTTAGATCCTAACACAAGAAGCTTACTACAAATTAAAATTGATGATATTGATGAAGCTGAGGAAGTTATTTCTACTTTAATGGGTAGTGTAGTAGAACCACGCAGGAATTTTATTCATGCTAATTCATTGAATGTTACTAATTTAGATGTATAAAAAATATATAGTTATTATAGATAATAACTATAGATAATAACTATTTTTTTATTAGCATTAGATGGAATGTAGAAGCTGGATTATTTGTAGATAAGGTTAATAATATAAGTAATATTTTAGTAATAAAAATACTGTTTTTCTTGAAAATAAGTTATTTTTATTGCTATATTGGTAATATATAAATTAAACTATTTCAAACTATATTATAAGTATAAGTTATTTCAAAGCACATAAGTAGGTATATTGCATGGATGGTAAAATGGATTCAACAAGTTTTTTATTCATTAGTAATTCTGTTTTTATAGAAGAGCTATATCAACAATATTTAAAATTTCCAGAATCTATAGATAAAAGCTGGATTTCATTTTTTGATAAAATGGGAGCTTGTTCTCCTGTTAACACTAAAGCAAGGATTATCTCTTCTAAAGGAGCAGAGAATCGATCTTCAAATATAGTAAAGGATAGTAATATTCTTATGTTAAGAAATCAAGAGCTTATTATGTTTAAAGCTCAAATGATGATTACGTCTTATCGTGATCGGGGCCATTTATTAGCAAATTTAGATCCACTATCTTTAGAAAAAAAATGCTCTAAGACTCAATTGAATTTAGCTTTAGAAGATTTTGGATTAACAAATAATGATAATAACATGGAGTTTTCTATAGAAGAACAGTGTTTTAGTGCTTTTAATAAATGTAATAATTTTAATGAATTAGTAAATAAGCTAGATACAATATATTTAGGTAGTATAGGTTGTGAATTTAGTCATGTTAAGGATAAAGATGAGAGGAATTGGCTTTATAATGATTTTGAAAACTTATATACTAAAGAATGTTTTTCTGCTCAAGAAAAAAGAGATTTTTTATTTGATTTATTAGAAATTGAAAGTTTTGAACAATATTTACATAAAAAATTTCCAGGTGCAAAAAGATTTTCTATAGAAGGAGGAGAATCTTCTGTTATAGCTCTTAATGAGTTGATTGATAAGTTGGCTAAAAATGGCGTACAAGAAATAGTTTTAGGTCTTGCGCATCGTGGTCGGTTATCTACTTTAACAAAAGTAATGGAAAAGCCATATAAAACTATTTTTTCAGAATTTATGGGAAGAAGTAATGATTATAATTATGAATTAGGAATATCTGGGGATGTAAAGTATCACATGGGTTGGGAGGTAGATAAAAATACTAGATCTGGGAGTAAAATACACTTGTCTTTAATGTCTAATCCTTCTCATTTAGAAGCTATTAATCCAATATTAGCAGGTATAGTAAGAGCAAAACAAGATAAAATAAATGATACAGATCGTATTAAAATAGCTGGAATTTTAATGCATGGAGATGCAGCGTTTTGTGGACAAGGAGTTGTTTCTGAAAGTTTAATTATGTCGCAATTGAAATCTTATAATGTAGGTGGAATTATTCATATAATTATTAATAATCAGATAGGATTTACAGCAGATACTAAAGATTATAGAGCAGGAAGGTATTGCACAGAGATTGCAAAAATAATAGATGCACCAATATTACATGTAAATGGTGATGATATAGAAGCTGTAATTAAAACAGTGAATATTGCTTATCAATATCATCAAAAATTTCATAAAGATGTAGTGATTGATGTAGTATGTTATAGAAAATATGGTCATAATGAAGGAGATGATCCAATGTATACACAGAGCATTATGTATAATGTTATTAATAACAAGATTTCTTTGTCTTTAGCATATAGTAATAAGTTAATAGCAGATAATATTTTAACTAATAATGCTTATACATTATTACAACAACAATGTAAGATGAAATTAGATGAAGATTTTGCTAAAGCTTCTAATGATATTGTAAAAATAGATAATATAGAAAGTAATAATAGAAAACTTAATCAGTTTGATGTTAGTCCTGTTATAACAGGTGTAACTAAAGTACAAATACAACTATTAGTTAATCAGTTATCTAAGATTCCTAATAATTTTGATTTAAATAAAAAATTACAAAAATTATTAAGTTTGAGGTCTAAAGAAGTTATTGAGAAAGGGTTAATAGATTGGGCTTGTGCTGAACAGTTAGCATTTGCATCTATACTAGCTGAAAAAGTAGCTATTAGATTGACTGGTCAAGATGTAGAAAGAGGAACTTTTTCTCATAGGCATGCTATATTACATAGTCAGAGTGATTTATCTATATATCAACCACTTAATAATTTATCAAAAGAACAAGCTTTCTTTGAGATAGCAGATAGTAATTTATCTGAGTATGGAGTCCTAGGGTTTGAATATGGTTATTCATTATATTCTAGAGAAAAGTTAGTTATTTGGGAAGCACAATTTGGCGATTTTGCTAATGGGGCACAGATTATTTTTGATCAATTTATTTCTGCTGCAGAGTCTAAATGGAGAATTACTAGTGGACTTGTTGTATTATTACCTCATGGATTTGAGGGACAGGGTCCTGAACATAGTTCTGCAAGATTAGAAAGATTTTTACAAATAGCTGCTCAGAGCAATATTCAAGTAGTTTATCCTACTACGCCATCATCAATCTTTCATTTACTACGTAGACAAGTGAAAAGTAGTATTAAAAAACCGCTAATAGTAATGTCACCTAAGTCAATATTGCGTAATAAGCTAGCAGTATCTAATATAGATGAAATTGATGAAGGGACTTATTTTATTTCTATTATTGATGAAATTGATAAAATAACTATAAAGCTAAATTTAGTAAAAAAAGTTATATTTTGTACGGGAAAACTATATTATGAGATACTTGATATGCGTAGAAAAAAGAAGATTAATAATGTTGCTATCATTAGAATAGAACAGCTATATCCTTTGGATACAGTATTGATAAAAAAATTGCTAGTAAAGTATAAACAAGCTAAAGATTTTTTATGGGTACAAGAAGAACCAAAAAATATGGGAGCTTGGCAGTATATTGGTGAAAAGATTAATCGTGCATTATATGAAGTTGGTATCGAAAAAAACATTCGTTATGTAGGAAAAGAGTCATCAGCATCTCCTGCTGTAGGATATCAATCTATTCATAATCAGCAACAACAAGCTCTCTTAGATAGGGCTTTATTATAAATAAAATTATATAGTCTAGTATTAAAAATATTAAGTTGGAGAAAAGTAAAATGATAAAAAATGAAATAGTAATTCCAGTTCTAGGGGAATCAGTATCTGAAGCAACAATAGCAAAATGGTATAAAGAAGTTGGAAATAGTGTAAAAGTAGATGAATTATTATTAGAAATAGAGACAGAAAAAGTAACTTTAGAGATTAATGCATTATCAAATGGGATTATAGAGTCTATTAGTAAAAAAGAAGGCGATACAGTAAATGTTGGAGAAGTAGTGGGAATAATTAATGCATCAAGCAGTTTATTACAAAATTCTATAGAAAAGACCGATAGTCATACTATTCCTAAAAAAGAAATCAATACTAAAGAAGAAACAAGTATTACCAGTTTATTAGTAGAAAATAAATTAGCAGATAAGTTATCAACTATGCCTCCATCAGTAAAAAGGATGGTTGCAGAACATGATTTATTAGCCAATAATATCATAGGTAGTGGAAAAGATGGTAGAATTAATAAAGGAGATGTTATAAATGCAATTGAAGAAAGAAAATCAAAAAAAGTCTATGAAGAACCTGTAAGTGTAGATATAAATCTAGATAGACCAGTAAAAAAAGTTAAATTATCTCGTTTACGTAAAACAATAGCACAAAGATTAAAACAGTCTCAGAATACAGCGGCAATTTTAACAACTTTTAATGAAATTGATATGAGTTATGTTATTGCTTTACGTAGCAAATACCGTGAGGATTTTATCAATAAATATAATGTAAAATTAGGTTTTATGTCTTTTTTTGTAAAAGCTGTAGTAAATGCTTTAAAAGAAGTTCCTTCTGTCAATGCAGAAATTAGTGAAGAGGATATTATTTATAAGTATTATTATGACATAGGTATTGCGGTAGGAACAAATCAAGGGTTAGTAGTCCCAGTAATAAGAGAATGTAATAAATTAACTTTTTCTGATATTGAGAAAGAATTAAGTAGGCTAGCTGTAAAAGCTCGTGAAGGAAAATTATCTATATCAGATTTAAGTGGAGGAACATTTTCTATTACTAATGGAGGGATTTATGGCTCCCTTTTTTCTACTCCTATTATTAATCCACCACAAACAGCAATTATAGGACTGCATAATAATCAGCAAAGGCCTATAGCTGTTGACGGTCGAATAGAAATTAGACCTATGATGTATACAGCTTTGTCATATGATCATAGAATTATTGATGGTAAAGATGCTGTAACATTTTTAATAAAAATAAAAGAGGCTATAGAGAATCCTGAGAGGTTATTATTAGATTTATAAAACTTTTTTAGATAGATTTCTATATAGTTAATTTTTAGTGATACATATCATTATATAACAGCTATAAAACCTATATAAAAAATGATATTTAGAGATTTTAAATAAGCTAAAATACCATTAATAATGAAGGGGTAAATAAATATAAGATCCCTAATTGATAATTAATTGTTTGATAAGCTATGTGATTTCTAGTAATTTTATTTACTTCTTTATTTAAAGATGATAGGGCATTATTTTCATCTGCTTTAAATTGAAATAAATATCCCTTTGAAGAAAGTATATTTAAAACAAGTTGATTATTTTCTTGAGTAAAAAATGGTTGATGATAATACGCTGCATTATAAAAATAGAATTTATTATTTTTTTTATTTTCATGTAAATTAGCTTGCCAGGTAACCTCACCTTTATCAGTAGAAATAGCAATTATTTGATTAGCGCTATTAGTAGCAAATAATAAGTCATCATTATATACTGAAATTGATTGAATCTCATTTTCGAAGACCTTTTGCCATTTTATTTCTCCTGTTTTATAGTTAATTTTGATAATTTTTTTATTGCTAGTAGCAAAATAACCATATTCATTAATAAATACTGGTTTAGTTATTAATGATGATATATCTAACATAGATTTTTTATTGAAATCAGAGTGAACATGAGCAATCCATTTTTGATTACATTTAAGGTCTAGGCATAATATTTCACCAGAACTATAACTAATTATAACATGATTGTCATGTATAATAGGAGAAAAATCTCCTTGGAGAGAAATGAATCCTATGTCACTATATTGACCATAGTATCGTGCTAATACTTTAAAGTTGTTTATATCAAAGAAAGTTATTTGGTTATTAATTGTTTGTATGATTAATATATTATTATCTAAAATTACAGGTTTAGTATAGATAATATCATCAAATTTTTTTCTTAATAATTCATATCCTGTTTTAGTATCAATAATAATAAGGTCTTTTGTTCCACATGAAACATATAGTTTATCATTATGCACTAATATTCCACCAGAAAAAAATTCTTTTATTTTTTTGTCTGGACTAGATATATTAACATTTGTTGACCAAATTGTTTTTTCAGTTTTAAGTGAAAAAGCATTTATAAACCCTAATTGGTTGATGCTATAAACTATATTATTTTCAATAACTGGCTCTGCAATTATTTTATCTGATCCATAATATAAGTGATAATAGTTATTATCTTTAAATTGTATTTTTATAGCTTTGTTTCTTATATCAGATATGTTTGGTAATTTTAGAGTATTTTGAACTAATTCTTTGTTTGCTGCTGATTTAGTTATGTTATTATAATTAGTTAAATTATTACATCCTGATATAGTAGCTAATATTACTGAGATAATGAATAAGTTTTTCATAATTTTGATAGAATTAAATAGATCTTAACAAAGCTTTCGCTTGTTCTTTATAAAAGTTTGATGCTTCCGAGGAGTTAAGTATAGAGTCTATAGTAGTTTTTACAAGATCATTTTGATGTATTTTTTTATAAAATAATGCTTTTATTAATAAGGCATGTATATAAAAAGGTTGTGAATTATTTTTAAAGTATTGCAAATAATTACGGGCCATAGTTTCTTGATTATTTGATAAGTTATCTATATCTAAGATTAATGTTAACCAGAATATTCTAGCAAAAGCTGTCGTTATATCTAAGTAATGTTTGTTTAGAATAATTGTTTCAAGATCATTTAAGGCTCCTTCAATGTTATTTGCTTCTATTTTTCTACTTACTATCTTAATAGCTACTAGTTCTTTTTGACGATTTTTTGCATTATTATTTATTTCACTTAGGGTGTCATCTACAAGCTGATTGTTGATGTCGTTTTTAAATAATGGGAGTATAAGTGAATCGCCAATAGTTTGGTTATAGGTTTTAGTTTTATTTTCTTTCCATGAAAACAAAGCTATTAATAAACTAATAATAATAACTAATATTAGAATAATGGGTAATAATTTTTTAAAAAACTTTACTCTTTGTATATATTTATTTTCATTAATTACTTCATCTATAATATCTCCCATACTTCACTCTACAATAGTTTTAATAGATAAAAAGACATAGATACATTATATATAGAGCTGTGGTTATATTGCAAGCTAAAATAATAATATATTATTTTATAGCTATTTTAAAAATTTATAAATAGCAAGGGGAGTGACTATAAATATTATAATCAGGAATTTTTTTCTTTCACTTAATATTATTTTAATACTATTTTATTGATGCTATTTAATATATGTTGATTAATAACTGTTTTATCTTTTATATTATACAAGTAATTAGTTAAAAGTTTTTCAACTTGTATAGTTAGTTTATTACTTAACGAGTAGTATACTTTACTTTTTATATTTTCAATAGATTGAATAGAATATTCTCTTTGTTGTATTAACATTAAATCCATTTTTTTTGTTCTAGTTATTATCATTGCTGATATGCTTTCTTTAGCATTATGTATTAAGTTTTTTTTATAAAAAGAAAGATTATCCATTTCTTTTGTTATTTTCTCTAGCATTGCTTTTGCTTCTTTTTCTTTTTCTTGTGCTTTATTTAATTTAGTTTTTATTTCTTCTATTTTTGTATTAATACTATCAAATATAACTTTTTTTACTGATTTATATGAGATAGCTAGACAAGTAATAAAACTAATAGTAATCCAAATATTATGATCCATAATAATTTAATTTAACTTATTAAGTGATTCTTTTAACAATTCTTTATCTACTTGAACATGAGTAATTTTTTTTATGATAAAGCTAGCTAAATCTATGCAAACATTTTTTTCATTAATAGCAAATGATTTTTTTGCATCTTTAATTTCAGCAATAGCTCTTATTGTAATATTATTTAGTTCTTTTTTTAATTCTTTTTGTTTTTGTTCAAATTTATTATCTAATAATAATATTGCATCTTTTCTTAATTTTTCTATATATAAATTAATATCATTAATTTTAGATTGATGTATTACTTGTAGAGATTCAGCTTGTTTTTTATAGTTTCTAGCGTTACTAATATGTTGAGCTATTATATCATCTCTTTTGGTTAAGATATCTTTACATTTTGGTGCTATTATTTTTCTAATAAATATATATGTTAGTATAAATGTTATAAGTAGCCAAAATATTTGCGAACTAAAAGTGGATATATCTAACTGCGGCATTTTATTTAATAATTAGGTTTATAATGCTACATAAAGATTATTAAAATAGCGATAACAAATGAAAATAACCCCATTGCTTCTACCAGACCCCCTCCTATTATAGCCATTCGTTGTAAATCATCTTTAGCTGCCGGGTTACGGGCAATAGAGTTTAATAATGATTCAAAAATTTTGCTTACTCCAAGTGCTGATCCAAACATACCTATAGACATTAAACCTATAGCTATAAATTTTAATGATGATTCTTCCATTGTAATACAACTTTATATATTGGTTTTGTTAATTTAAAATAATTAGAGCTAAAATAACTCATTTTATACATTATATTTCTATATAAAAATTAATGCAAATTAAAAGCATCATTTAAATATACACAAGATAGTACTGCAAATATATATCCTTGTAGAATAGAGACAAATATTTCAAACCCTATTATAATGATGCTAAATACCCCAGGTAATATTTTAAAATATATTGATATAGATTCTAAAGAGATAGCCACTACTTTTAATAGAATATGTCCAGCTATTATATTAGATACAAGTCTTAAAGCTAAAGTAGCAGGTCTTGATAAAAAAACAAAAAATTCTATTATAACTATCAATGGAGATAGCCACCAGGGGATTCCTGATGGCAAAAAAATCTTAAAAAAACAAGCTCCATGAGTGGATAATCCTATTATTATAATTTTGATAAATACTATTATAGCTAAAGGCAAAGTAATAGATACATGGCTGGTCGTAGAAAAACTATATGGAAAAACTCCTAATAGATTAGATATTATTATAAACATAAATAAAGTTAAAATAAAAGGGATGACATTTTTTCCTTTGGGTCCTATATTTTGTGTAACCATTTCACTAGCTAAGTTATAAATTATCTCAGCACTCATTTGTATCTTGGATGGAATAATATCCTTATTTTTTAGTGAAAATAGAAAATATAATAAAATTGATAACGCAGTAATAATTAAAAATATTGATGAATTAGTTATACTAATATCATATCCATAGAGTGATAAATCAAATATTGGTTTAATTTTGAATTGATCTAAAGGGTTTATTAACATTAGATTTTGTACTAATTAATAATTATACTATAGGTTAGTCTTGATAATGCTTTAATAATCGGTATTAATAAATAAATTAAATTATATATATAATATTATATTAGTGTTTACTTAATTCTTGGTCAATGATTTTTGATAAAGATTGGAATGAAATATTTAAATTAGTAAGTAAATTTCCATTAAGGAAGAAACTTGGTGTTGCTGATAATGGTATATTATTAATGCCAATCTCTGTATTATGTTTTAAAGTATTTATTATTTCATGATCATTTAGGCATTGATTATACTGATCAATAGTAATATTATTTGATACTGATATATCACATAATTTTTTATGATAGTTTCTGGTATATGCCCATTTTGACTGTTTACTTAAGATAATATTCATAAGTGTTAAGTAGGTCTCTGTCTCTTTTAGACATCTAGCTAAAATACTTGCTTCAAAGTCTTGTTTACAAGATATTAATTCTCTCATTACATAAGCTATTTTATAGGTATCAATATAAGTAGTTTTAATTAATGGGAAAATTTTTTGATGATAAGTAAAACAATGTGGGCAGGTAGGAGAAAAATATTCTATTATCACTACTTTTGCTTTTGGATTACCTAAAATAATATCATTTTTTTCTATAACTACAGCTCCTGTAGGTTGTAAAGACTCTTGAGTATTAATATCGTTATTACTATTATTTGTATTGATTTCTTTATTTGTATTTTCTGCTAAGTTAGGGTTTTTAAAGATTTGTCGAAAAAATGCTAGTATTTGTAAATTGGAGTCATTTATAAGAATATTATTCTTGCTATATTCAGCTAAACTAGTATCTGAATTTGAATGCGATGAAATATCATTTTTAATAAATGAAGTTAATAGTAAAATTATTATTAAACTTTTAGGCATATCACTTAGACACATATATACATAAAGTAAATATTATTTAATGAAATATATTCATAGTAATACTCAATTTTTTTAGTATCAAATATTTTATTTAATTTTAGCTATATTTATTTAGGTTTGTGTGTTATAGGCATGGTTATTTATTACAGCTTTATCATTTAATAATTATTGATGTTTGAATGCAAGATAATAATTAATCTAAATTAGCAAAAGATATATTTCATTTACTATTAAATAGTACGCTTCATAAAAATAAGTAACATTAAAATAGTTAATGCTTGGAATGATACTCTTAACGACATTAATTTTATATTAAATTTTCTGCTAAATTTGTTACCTAAGGCCATTGATATTAATCCTAATATTAAAACTAATACTGTTAATATAGCAAAAATTATTGTAAAAATCATTTTCTTGTTTACTAAGTTATATATATTATTATCTGGATTTTTGAGATTATATTTTATAGTATACAATCTATTTTATGTAATATTGTAGAATAGATAACAATTTTTTAAAAGTAAAGATTTATATATATAAAACATTTATGGATATAATTTAACTAATATTGCAAAATAAAAAAAATATTATATATTCTACTAAATAAAATGTAGAATTGTTTATAAAATTAAGCCTTATATAGATAAAGTGGATATAAAAAAAATAGTTTCTAAAACAAAGGAAGGAGATTTTAATGTTGTAATTGAAATTTCTATGAATACATTTCCAGTAAAATATGAAATAAGTAAGGATTTAGGAGTGATGTTTGTGGATAGAATTATTCAAGCTCCTATGTTTTATCCTTATAATTATGGTTTTATTCCTAATACCTTGTCTAAGGATGGGGATTGTTTAGATGTGTTAGTAATGGCAACTTACCCAATTATAGTAGGCGCTGTTATCACAATTCGTCCTGTTGGAGTATTATTGATGCAAGATGAATCTGGTTTAGATGAAAAGATACTAGCTGTTCCTATTGATAAGATTGATCCTAGTTTTAAAAAAATTTATGATATCTCTGACGTAGAAGAGGTAACTAAAAGAAAAATTCATCATTTTTTTGAATATTATAAAAAGTTAGAAGATAATAAGTGGACTGATATTACTGGGTGGGATTCAGCAGCAAAGGCTTATGATATTATTAACTTAGCAATTAAAATGCATAGAGCTAAGAATACAGATTTATAGTTATGTTAATATAATTAAAATTTGTTTGTTTTTATTTAATATATAGAATTTAGTAATAAAAATTTAAGATTATTTTTAGAGACTTATTTACTTTATTAATAGTTAGTAAAGTTTAGGAGTGAGTAGCTATTATTAAGTAGTTTTAATAAATAATAAATGGATTATTTTGACCTGTTAGGGATAAAGAAAAGTTATAAGATAGATCAAGTTATTTTGGATAAAAAATATTTTTCTTTGCAGAAAAAGTATCATCCGGACAGGGCAAATAACCCTTTGTTGATCAATAAATATCTAGCAATTTCAATTGAGGCTAATAAAGCATATCGAGTTATTAAAGATGATTATTTACGAGGAGAATACTTGCTTGAGCTAAGTGGTATTAAGATGGATTATAATTTGGTAAAGAATCACTTATCTAGTTATGAATTAGAAAAAATTTTTAACCAATTAGAAGATATTAGTAATACTAATAATTTGTACTTATTAAAATCTATAGAGGAAAAAAAACTTATAGAGAAATCTAAGCTACTTAACCAGATTGCAGAGAGTTTTTTTAGTAATAATTTTCATCAAGCTCTTGATCTTATTATAAGGTTAAAGTATCTTAATAATATTATTATCAATGTTAGAAATAAAGTCAAGAATGTAAATAATGCAGGTTTTTGAAATTGTTGAACCAAAAGTTTCGCAAAACAAAATAGAATTAATTATAGGAATAGATTTTGGGACTACTAACTCTTTAGTCGCATTTTCAAAAAATAAAAAAGTTAGAATAATAACAATGGAAAATAACAGTGAGTTATTGCCGTCAATAATTACTATAAAATCAAAAAAAAATATAATTGTAGGAGAAAAGGATAATTTAACTAATAGTATTAGGTCAATAAAAAGATTTTTAGCGAAAACAACAAGAGAAATTGTAAATAATGAAATGTTAAATAATTTATGTTCGCTTAAATTTGATCAATCTAATGATTTAGCTCAAATAATATTTAAAAATGATAGATTTAGTTTAGTTGAGCTTGCATCAAAAATATTTGATCGCTTAAAAATGCAGGCAGAAAAAAAGTTAGAACAGAAGATTATGAAAGCAATAGTGTCAGTTCCAGCTTACTTTGATGATAATCAAAGGGGGCAAATAATGATGGCAAGTAAAATGGCGGGATTAACTGTTTTAAGGTTAATAGCAGAACCAACGGCAGCAGCTTATGCATATGGGCTTAATAAAAATAGTAAAGGCACATATTTAGTATATGATTTTGGAGGAGGCACTTTTGATGTATCGATATTAAATATACAAACAGGAATATTGCAAGTAATAGCTACTGGAGGAGATAATATGATGGGTGGAGATGATATAGATTATCTTATAGCACAATATCTATCGAATAAATATAATTTAGATTTGTTAAGTGATTTAACATTATATGCTAAAAAAGCCAAAGAGTTCCTTTCAGAAAATTCTACTATAGAAATGATGATAGGTGGAAAAATATTAAATCTTACAAGACAGGAAATAGAGCAGTTAATTACTCCAATAATAGATAAAACAGTTAATATTACGCAATCAGTTTTAAATGATGTGGAAAATGTTGCACTTCAGGGCATAATATTGGTTGGAGGATCTAGTAAGATTCCTTTAGTTGCTCAAAAATTACAAAGTTATTTTCAAACAAAAATTTACTCAGATATAGATCCAGAAAAAGCAGTGGTATTAGGTGCCTCATTACAGGCAGAGAGTTTAATGACAAAACAAAATTCTGTATTAATAGATGTGGTTCCTTTATCTTTGGGAATAGAACTGTATGGAGGATTAACAGAAAAGATTATTGATCGTAATACCCCCATACCTTGTTCTATTATTAAAAAATATACAACTCAATTAGATTATCAAACTGCTATTAAACTACATATAGTGCAAGGTGAAAGAGAAATGGTTAAAGATTGTCGATCACTTGCTAGTTTTGAATTAAAAGATCTTCCTCCAAAAAAGGCAGGATTAGTAACTATTGAAGTAAATTTCTCAGTTGATGCAGATGGAATATTATCTGTTACAGCTCAAGAATTAAGCAGTGGAAAGGTATGTAATGTTTTGGTACATCCTAGTTTTAGCTTAGATAAGAATATAATTAATCAAGAATTAATATCAGCATTTGAGAATGTTCAATCTGATTATAGTAAAAAAATGCTTTCTGAAGCTAAATTGAAGGCAAAAAATTTAATTTTTAATTTAAAAAAGGTTTTAAAAGAACATTCAGAAATAGGAGAAATAGAAGAAAGAGAAAAGATTAATGATTTAATAAAATCCTTAGAAAAGGAGATAAATCAAGATGATCAAGGTGCAATTTTACAGAGAATAGAGATATTAAATCAGATAAGTAAAAGTTTTATAGGAAAATATTTGAATAATATTTCTGCTAATTTGCTTAGAGGGCAAAATATTAGTGACTTAATTAAATGATATATTTATAACAATGGATAAAATAAAGATAATTTTTGTAGAAAATAATAAGGAAAAGGAGGTGATGGCAAGTATAGGTTTATCAATTTTAGAAGTAGCGCATGCAAATAGTATAGATTTAGAAGGTGCGTGCGAAGGATCATTAGCTTGTGCCACATGTCATGTAATATTAGAAGAGAAAGTGTATAAAAAATTAGCTGTTCCAACTGAAGAAGAAGAGGATATGTTAGATTTAGCTTTTGGTTTAACTCAGACCTCAAGGTTAGGATGTCAAATTATACTTACTGAAGAGCTAGATGGGATAAGAGTGATAATTCCATCAGCAACAAGAAATATTATTTTTTAATGAAAGAAATGATTAAGTTATATAGGTGCAATACAAAAGAGTGTCTGTTTATAAAAAATTAATTATATATATTATTTTTTCTATAGTTATTTTTTAATATTATGGTTTTCTATAGCATATTTTGCTCAAAGCAGAGTTAAGCAATTTATACGCCAATTAACATTAGAAGAGCAATTAGAATTTAATTATAAAGATATTTCGATAGGAGGTTTTCCTAGAAATTTTTATATAAAATTTAAACCAGTTAAAATAGTATATCAAGCTCAAAAAGATGATATGCATGAAATAAGACTAAATGAAATTAAGTTTGTTTTTAGTTATTTATTAAAAGATTTTCATTTAATAATAGATCCTAATATTTACTATTGCTATCATAGAAAACAGGGAGGATAAATAAATAGAAAATTAGAAAATATAGATAAAATAATTTTAGCAGTTAAAAATAAATTACCTAATACTCAATACTATTTAAGTAGTACAGAAGATATAGATATAGTATTTACATTAAATAAAAGTTTATATTTATATTATCCCTCTCTTTTAGTTTTTAGCACTGAACATATGATATCTTCCTGGACATTTAATCATAAATTTGAAATCTATTTACAGAATAATATTGCTAGTTTATTAGAAATAACTAATTTTTTGAGTAAAGAGCTTTATAAGAGTAAATCTAAAAAATTTAAAGAGAAAATTCCAGTAATATATAATCAAATATATAAAGAATATAGCAATAAAAGTGCTCATTTAGAAGTTGATATAGTATATTTATTGTTGTCAGGCAATAAAACAAAAAAAGAAGCAGTACCTTTTTTAAAGATCAAAAATGCAAGCATTTATAACAATGAATCTTTAGTTAGTATAGAAGGGAACATACGTTTAGAATATGAATTGGGGTGTATAGGAAAATTTGAGGTTTCAATGTCTCATATAGAGTTTTTGATTAATAAATTATTTACAAAAGATTTTTTTATTACTCAAGAAGAGCTGTATAATATTATTAGTAATATAGTTAGAAATAAAATTTTTAATTATAAGTTTGATACTACTCAAGTAAAGGTTCATTATTTTAATAATAAGTTTTATTTTAATAAATAGATAAATAAATAATCACTTTATTATTAATTTTTATAAAAAGAATTGATTTTAAAATAACTATTAAAGTGATATATTATTATGTGTTTATTTAGTTGGAAATAGTTTAATAATAAAAAATTATGTTAACATTAGAGGAGATTTTCTTAGATAGTACTTGTTATAGTTTTTTAGACAAGAAGGTAGATAAGTCTTTATTAGTAAAAATATATGATTTAATGAAATTAGGCCCAACATCTGCTAATTCTTGCCCTTTAAGAATTATCTTTGTTCAAAGCGCAAATGAAAAAGAAAAATTAATTAAGTGCTTGTATAGTTCTAATAAAGAAAAGGCTATGGCAGCTCCGGTTACAGCTATTTTTGCTTATGATAGATTTTTTTATAATAAAATGGATATTTTATATCCTAATTCTAAAATGAAGGAATATTTTTTACGTTCATTAGAGAAATCAGAGGAAACAGCGATACATAGTTCTACTTTACAGGCTGCTTATTTTATGGTGATAGCTAAGGGTTATGGATTAGGTTGTGGACCTATGAGTGGTTTTGATAGGTCATTGCTTGATTCAACTTTTTTTGCTAATGGTAATTTTAAATCTAATTTTATTTGTAATTTAGGATATAAGCAGAAAAATAATAAATATCCAAAACTTCCCCGGCTTAGTTTTGAAGATTGTTGTACGTTTATGTAGTTGTGTCATTAGTATTATTGTTTAAATAAAATAGTTTCATGAATAAGTTAATTTACCATTTTGGATGTAATGGGGCTGAAGGAAATATATCTTTAAAAAAGATACTAGGTAATAAAGGTGCTAACTTAGCAGAGATGTCTAATTTATCTTTGCCTGTTCCAGATGGATTTACAATTTCTACTAAATTATGTCATAATTATTATAATAAAAAAAATAATATAATTAATAATAAAATACAAAAAGAAATAATAAATGCTGTTTTAAAATTAGAAAAAATTACTAATAAGAAGTTTGGATCACAAGATAATCCTTTATTATTGTCAGTAAGGTCAAGTTCTGTTTTTTCTATGCCTGGCATGATGGATACAGTTTTAAATCTAGGGATGAACGATAAAGTAATTGAAGGTTTAATCGATAAAGATAATAATCCTTATTTTGTATATGATAGTTATAGAAGATTTCTTGAAATGTATTCATCAATAGTGTTAGGAATTCCTCACTCTTTTTTTTCTAATATTTATGAAATGCATAAGAAAAAAAATGGTCAGTGCTTTAATCAATTATTAAAAAATGTAATTGCAGATTATAAGTTACTTATTAAACAACACAGCAAAAGAGAAATAGATAGTGATCCATATCAGCAGTTATATAGAGCTATTATAGTTGTAATAAAGTCCTGGGATAATCCAAGAGCAGTATTATATAGGAAAATTAATCATATACCTCATGATGTAGGAACAGCAGTAAATGTACAAACTATGGTGTTTGGTAATAAAGGTAAAACATCAGGTTCAGGAGTGGTTTTTACTAGATCGCCTGTTGATGGAAAAAATAAGTTATTTGGGGAATTTTTAATAAATGCTCAAGGAGAAGATATAGTATCTGGAAATAAGACTCCTTATCCAATTTTTAGTAATATAAATCAATCAAATAAGTCGATGGAATCATTGATGCCAGATGTTTTAGTAGAGTTAAAACAAATTTGCGAGAGACTTGAATGTCATTATAAAGATATGCAGGATATAGAATTCACAATTGAAGAAAGAAAATTATATATTCTTCAAACTAGGATTGGAAAAAGATCTTCTGTTGCTACAGTTAAGATAGCTACTGATATGGTAAGAGAAAATTTAATTTCTAAGCAAGAGGCTTTAATAAGGGTTGATCTAGAAAAAATCTCAGAGTTATTATATACAACTATAGATTATAGTACAAAACCTGATATAATAGCAAAGGGTTTACCAGCATCACCAGGGGTAGCAACAGGTATTGTAGTTTTTTCTACTAGGCAAGCAGAGAAACTAAGCCAACATCATAAAGTGATTTTAGTAAGAGTTGATACTAATCCAGAAGATATAAAAGGTATGAATATTTCCGAAGGGATAATTACTGCTCGAGGAGGTATGACATCGCATGCTGCTGTAGTTGCAAGAGGGCTAGGAAAACCATGTGTATGCGCTGTTCAAGGCTTAATTATTAATGAACAGGAGCATTATTTTATTATTAATAATAAAGAAAAGATAAGTAATAATAGTATTATTACTATAGATGGGTCAACAGGTAATATCATTGTTGGAGTGATAAAATTAGTAGATTGCAAATTTTCAGAGGAACTTGATCAAATGCTAAAATGGGCTGACCAAGAGAAAAGATTAAAGATAAGAGCAAATGCTGAGACAGTCTGTGATGTAGCTAACGCAATAAAATTTGGAGCTGAAGGAATAGGGTTATGTCGTACGGAGCATATGTTTTTTCAACATAATAGAATTGAATTAGTACAACAAATGATTATAGCTACAGATTTAGAATCTAGAATGGAGGCAATAAATAAATTATTACCATTACAAATTTATGACTTTAAATTATTATTAAAAATACTAGATGGAAAACCAATAAATATAAGGTTATTGGATCCACCTTTACATGAGTTTTTACCTAAAACGGAAAAAGAGGTAATGGCAATAGCAAATTTACTAAAAATTCCAGTGTCAGTAGTTAATAATAAGCTAAACTCATTACGCGAAATAAATCCTATGCTAGGAAACAGAGGTTGTAGATTAGGAATCTCATTTCCAGAAATATATATTATGCAAATAAAAGCTATATTTTTAGCGATATATGAATTATCAATAGAAGAACCTAAGTTGTCATATAGCGAAAATATAGAAGTAATGATACCTTTAGTTTTTGATGTAAAAGAGTTGGAAGTAATAAAATCATCTATTTTACAGGAAGTTAAAAAATTAGAATCATTATATAATAAAAAATTTAAAATAAAGCTTGGTACTATGATCGAATTGCCAAGGGCAGCACTTACTGCTTATAAAATAGCTCCTATAGTGGATTATTTTAGTTTTGGGACTAATGACTTAACACAGACCACATTTGGTATATCCAGAGATGATACAGGAGTGATTTTATCAGTATATCTTCAACAAAAAATATTAGAAAAAGATCCTTTTGTAGTAATTGATAAAGAAGGAGTAGGTCTTTTAATAAAAAATGCTATAAATCAAGGGCTTAAAGCAAATCCTTCATTAAAATTAGGGGTATGTGGAGAACATGCAGGTAATCCGGAATCAATTGATTTTTTTCATAATGTTAATGTAGACTATGTATCTTGTTCTCCGTACCGTATTCCTATAGCAAGAATAGCTGCAGCACAAAGTATGATTAAACAATTGATGAAAAAAAAATGAATTATGGTTTTTAAAGAGCATTTAGATAAAATAAAGAATAGATATAAGGTATTGTCTGATTATTTATCAGTTGGTTTTACTCAAGAGCATTATATTGATTATTCTAAAGAGTATGCTGAACTTACTCCTATTGTGCAGAAGATTAATGAGTATTATAAAATAATTTCTGATTTGGAGAGTGCTTATGATTTATCACAAGAAGGTGATATTGATCAAGGGACTAAACTATTAGCAATAGAAGAGATTAATCAGTTAAAGAAAAAACATCTTATTGTTGAAAAAGAGATAAAAATTTTACTATTGCCTAAAGACCATGATGATAATAAAAGCGCAATAATCGAAGTAAGAGCAGGAACAGGAGGAGGAGAAGCAGCTCTATTTGCAGCAGATTTATTTTTAATGTATCAGCGTTATGCTGAGTTAAAAGGTTGGAAATTTGAGATATTGTCTATTACTGAAATAGGAGTAGGAGGTTATAAAGAGGCTTCAGCCTTAATAAAGGGTGACAGTGTTTTTGCAAGATTAAAGTATGAAGCTGGAGTTCATAGAGTACAAAGGGTTCCTTTAACAGAATCTAGTGGCAGAATACATACCTCAGCAGCAACTGTAGCAGTTTTACCAGAAGCGGAAGAAGTAGATGTTAATATTATAGATAGTGATTTGAGGATTGATACTTATAGATCGTCTGGAGCAGGAGGACAACATGTGAATACTACTGATTCAGCTATTAGGATAACTCACCTTCCAACAGGGATAGTAGTTTGTCAACAAGATGAGAAATCTCAACATAAAAATAAAGCAAAAGCATTAAAAATTCTAAGATCTCGAGTATATGAATTAGAGAGACAAAAAAATATTATAGAACGTACTTCATCCCGTAAAGCGCAAATAGGGTCAGGTGATAGGTCTGAAAGGATACGTACTTATAATTTTCCTCAAGGTCGTATTAGTGATCATCGCATTAATTTGACAATGTATAAAATTATTCCAGTACTTAAAGAAGGGAAGTTAGATGATTTTATTAATGCACTAATATCAGATGCAAATTCTAGAAGGTTGGTAGAAGAAGATTAATTTTTTGCAGTGAATTTTTATGAAAAATGAATTTCATGTTTTAACCAATTTTGAGAAGTTGTAGTTAATAAAGGAAAAACAAGTTCTACTATTTGTTCATAATAATTATCCAAATACTTGATCTCATAATCAGTAAGCATTGCTAGATTAATTAAATTTTTTGCGTATGGAACCATAGTTAGAGTGTTAAATTGTAAAAAATCTTTATGGTTAGTTTGATCAACATACATTAAGTTTTCTATTCTTATACCATACTTTCCAGGAACATATAATCCAGGCTCATTTGATAGTATCATACCAGGCAATAATGGTGTATCAAAACTATTTAATGATATTTTTTGTGGGCCTTCATGCACGTTTAAAAAGTTTCCTACGCCATGACCGGTAGAATGATTATAATCTTGATAATTATTCCATAAATATTGTCTAGCTAGTACATCTAAATGAGCGCCACAAATAGTGTTTTTAGGAAATTTAATCATATTTAAAGCGATGTTTCCTTTTAAAACTCTAGTATAATCATTTTTATATTTTTCACTAAGGTTTTCTCCTATAGCAATAGTTCTAGTGATATCTGTAGTTGCCCCGATATATTGTCCTCCAGAATCTATCAATAATAAACCATTTCCAGATAATTTTTTTGCAGATTTTTTAGTAGCTTTATAATGTATAAAAGCAGCATTTTCTCTATATGCACAAATAGGCGGAAAACTATCCATGATATAATGATCATTTTTTTCTCTATATTTTACTAGAATTTGTGCTATATCATACTCAGTGTAATTATTAATAGCATTATTTTTTAAAAAGCTAAGAAATTCACATATAGCAACAGAATCTTTAATATGAATTTCTATTGCTGATTTTAGTTCTTGAGAGTTTTTACATGCTTTCCATAATAGACAAGGATTTGTTATATTTTTATGACTTTTCTTTTTTATGTAATGAGTTAAATATAATGAGCATTGATTTTCGTCATACAAAATTTTTCCATTAATGTTTAATATTATTTCAATAAGTTTATTATTATCTATAATAGAAATATTTTTTAAAATTTTAAGTACATTTTTATCAATTCTAGATTGATCTATAAATAAATAGATGTTGTTATTTGTTACTATACAATGTGCTAATAGCAAAGGAGAGAATTTTATATCGTTAGCTCTAATATTAAGTAACCAACAGACACTTTCTGGATTTGTAATAAGTAAGGCTGCAGCTCTATGTTCTAATAAGAAATTAATACATTTTTTAATTTTTGATTCATGGCTTTGGCCAGCAAATTTCTCAGGGTAAAGATATATATCTGATTGTATTATTCTAGGTTTATCTAACCAAATGTGATCTATTAAGTTAATAGGTTCAGGCTTTAAATTTAGTGCTTGAAAATGGATTAAAGTTTTTATTGAAAATAATTTAGGATCAAACCCTATAACATCATGTGTACTTATGTAAGATACCCATTTAAAATTTTTAATTAGATCTTGATTGAATATATGGAATATTTTATTATCAACTTCTATATAAGATTGATCAATATATCTTCCGTCTGTGAAAAAAAGAGCGGTTTTATTTAAAATAATTGCTATTCCATTAGATCCTGAAAAACCAGTTATAAATTGTAATCTTTTTTTATCTATATTAGTATATTCACAAAAATATTCATCATTACTAGGTATTATGTAACCATTAATACCTTTTTGATAAAATAGCTTCCTAAGCTGTGTAATTCTTTCATATATCATGTTTTTTCTTTTTATTTATATATTATAACTTAATCTATCAAAATTTTATTTATTATTAATAATGTTATACCATTCTTGTTCTGATATAATTTTTATTCCTAATTTTGTAGCTTCTCTAACCTTACTGCCAGGATTTTCTCCTACTATTAGCAATGTTGTTTTAGTTGTAATAGAACTAGAAATCTGAGCTCCTAGTTGTTGAGCTTTTACTTTTGCTTCATTTCTTGAGAATAATTTTAATTTACCACTAAAGATTATTATTTCATTTCTAAATAATAAACCCTGTTTATTTTCTTTATAGTTAGTTATTATTAATATTAATAATAGCTGTTTTATTATATTAATATTTTGTTCGCATAAAAAAAAGTTTTTTAAATTATTTATTTTGTTTGTAGAAATATCTTCAAGGCTATATAGCTGATTGTAGATATTTTTATTGTGTTTTGCTAGTTCTAGCATAGATTTAAAAAACATATCTATTGTTTTAAATTCACGACTTAAAGTTTTAGCATGATTTTGCCCTATGTTTTTAATTCCTATAGCATAAATAAATTTTTCTAAAGCTATTGTTTTAGATAGGTTAATATGTTCAAACAATTTTTGAGTTGATTTTATACCCCATCCAGTTATAGTATGTAACTTATTGATATGATTATTTTTTTCTAATAAAAAAATATCAGGAATACTGGATATCATTTTATGTTCTAATAAAAATCTTATCCTTTTTTTTCCTAAGCCTTCTATATTCATTGCATTCTTATTAACAAAATGGATAATAGATTCTTCTATTTGCTTAGGACAGTTTAAACCATTATTGCAGCGTATTATAGGTTTTTTTTCATTTATTAATAATTGCGATTTGCATGAAGGACAATAAGTTGGAAAGATAAAAGGGCTAGAATTAGTATCTCTTTTCTTAATATTAATTGATAAAATTTTTGGAATTACTTCTCCTGCTCTATAAACTTTTACTGTATCGCCAATTCTAATATCTAGTTTTTTGATTTGTTGATGATTATGTAATGAAGCTTTTGATATTTTTACTCCGCCTATATCTAGAGGTTTAAGTTTAGCAATAGGGGTTAATATGCCAGTACGCCCAACTTGAATTGAGATATTTAATAGTTTTGTTTCTTCTATAAGTGCTGGAAATTTATAGGCAATTGAAAATCTAGGGGATTTATTAGTAGAACCTAATCTGCGTTGCAAAGTAAAGTTATTTATTTTATATACTACACCATCTATTTCATATTTAAGAGTGTCTCTAATTGCTATAATTTTTTGATAAAAGTTAAGCATATCTTTTATGGATTTAGCTGATACATATAGAGGATTAACATTAAACCCTAGATTAGTTAATTTATTGAGTACTTCAATTTGATCCTTAATAAAAAAAGAATTTATTGTTCCTATAGAATAGGCAAAATATTTTAAAGGTCTATTAGCCGTTACATTATGGTCTAACTGACGTAGCGATCCTGAGGCAGCATTTCTTAGGTTAGAAAATTTTTCTTTTCCTAGTTGCTGTTGTTTTATATTGAGGTCATCAAAATCTTCTTTCTCTAAATAAATTTCTCCTCTTATTTCTAAAGAATTTAGGTTATTATTTATTATATGGGGCAAGTTTTTAATAGTTTTTATATTTTCTGTAATATCTTCTCCTATATAGCCATTACCTCTAGTTGCTCCTTTTATTAGTTTACCTTTGCTATAAGTTGCAGAAAACGAGACTCCATCAATTTTTGGTTCGCAGCAAATTATAGGAAAAGTAGTTATTTTTAAAAAACGATTAATTTTAGTAATAAATTTTTCAATATCTTGTTCTGAAAAAGCGTTATCTAAAGATAACATGGCTTCTTTATGGATATGCTTTTTAAACTTAGATTGTACGCTAGAATCAGCTCCTACTTTTTCTATATTGCTTTTAGTAATAAATTTGGGGAATTTTTTTTCTAGAGCTTTTAGTAAATCAAGTAATTGATCATATTTTGCATCAGATATAATAGATTCATTTTTTATATAATACGCTTCATTGTATTTATTAATTTCTTTAGTTAGTTTTTTAATTAGCTTTTTTCCTTTTTTATTACTAATGCTGGTTATGTCAATTATATTATCATTAGTCATATTAGTTTATTTTTTTACTAACTGATAGTTTTTTTGAAATTAAATTGTACTCATTATTACCTTTAGAAAGAATTTGATTCTACCTTTTTTTTTATGTATTCGCAATATTAATGATATTTATAGCTTTTAGTTATAAGTTGAAACTTATAAATGATAATGAATCTATTAAGAAAAGCTTAAGAAGCTGAATTAGTAAGATATATTTAGATTATAAATTAAAAATTATAAGACTATATTAGCAAAAGTAGCTTTATTTGATACTATTTTAAAATATTAAATATATGGCTAGATTTATATATTTTCTAATAAGGTATAAAAAATTATAATAATGATTTTTAGTTATATATTTTTTATGATTTAAAAGAATTCGTCAATTTTTGGTAAAAAAATATATCTCTATAAGATTTTTGTAAATATATTATTAAAGATAATTGGATTTACAATTATAAGCTAAAAAAACATTGTAATTTACAATTTAATAATTTAAACTATAAGTTGTAATAAATAATAAATTATTAAGGATTTATGATTATAAATAGTGGTTTGCAGTTTCTTTCTAGTTATAAAGTAGGTGGATCTAAACAAAAATTTGAGAATTATTGTAGAGAGTTTACTGCTAGAGATAGAGCAGAAGAAAGAAATAATGAATTAGAATTAAATTTTTACAAAGATGATTTAGTTAGTCAGTCATTATTACATAATATGCAGAGTAATGATCTTGGTATCAAAAAATGTTTTTCTCTATTATATTCTATCAAGAATATAATAGAGGAGCATAGTGGTATGGATAATGATTCTTTTTTTTTAGAAAAAAATCAAATGGAATTGTCTTTAAAAAAACAATTAGGTGAGCTTATTTTTATATTAAAGGATAGGAAAGAAATATTAGATTTGGATAGTGCT
>CAYXTI010000014.1:0-1693 GCA_964468495.1 uncultured Rickettsiaceae bacterium | reverse complement strand
ATTAATAATTATATAGCAAATATATATGGTGTATATTTATTATCAGATAAAATATATATGCAAGGTGGAGTAACTTTAGGTAAATTATCATTTATAAATAATAAAAAAGATTCTATAGTAAAAAAGTCTTTATCAGATTTTAAAAATCCTTGGATATTTTCAGGAGAGATGCTAATAGGATATATAGGAGATGTTAGTAGTAATATAACAATACTGCCATTAGTAGGAGTAAGATATATTGGTAATAATGATAAGAATGTAGAAAATAATAATATATTAGAGCCAATGCTAAAGATAAAATGCGAAGCTAATAAAGGATTAATCTATGGTTCAATAAATGGGAATGTAAGTTATAGAATTAAGGAAGAAGATGAGAAAAAAGATATAATGAAGAACATGTCTTATGGATTAGGAGGAGCAATAGAATATAAAAATAATAATAATCTATCACTGTTGCTAGGATATGATTTTGGAGTGTTGGTAAATTATTTTACTCATCAAGTTATGGCTAAAATACAAGTTGATATTTAATAATAAAAAATATATTATTTTTCTATAATATATATATTATAGGTTCAATTTATTTATAGAGTTATTGGACCTAATTCTCTTTTTTTAAAAATTTTTTTCTTTTTATTAGCTGAGGCTATCCTAGCTGAGGCTATTCTAGCTTAGGCTATAGTCACATTTTTATTAGCCTTGTTGTATTTTCACCAGTATATATTTATGTTTGTTATATATATATATATATTGTAATTTTAATAATAATAATATATCACTTATAGTGTTTTTTAATTAATTTATTATTTTTTATGATTAAAGTTATTATATATTTTAATAAATATTATGCTATTCATAAAAATTAATAGAAAAGATTAATATTTTTAATAACTTATAATAAGTAACAGATAATGCTTAAAATTATAATGCTTAAAATTATAAAATTTAAGCAATATTTAAAATTAAGCTTTATTTTTGTATTATGTATTTTAACTAATATTGTTATTTCATCTTTTAATTATTGTAATGCGGAGGAAAAACGTCATCACGATGATGTGGATTTAACAGGAAAGGATGAATTTCCTAGTGATGATGAGAATTACATATATAAGAATCTAATATTAGATAGCGATCTTGTACTTAAGAAAGACCTTTATTTTCAAGGAGAGGAAAGACAGTCTGTAAAAGTAAATAATTCTCAATATGTGAGTATATATAGCTCACCCCAAAATGTACCTAATATATATGTTGAGGGATCAGGAGGAGTAGATTTTGGTAATGCAACTATAGGTTTTGAAAAAAATAGCTCCAACAGCCATAATATTCGCAATTTAATCATCCATGATAAGGCAATAGTAAGAAGAAATATCTTCCTCTATAGTGGCGGTGATATAGAGTTCCGCAGTGAAACTGCAGAGTTAGTTATTAATAGCAATGAGGATAATGAATCACGCACTATATTAGGTAATGTAATTCATAATAACACATCCAATGGTAGTAAAGCAGATTCAGGAAAAATAACAGTTAAGTCAACAAGCAGTACTGAATTTGATATAAAGATTGGGTGGGATGCTAATAATTGTCTAGAAAAACTAAAACTCATCAACAGTACAGCAATTTTCAGGAAAAGTTATTATGTAAAAAATACAGTTTTAAAAGAAGATGCACAATTATACTTCAATAGAACCGATGG
>CAYXTI010000013.1:0-33920 GCA_964468495.1 uncultured Rickettsiaceae bacterium | reverse complement strand
ACTACAAACAATCTTACATACACACACTCTATCTCTGCTTTCTCTGTATTCTATCTCTCACAGAAACACACACATATATATATATATATATATATATGTATGTATGTATGTGTATAGGTGTCCTGTGTGTGAGATATGTGTTATATTAAATAAAGAATGTTGTTTAAGAGCAAAAAAAAATACAGCAAAATGTGTTGAGGCAAACCGTGAAAGACAACAAGCATTGATTTCGGAGGCAAAGGAGGCATTGAAGAAGAGACAAATCATATATAAAAAAACATATAAAACACAAAATTCTAATCAAAAGTTTTATCACACACATCCAAGTTCACATCAATCACATTACACACACAGCAACACACAGAACGCATATAACAGCACACAAAACACATATAACAACATACAACAAGGAAATATTTCTCCAAAAAACATAGACACTATACAACAGGGAAATCAAGATTAAAAAAGTTATTGAATGATAAAGTATTATTATATTGTTAATAATTAAGGTTATTATAGTTATTTTTACAAAAATAAACATATTATAGTAAATAGCTATTATTTAATTTTCTACTAAATAAAATTTTTAGAGAGGTTTGTTTTATGATTGTTTCAGCATCTACAGTAAAAGATTTAAGAATAAAAACTGGAGTTGGTATGATGGATTGTAAAAAAGCATTAATTGAAACTAATGGTGATTTTGAAGCAGCTATAGATTTTTTAAAAACTAAAGGATTAACTGCTGCTAAGAAATTAATAAGAGCTACTAATGAGGGAGTGATTGCTATCAATATAACTAATACTAATAAAGCTGGAGTGATAGTAGAAGTAAATTCTGAAACAGATTTTGTGGTAAGAAATCAACTATTTCAAGATCTTGTAAAAAAAATTTCTACAGTTGCTATCAATTGTAATAATATTGATGAGCTAAAAAAATATCAAATTAACCATAATCATAGTATAAACGATTTAGTGTTAGCATGTATTTCTCAAACTGGTGAAAATATTATAATAAATCGTATGAGTAAGTTAAAAATTAATAACAATAGCGAAGGAATTATTTCTTCATATATTCATAATAATTATAATAATTCTATGGGTAAAATTGGAGTTCTTGTTGCTTTAGAGTCTACAGGAGATAAATCGCAATTGAAATTATTAGGTAAAGAAATAGCTATGCATATTGCTGCTACAAACCCTGAATATTTAAATAGCAATGATATTCCATTAAAAATAATAGAAAGAGAAAAAAATATTTTTATAGAACAAGCTAAAAAATTAAAAAAACCTACTCCTATAATGGAGAAATTAGTAGAAGGTAAGATAAAAAAATTATATGAAGAAATAGTATTATTAGAACAAATTTCTATTATTGATGGAAAAACAAAAATTCAGACAGTAATTGATAATGCATCTAAAAAGCTTAATAAACCTATAAAAATAAGTAATTATATTAGATTTGCCATTAGTTAACTATAGTATAGTGAACCACTGTACTAATTAGTGCACTATATATAAAACATATATTTTTATAAATTTATTATTATTACTAGTGTTTAAGTAAATTATTCTTTAGAGATCTACTTTTTATTGTTATTATACTATTTATAGTAATTTCTAAATATAAGTTAGTATGACCAAAAAAAATATAATAATTATAGAATTAATTATTATAACCTTATGTTTTTTTAATTATCAATCTTATGCATCAAGCAAAAAAAAGCTCTTATATCAACCAATTAAATCTAGTTTAATAGTGGATTATAAAAGTGGAAAGATTTTACATGCATATAATGCTAATAAAAGAATATATCCTGCTTCATTAACAAAATTAATGACTTTATATATTATCTTTGAGTTACTAGAATCTGGAAAAATATCTTTAGAACAAAAATTTTATGTTTCTAAGTATGCTGAATCAGCTAAACCTTCTAAACTTTATTTAAAAGAAGGAGATAGAATAACGGTAAGAGAGATAATATTAGCATTAATTATTAAATCAGCAAATGATGCTGCTAGAGTAGCAGCAGAAAATATTGCTGTTTCAGAGAAAAGATTTAGCCATATAATGACAATTAAAGCTCGTAAGCTAGGAATGAAATATACTACATTTACTAATGCTTCAGGCTGGCATGATGATAAACAAAAAACTACTGCTTTAGATCTTGCAAAATTATATATAGCTATCAAAAAAAATTTTCCGCAATATTATCACTTATTTTCACAACCTAGTTTTTCATTTAAAGGAAATAACATTAATAACACTAATACTTTATTAAAGAACTATTATGGAACTGAAGCAGCAAAAACTGGTTTTACAAATCATGCTGGAAGAAATCTAATTGCTAGTGTAACACGTAAAGAAAAAAGCCTAATAGCAATTATTACTGGTAGCGAAAATATAGAAGCAAGGGACAAAAAAATGATTTCTCTATTAGATAAATATTTTTAAATAACTGATTATCATTAAATTATCTTTTTTGATTTAAAAAGTAGACACTAAAATAATTTTATTATCAAGGTTATTTGGACCTGCTATTTTACAAATATAAAAATAGCGATTTAATAAATATTTTCAAATTTTAAGTTACCAAAGTATCTACTAATTATATATCTCTTTTATTTGTACTAAATACCCATTTATAGATACACTATAAAACAATTTTTTATTTTTCTCTATGTTAGAAAGAAAAACTTACTAAGACTAATAATTATATCTTATGTAAAGCTATAATAGCAAGCCCGCCGGGACTCGAACCCGGGACACCCTGATTAAAAGTCAAGTGCTCTACCTACTGAGCTACGGGCTCATCTTAAATAGTAATAAAAAATATAATTACTCATCCATTAGCCTTATAATTAACTTAGCTATTATATTAGATATAATAATAATACCAACAAAAATTTACAAATTTTTTATTTATAATTATTTTTCTTTACCATACTCTCTAAAATGCCTAACACAATAAAAAATATTCTTCTTAATCTTTCAAAAGTGATAATATAGCTAAGTTGTACATTTTAAATTTTATTTAAATAATAAATACTTAACTTACTAGATATACAGCATTACTTTTAAAAGTAATATAAAGTAATATAAAGTAATATAAATAATACACCAGCAAATCTAATAAATAAAAGGTTATATTCATTATATAACCTTTTTATATCAAACAATTTTTCAATCATTAATAATAATGCAATTAACTATTGTAATGATTATAACTATAATATAATATTAACTATGAATGAAAATAACATCAATCTATAAGTCTATTTTGTAATGCTATTGATTGGTGTTTTGACTATTATGTTATCTACTATAATTTTAATAGTAAATTAAAGCATTACTTAGATATATATAATTAGTTAGTGTTGAATTGCTAATAAAGTTTTTTATAGACCTCTAAAAATATATTTATAGAAAAATAATATAATTAATGATGTTTAAGCAAATAGTACAGATAAAAAAGCTCATATATTTATTTTTTATTATTGCAATAAGCATAACAACTAAAGCAGAAACTAGGATAAAAGATATAGTATCCATAGAAGGAGTCAGAGAAAATTTATTAGTAGGACAAGGATTAGTAGTAGGATTAAATGGCACAGGTGATAATTTAAAGAACTCTGCTTTTACCGAAAAAAGTTTAACCGATCTACTTGAGAGATTAGGAATAAACGTATATGGCGAAAAAAATATAAAAACAAAAAATATCGCTGCTGTAACCGTGACTGCTAACCTCCCTCCTTTTTCTCGCCAGGGAAACAAAATTGATGTAAAAGTAAGTGCTTTAGGAGATGCAAAAAGTTTAAAAGGAGGAACTTTATTGGTAACTCCAATGATTGGAGCAGATGGCAATGTTTATGCTGTAGCACAAGGAGTAATTTCAATATCAGAATTTGTTCCTACTTCATCTGAGGTAAAAAATAGAAGCAATGCTATAGAAACTAATGGTTATATTCAAAATGGTGCTATAGTTGAAGCTGAACTAAATTTTACTTTTTCTAACTTAAAAAACATTAAACTTTCATTATCATCTCCTGATTTTAATACAGCAGTAGCAGTGGCACAAGTAATTAACAATAATATTCCAGGAAATACAGCAAAAACTCTTGATGCAGCAACTATTGAAATAACAATCCCTAATTATAAAAATAATGATATAATGGATTTGATTGCAAAAATTGAAAGTTTATCTATTACACCTGATTATAAAGCAAAAATAGTCATTCATGAATCAACAGGAACAGTAGTAATTAGTGATAAAGTACATATTAGGCCTGTAGCTATTGCTCAAGGTAATTTAGTATTAAATGTCGGTCATTTAAATTTTGATACACAATTTCCTCCTACAATTGACGATGGTCAAAGAGAACAAATTAATAACTTTGTAGATCAAAAAAGAGGAAAAGCTATACATAATTTAAAAGAAATGGCAACTCTAGGAGAATTAGTGGAAGGATTAAATAAATTAGGAGTTTGGCCTAGAGATATAATACATATTTTACATAATATGAAATCAGTAGGAGCTCTTGATGCTGTAATAGAAGTAAAATAAGCTATAGTAGCATTGTCTTTTTAAATCGCTTTATTTATTAAATAAAAAGCTTTTTTATAATATTTTAACTTAACAATATAATAATTTAAATAGAGATTAAGGTTATGAACGTTAATATTATCAATGCTATAAACCAGGTTTCCTCTACGGAAATAACTAGTCAGAAAAATAGTATAAAAGCTAGCAATAACCCAAAGAATCAACTCTTTCAACAAAAAATAGTTAATTTATTAAACTCAAGTAAAGTAAATGTAAATAATAATACATCCTCTGTTATTAACTCAATTAATAAAAATAATACTATTGTTACTAATAATATTGGCATAAATATTGCTGCCCCTGTTAAGGAACAAAAAATGATAGAACATACAGAAATATTAGTAAAAGAATTGTTAAACGAATTATTAAAAACAGCTTTTATAGAAAATGAATCAATTGATGATTCTTATATAAATTTATCAGACTTGATATCTAAAAATATCATCGACCAATTACCTTTAGATGGCTTAAAATCAGCTATAGCAAAAGAGATAATTGGTTATTAATTATATAAAATTAGGTATAATCATGGATTTTAGTTTTAACCCAAAATTAACTGAGATTAATTTATTAAAAAAACTAAAAAAAACTATTTTAGTGCTAATAGAAACAATTAATAAAGAGAATAAAAAATTAAAAGATAATTCCATTAATGATATTCAATCTTTAGTAGATAAAAAATCATCTATAGCAAATGATTTTATTCAAATACAAAAATCTCTCCAAGATTTTACTAAAACTAATCATTTTAATAATGATCTTCCTATATTACAAGAGATAAAGAAATTACTAGATGATCTTAGTGTAGTAAGTAAAGAAAATCATGCTTTAATAACTGGCAATATAGAAGCAAGTAATAAAATAATGGAAATATACAAAAATATTCAAAAAGAACAGGAAAAAAAATATTATAGTTATAATAATCAAGGTTTATCAAACATAAAAAATAAATCTCTAACAAAAGAAGTAGAATTAATTTCTATAATCAAAAGTAATGTATAAAAAAATTAAAGAATTTATAAATGGCTGATTCCAACAAAATATTGAATAGTATAAATCCATTAAAAGAAACCCTTAATACTCATACTAATAATGTTGTAAACACTAATAATACTTCTAGCCCCTTAGAAATAGGTTATAGAGTTGTACCAAGAATATCAGTAGAATCTATTAACTCTAATAGTATTATTAGTAAATTTAATAAAGATCGAGAATTTGATCCAATTTTACATAAACAATATATAGATAATATAACTAAATCTACATTTTACCTTACTAATAATTATTATATGAATGATTTAAAAACATATATTGGTCAGTTAGATGATAATGGGATGTCTAAAATACAAAATAGACTAATTGAGCTATACAATAATGCACATAAAGAATTAACAAATAATAATGGGGAAATAGGAAAAAATCAATTTATTATCGCTATTAATAATCTAGTAAATTGTTTAAATGATAACATCAGCTCTATAGAAAATAGCAAAATTAATGCTGCTAAAGTTCTTAAAAATAATATTCAAATACTCAATCAAGAGATTAATCAATTACATGCTCTAAATAAAAGAATTGCTAGTACGCAATATCCTTCTGACTTGCTTAACAAGCGTGATTCTCTACTTTCATCTATTTCACAATATTGCGAAATAGATATTACATATACTAAAAATGAAAAAGTATTTATTAAAGAAAAAACAACAGGAACTGTTATTTTATCTAATGATTTATACGCACAATTTAACTATTGTTCTCATCCTCAAAATAACAAACAAATAGAATCAATTATTATTGATCTATATGATGATAATAAAAAGCTTTCTAGGTCAACAAAGTATTTAAATAATAGTAATTACCAAGATAAATATGGAAACCTAAGTAGTTTTTTTTATTTTGATCATGAAATATTAAATAAATATAAAGAACATCTTAAAAACTTTTCCTATATAGCAGCAAATGAAATAAATGTTATTCATAATAATGCTTCTACTTTTCCTCCTAAAAATTTTTTTAAAGGCAGTAATAAAATAAATGTGAATCAACAAATTGATTGGGAAACAATTAATGAACCTATAAATATTTTTGTAGTTGATAAAGAAGGTGCTAACTCTATTAATAGTATAGGATATATTACTCCTGTGACTATTGACCTTAAAAATTGTTTAGATAAAAATAATCCTAAACAGTTAACTGTAGAAAATATAGTAAATGAATTAAATGAAAAATTGAATATAGCTCCTGCAAAACCTAGAGCTGGAATTGGAACAATAGATTGGATTGTTGATGAAAAAATAAAAAATGAAAAATTAATTAATAACATTCAATTAAATGGTTTAAGCAATATTGAAAATGGTCAGTGTACTCTAAACCTTGATATACAAGGCAATTCTTTATTAGACTGTAACTTAAAGATAAATGCTATTAGCGTAAATAATTCTTCCCTTGATATAAATATAGAAGCTATGAATTCAATTAATATCGAGAAAGGAAGTAATGTATATTCTAAAGCATTTACTATAAACAATTTACATGATATAGAAAACAATATAATTAAAATAGACCTAGAAGTAATAGCAAATAATACAGTTCAAAAAGGAAGCATAAGTTTTATGTTAGATGCTAACAAAAATTTAATGAATAAAAGAATATCATTTTCTGATAACACAAATCCAATAGCCCTGGAAGGTGATTTTATTAACGATAATAAAATACCAGGAAGTATTGCATCTGTAAAATTAGTAAAAGATAATGATAATACCTCAAACCATATTGAAATTGAAACCACTAATAATGATCAATATTTAGTTTTACAATGCGGAAAATTAGGAGAGTTACTTGGATTAAATAATATAATTAAAATTGAAGAAAATAATCCATATATAAAATATAAAAATTTAGTACATAATAGTTCTGATTTAAACTATCACATGATAAGAAAAAATACAAGACAAAATGGACTTATTCCCGCCAAAGCTGCTACTGCTATAATCAATAGTGATATTATTAATTATAGCAATAATCTAAAAATAGGAATTAGTAAAGATAATAATATTATTAAGGTTATAGATTACTCTTTGCAATTAAATCAATCTAATAATAGTAATTATATTAATCAACTTGTTAATACAATAAATAATAATAATAATGTTATTAATGCAAAGATAGATAGTAATAATAATATATTAATTACTGCTAATGATGCCGGAGATTTAGGAAATAACATTAACATTAGCATTTATACGGATAATAATGTGTTATGCTATGATCAATTATTATCTGGAGGAAAAGAAAAACAAAATTTACTAACAACAAGTTATAATTTAAGTTCTACTAATAAACAATTTTTAGAAAATATTGTAGAATTAGAAAAGAAAAATATAAAAATCTCATCATCAGAATCTGCTTCTTTAGGAGAATTAGCTATGCATGTTACTAAATTTTTTAATGATGAATCACAAAATATAGAAATAAATAATCAATCGCATAAAAAAGTGTTATTCTATATAAAAGATACAATAGAGCAAAAATTCGGCATAGATATAATGAAAGAATATCATAGCATTCATGATATTCTACTAAAAATGGAAGTGCTTTATCAATGTCGTAAAATTATACATAATAATAAAAATGAAATAATGAGAATGATAAGTTAAAAAAAATTATATCTTATATAAAATTTTTTTTATAATAAGTGTTGTCTACCAAAATATTAATTAAAAGTAAAAAATTATGAGCAATATAAATACACTAAGTTCTACTGGAATAAATATCTCAAATAGTAATTACATTAGACAATTTGAAGCTACTAACGAGTGCTTTAAAAAACACGCTCAGCAATTAATATCAGTAGATAAAGTAGATACTACCCCTTTATTGAAAAATGCTTTTTATTATACATACTTCAATACAATAAAAGAAATCAATAAATGTAATATGTATCAAGATATGAACATAGTAGCTGAAGAAAATATATCTAATATTAATAAGTATGCTATAAACCCAATAAAAAATATAATAAACTTATGTATTTCAGACATAGAACAATCAGATGATAAATTATTAATAATAAATCAAACCCTAGAAAAAATAGAAAATGAGTTAAATAAAAAGTTAAATGAAAATTACCTATGGGGAGGAAATAATAGTAATAAACCTCCGATAATATCTGGTTTTAGTTTAGTAAATAATTCTAATTATAATAATGATTTAGATTATTTTAAAAATAATTTTAGTAACACTGAAGAAAATAATAATAGCCAACCAATTTCTAACCAAACTAAAATTGCTGTTAACAACATTCATGCTAGTGATCAAACTATAGTAAATTTAATTGGAGCATTAAATAAATATAAGTATTATGTTGTTAATAAGGAAAATGACAAAGAACTACACAGTATAAAAGAAGATTGTATAACACAATTAAAACAATGCAATCAAGAATTAAATCAAAAAATATATTATAATGATTATAATTTAGAACAAATCAAAGAAGCTAACAAAAGACATGATGATATGATAGATAATTTAAAGGCTTTTAGTGAAAGATTGCTGCCAGCACCTAATTTTGCTGATCTAATAGAAAAAATATCTCAAAATAATATAAATATAGGATTAATAAATACTGTAATAAAAGCAACAAATAACATAATTAAAATGGTAATAAGCAATAATTAGCAATAATTATATTACTTACTTATAACTCTGTTGTGCATTGTATAGTTTTGATTGTATTGCTTTAGCAAATACTCCATTTCCCATGACATTGACGCTAGTAATAATTGGATCAAATAGAATATATAAGGCAGTAATTAAAGAAAGCATATCATAATTAAAACCTAAATAATCTTTTAATACAGGCAACATTATTATTATTCCTCCTCCTGGAATAGCTGCTACAGAAAATTTTGTTAGTATAAAATTAATAGCAAAAATAAAATATGTCGATATTAATGGGTAATCTAGGGAATTACTTTTCATAATAGCAAAAGCAAGACAGGGGATAGCTATACAATCTCCTATTAAATGAATATTAACTGTTGAAGTAATAACAGTACTAGAAAAATTTTTATTACCTAAATTTTTTGTAGTTGCAAGGATAGTAATAGGCATAGTAATAACACTTGACATAGTAGTAAAAGCACTAATTATTGCTGGGAACATATTCTTTATAGCACTACAAGTAGCTTTTATATTAAAATTAAAAAAAATAAAGTATAAAAACATACAATAGCTATATTGTACAAAAACAATAAATATAAAAATTTTTGTATAATCCTTTATTATTTGATTAATTATACCATCATATTGAAATTTGAGAAAGAATCCAACTACAAAAATAGGAATTACCATATTAATTATCTTTAATAGTTTATTAACTATATATTCTATTATTAGTGATATTTGTGCTCTCTTTTTAGGAATAAACTTTATAGTAAATAAAGATATTATAACAGCACTAATCATTGCTACATGGTTAGGTATTAAAGTAGGTAATGATAAAAAATAATATGGTTTTAATTGTTCTAAATTATTTGGAGTAATAAGAGTAAATTTTTGTGTATAAATTAACTGTCCTAAGAAATAACTAATTATAGTAGTAATAAAATTAGAAGCCATCACTCCTAATATTAGGTATATAATTATTCTAGATACATTAACTACTGACTTTGATACCGAATTAAATAATATACCAAAAATAACTATAGGTAAAATAAAAAGAATAATAGATTTAATAAATAAACTGATAGTAAAAAGTAGTCTAGTAACTGATATAGGTATAAATGAACCAAATAATATAAGCAAAACAATCATCAACAATAAAATAACAGGCTGATATTTTAGCATATTTTTTTCTAATAATTTAAATAATAATATCTTAGTTAGTAGTCTCTAATTAAAAATTACTAAATATAGTTAATTTTATAGATTAAATATTATATTAGCTTTAATCGTAATATAATTCTGTTTATTATTTTAGCAAAAGCTCCATTAGCTAAAATATTTATTGCTGTAAATATTGGATCAAATAATAAGTATATAGCAACAATTAGTGATATCATATTTTCATTAAAATTAAAATATTGCTCCAATATAGGAAGCATTATTATGATACTTCCTGCTGGAATGCCAGCAGCAGAAAACTTAATTAAAATAACATTACATAAAAATATAAAATACATCATAAATGTAGGTGCTGCTATATTATAAGTTTTAAGAATTGCATAGGCAAGACAAGGTATAGCTATACAATCCCCTATTAAATGAATATTAACAGTAGTTGGAACTATAGTGTGTGCTAGCTTTTTGTTTTGTAAATTTTTTTCAGTAACCCTAATAGTTATAGGCATACTTGCTACGCTTGACATGGTAGTAAACCCACTTATCATAGCCGGAAGCATGTTATAGATTGATTTACAAGTCTTGGCTACACTAAAATTATATGATAATAAATATAACATAATTATATAAACCATCTGAGTAAAAAATATAATTATAAAAATAGTACTATAGTTCAACAATATCGTTTTTATCACCTTATCATAATTTAGTTTTAGAATAAATCCTATAATAAATAATGGAATCATCATGCTAATAACATTAAGTAACTTTTTCACTATTTGATTAGATAAGAATATTGATATCTTTTCAGCCTTATCTTTAGTAAAAATATTATCGGCAAATAATGCTAAGATAATACCAAATATCATAGGTATATAGTTTTGTATTATTTGAGGAAATAAGAATATATTATAAGGTAAAATATTATTATTTTTACTAGGAAAAATAATAGTTATATCAAGCTTATATATTAGATTAGCACTAAAATATCCTATACTAGTAGCAATAAAATTAGATATAACTACTCCTAAAATAATTACTATTAGTATTTGAGATGCATTCTTCTTCATATCATATATAGCACTAAATAATAAAGAAAAGATAATAACTGGTAAAACAAAGATAATAAAAGATTTAATTAATAAACTGACAGAAAATAATAGTCTTACAATAGATAATGGAATATATTCTTCTAACCATATAATCAGACTAATTATTATCAATAAAATAAAGGGTTTGCGGTACTTTAACATATTTAAAATTATATAATATATAAAGCATAATCATATACTATATTTTTTATAAAGATAGATCAAAACTACTTGAATAAACTGTAATTTATTATTAAAACTTAAATATAACAGAAATATAGTAAGTTAATAAAAATATATCTTATAACCATACTGCTTTAGGAGGTAAAGACATTAATATTGCTTCAATATTACCATTAGTTAATAATCCAAATTTAGTTCCCCTATCATATAAAAGATTAAACTCTACATATCTTCCTCTACGAACTAATTGATAGTGTCGTTGTTCTTTATTCCAAGGTAAATACATCTTTGCCCTTACTATTTTTGGATATAATTGTAACATCGCATTACCAATATCATTAATAAAAGAAAAATCCCTATCAAAATTATGATTATTTAAATAATCATAAAATATCCCTCCTACGCCTCTAGGCTCATTACGATGCTTTAAAAAAAAATAGTTATCGCAATTTTTTTTAAATTTAGGATAATAACTTTTATCATACTTATCACAAACATCTTTAAAACTCTTATGAAATATTTGTGTTTCTTCCTTATCAAAATAAGTAGGTGTCAAATCTCCCCCTCCACCAAACCAATATTGATCCGTCTCAATATACCTGGTATTAAAATGTACAGCTGGAATTAATGGAGATTGCATGTGAGCAATTATAGATATCCCTGTAGCAAAGAATTTTGAACTAGTTTTACCTCCAGGTAATTGCAATTTTAACTCTTGAGGTAAGGTTCCATAAACAGTAGATATATTGACAGCTACTTTTTCAAACACATTACCTTTCATAACGGACATTTTTCCCCCTCCACCCTCTGGTCTTAACCATGGCGTTACCAAAAATCTATTATTAACTTTATTATTTTTATCGCTATATTCCTTTTCAATCTTTTCATATGATTTACATATTGCATTACGCAGCATAAGAAAAGACTGAATAGCAGCTTTTTGTCTATTATTACTAATATAATTATTTAGGCCATGCATTCTCTATTATCAAAGGTAACTTATAAGGTCTAACTATAGCTAAATCAAATCTTAAGCTATAATTATAATATTTCTTATTACTATTAATAAATAATAAAGCAGATTTAGATATCCTTCTTTGCTGTTGATATGATATAATATAATCATGTATTCCATGCTTTCTGCCTTTTACTTCAATAAAAACAATATAATTATAACGACTAGCAATGATATCAATTTCTCCAGCACAAGAACGAAATCTATGTCGTAATATACTATATAACTTCATTATATAGCAAAACATAACAGCATATTCCGATATTAATCCAAATGCATTACTTTTCATTTTATATTTCTTATTTTATTTATTCATTAAGTAATAATTTAATATAATTTCTCATTATAAAAATAATTAATAAAAAAGACCCACTACAAAACATAATGTAAAAAGCTGGAGAATAATATAATGATGTTAATTCCAATAAGGATCTTGATATTGCAGCAGAAGTCCCACCAAAAAGAGCTACTCCTAAATTATAGCCAAAAGCAACTCCTGTAAATTTTTGTTCAGGAGTAAATAAAGAAATAACAAAAACATATGCAGTTCCAGAGATAGCTCCAGCTAATATAGCTAATATAGTTAATCCTATAATATTACTAATAAATTGCTCATTAGAAATAAGTATTAAACATGGTAATACTAAAAATAATATAGCAATAGTAGAAAAAATAATCATCTTAAATTTACCTATACAATCAGAGATATAACCTGAAATAGGTAAAGCAATAATCATAACAATAGAAGAATAAGCTAAATAAGCTCTAGCGATTGTATTATCTAGATGCAAAACACTACTATAAAAAACGTTTATATATGTTTTTAATAAATATACAATACTACTAGCCGTTCCCCCTAGACAAATTGTTATAAATAAAGATTTTTTTGCTGTACGTATTAAATGCATAAAAGGAGATCTTAATAACTTTTTCCTCTTCTCAAGTATAATAAAAATAGGCGTTTCTGATATCTGTAATCTAAAATAAAAACCAATAGTTCCCATTACTCCGCCAATTATAAAAGCAATACGCCAAGCATATTCTATATTAGGAAACAACATCGAAAATATTATGCCTACAAAAGTTGCAAGCAATGTTCCTGCAATATTAGCAGCATGAACAAAAGCTGCTGTTAATCCTGGTTTTAGTTTCTTATAATGCTCTAATATAAAGATAGCTGCACCTGCTCCCTCTCCACTAATACATAAACCTTGTATTAATCTTAAAATGACTAAAATAATAGGAGCATAATATCCTATTTGCTTTGAATTTGGAATAATACCTATTGTAAAAGTTGATATAGTCATTCCTAACATTGAAATAATTAAAGATGTTCTTCTTCCTTTTCGATCTGCAATATATCCAAAAATAATACCCCCTATAGGTCTTGTAAGAAATCCTATTGCAAAAACTCCTAAGCTAGATAACATTTGTATAAATTCTGAATTAGAAGAAAAAAATAATTCCCCTATTACAACTGAAAACACTGCATATACTGTAAAATCATAATATTCTAATACATTACCTAAAATAGCTGATACAAATATTCCAGTTCGTTTATTCATAATCACTTTATTTATATATAAAAATATTACAAAACATTATACACAAGATTTATTTTTAAAGTAAGTAATAATATAAAAATTTATATTATTACTCTATATTATCTATTGTCGATAAATAATTTAATATTTATAATATTATACCATAATTTACTAAAAAATTATTAGTATCAACTACTATTTTTTAATATACCTTTAGTATTTATCTATGATTGAGATAAATCAAAAATTAAATATTTTTTCTACTTACTATTTGACTGTTATAGATTACATCAGAAAGCAAGGTGGCGAAGCTCGGTTAATAGGAGGAATTGTTAGAGATGCAATCATAGGAAAATATAACCATGATATAGATATCTGTACAAATTTATCCCCTAGTATAATCATTGATATTTTTACTCAAAAAAAAGCTAAAGTAATTACCTTAGCTCAACGTTTTGGAACCATTACAATTAAATTTAAAACTGAAAAATTTGAAATTACTACCCTAAGACGTGACTATAATTATAACGGACGTTATAGTAAAGTAATTTTTACTAAAAGTTTTAAATTAGATGCTCAAAGACGAGATTTCACTATAAATGCTATCAGCTATTGCCCTTTTCAGGAAAAATTATATGATTATTTTAATGGAATAAACCACCTACGCCAACGTAAAGTAATATTTATTGGGGATCCAGAGCAACGTATAAAAGAAGATTATCTAAGAATTTTACGATTTTTTCGCTTCTCAGCTAAATATGCAGATTCTATAGATAAAGAAGGATTAAAAGCTTGTATTAAATTAAAAAATGGCCTTAGTATCTTATCGCAAGAACGAATAAAATCAGAATTGGACCTACTATTAATTCAAGAAAATGCTATTGACTTCTTATCTATAATGGATAATAGCAACATATTACAACAAATATTAAAACCAATAAATTATAATATTAATTATATTAAAGCTGCTATAAAGTTTTCTCATACTACAAAAAATAAAATTAATTTAACTACAATTTATGCTATATTATTTATTAATAATGATAACTTATCAAAAAAATCTTTAAATCAATTTGGATTTTCAAAAAAAGATAATTATCTTATCTGTAAATTACGTATAATGCATAATTATAATTCTTCTGATAAAGATAAAATAAAAGGATTTTTACTATCTAAATGGATAGATGAAAATGAATGGTGTCAATATTTTATATATGCTGCTATCTTTTTTAAGATGACAGATACAATATTAGATCTAATATCTAATCTAGAAAATAAAGAAAAACCAAAATTTCCAATTAGTGCTGCTGATATAATTGAGTTAGGATACAAAAAAGAAAAAATTGGCCAAACACTATTATGGCTAAAAAATGAGTGGATTAATAATAATTTTAATAAAGATAAAAAAGAATTAATATTGTTAGCTAAAAAAAATATCATACAATAAGTCAAATCTAAATTTTTTAATAACCTATTTAAATACATAAATGCTATATAATAAGAATATATATATAAAATTATTACCTCTTAGATTAATTATATTTTTAATATTAACTCAATCTATTTGTTTTGCAAAAATAAAAATTGTTACTAGCATTACACCTCTGGCAAGTATAACATCGATGTTATTAGAAGACTTAGTAGAAGTAATATCAATTAATAATCAACAAGAATGTCCTCATAATCTAACCATACGTCCAAGTGATATAACAAAAATATTAAATGCAGAATTAGTTATATATATTGATGATAATTTTGAGTTATTTATACCTAAAATACTAAAAAACTATAATGGATTAACATTTAAAGTTAGTGATATAACAGTGATTGATTTTGCAGAAACTAACTCAAATCAACCTAATTGGCATTTTTGGTTAGATTTAAATAATGTTATGTTATTTCAACAAAAATTAAGTACTTTTCTTATAAATCATTTTCCTAAATTTAAAGAAGAAATAATAATAAATCTTATCAAATCACAAAAAAAAATAAATATTTTAAAAGAAAGGAAAAAAAAACTATTAAATAATGTTACAGGATTACTAGTATTAAGTGATAGTCTAGAGCATTTTTTTAAAAACGAAAAAAATATAACTTCCCTATATCAAGCAGAAACAAATAGTATAAAGTCAATGACTATATTAAAGAATAAAGCAAAATCTAATGCCGTGCAATGTTTAGTAATAGGACCTAACCAAAATCCTTCTGCATATAAAGTATTTAATAAAAAAATAATACAACTAGATAGTGAAAATTGGAAAGTAGATAAAAAACAAAAAATACATAACTTATTTGAAGAAAAATACCTAGAACTTATCAATCAATTAAAAACATGTACGCCTTATAATTGAATAAAAAAACAACAAGATTTTATATAAGACACTTCTTAGCCTGATAAGTGATAAAAAAATAGCATAATTTACTAAAAAGGCCTATTTGAGATTTTTATAAACTCTCCTCCAATTATGCTTCCTTTCAGTTTTTTTTCTTTTTGCTACTAACCTATGTTATCTTCTATGTTATCTTGAATTACTTAAAAATTTTTATATTCTCCCTACATAAGATACTATATAAAAAACAATTTTTGTCTAAGTTTTTTTAATACATAAAACCAACATACAGTGCATTATATATGTTATGTAAACTAATAACATAAACACTTATTAAATCAAAAAACTATTTATAAAAAACTTCTAGCAAGTCTTTACACAAAATCTTTTTTAATAATACTTGAATACAAAAAAACAGTGTTTTCTAAAAATAATAGACAATACTGTTTATTTATTTCAAATATATATAGATAGTCTAATAAAAAAAAACTAAACTAACTGTAGATTGATAGCAGCAACCTTCCCATTTCTCTCCTCTAAATCAAAATTTAGACTTTGACCTTCATTAAGATTCTTTATGCCTGATGATTCTACTGCTGAAATATGCACAAATACATCACGCTTTTGCTCAGAAGAGACAATAAAACCATACCCTTTAGTATAGTTAAACCACTTTACTTTACCCTGCATAATAATACTACTTTTTTTTTTAAGATATTATAAGCTTAAAACCCTAAAAATCAATCAACCTAAATCATTACTAATATTGACAACTATAAAAAATCCCAGGTTGTAGTTCTAATTTAAGACTTCTACACTCTTACTAAAGCCAATGATAATAGAAAAGATTGGCTATGTCAAGATGCTATCATAATTACTCAAGTATTTTTATTTAACTAGCTTTGTTAATAGACTAAAAAATTAACATATCTCAAAATTATTATTGTTAAGTTTATAGACATAATCCATTTTTTGAGCTAAAAGAAGGTTATGCGTTACTACAACAATCGCTACTTTACTTCGTTTTGCTTTATTTAATAATAAGTCAAAAATTTCTATTGTAGAATTTGAATCTAAATTCCCAGTAGGCTCATCTGCTAAAATAATTTTGGGATTATTAATTAATGCTCTAGCTATAGCTACTTTTTGCTTTTCGCCACCTGATAATTCCCCAGGTAAATTATATAATCTATGCCCTAACCCAATATCAATTAGTATTTCTTTAGCTTTTTCTAGCGCTTTATTCTTTTTCTCTTTACTTATAATTAATGGTATCGCTACATTTTCTTGTGTGTTAAAATCATTTAGCAAATGATGATACTGATATACAAAACCAATATTTTTTAACCTCACTTCACTTGCATACTTTAAATATTTACTTTCTTGTATATAACTATGACCTACTATTGATACTACTCCTTTATTAGCCCTTTCTAATAACCCTGAAATATGCATAAAAGTAGACTTTCCACTCCCTGAGTTCCCTATAATTGCAACTATTTCACCAGCTGTCACTTTAAAATTAATATCCTTTAATACTTCTATTTTTGTGTTTCCTTGAATATAATACTTATAAATATTTTTAAGCTCTAATACTGGTGGTTTATTCATATTTAATTGCATCTACTGGATCAAGTTTTGCTGCTTTAAATGAAGGGTATATTGTTGCAATAAAGCATAAAAATAAAGATATTATAGTTACTAATACTATATCAGCTAACTTTATTTCTGATGGTAAATGATATAAAAAATAAATGGCTGAATCAAAAATTTTACTATTAGATATAGTTTCTAAACCTCTTCTAATTGAATCAATATTATATGATATAGTTAGCCCTATAATTATTCCTAAGATAGTTCCTATTATTCCTATTAACATTCCATGAATAATAAATATTATCATAATTTGTTTAGTTGTTGCTCCAATAGTTTTTAATATTGCAATATCCTTAGTTTTATTTTTTACTATCATAAACAAACTAGATAAAATATTAAAAGCAGCTATAACAATTATTAACAATAAAATCATAAACATAACAATTCTTTCCACTTCTAATGCATATAACAATGCTTTATTTTCTAAATCCCAACTTACTACTCTTAAAGATGATTTAAATCCCATTTCTTCTTGAATTATCTTAGAGTACTTTTTAGTATTATCTTTATTATCAGTTATTATTTCTATTAAATTTACACTATCTTCTGTTAATAAAAATAACTTTTCTGCTGCTTTTTTAGGCATATGTATAACATTAGAATCATAATTATAAAAACCACTATTAAATATAGCTACTACACGATATTCTTTTGATCTAGGAATATTTCCTACTATAGTCAGCAAAAAATTTGCTGTAATAATCCTTATTGTAGACCCAACCTGAACATTTAGTGATTTTGCTAATTCATTTCCTATAGCAATAACATCTGTTCCTCTATAATCTTTGAGGCTTCCTTCAATAATATTCTCTACAATCTCTTGTTTATACTGCAAGTCCTCTATATCAATACCTTTAACAATAGCACCTATATTTACTGTATTACCTATAACTAATCCCTGCCCTTTTATTAATAAAAACATTTTTTTTATAAAAAAGTATTTATTAAGCATATTCAATATATTTTTATAATCATCTATTGTTTTTTTTTGTAAAGGATAAACTTTAATCTCACCTTGTAAGCCTATAATACTATTAGTAAAATCTCTATGAAACCCATTCATAACAGACATAACAATAATTAAAGCTGCTACCCCAATAATGATACCAATTAATGATACCCCTGAAACTACCGATATAAATTTTTCACTATTTTTAGACTTAAAATATCGAAATGCTAATATAAAAACAAAATTATCAAACATCTAGACGATTAATTAATTCTTTAACTAATATATCAGCTTCCATATATTCTAATTTTCCAGAAGCTCTATTTTTTAATTCTACCCTATTATTTGCTACCTGCCTATTACTTATAATAACTTGCCATGGAATACCTATTAAATCATTGGCAATCAATTTACTTCCTGGAGTATCTGTTTTATCATCATATAGAACATCTATTCCTGCTATGATTAAGCTATTATATATTTTATTTGAAATATTTTTACATTTTTCATTTTGTATAGTTAAATTTATTACCACTACCTTAAAAGGAGCAACTTCAATAGGCCATATTATACCTTTACTATCATGATGCACTTCTATTATAGCTGCCACTAGCCTTGATATGCCAATACCATATGATCCCATTTTTATAGTTGTTTGAAGCCCAGCTTTATTATTAATTTTTGCACTCATCATGCTAGAATATTTATCTCCAAAGTTAAATATATGACCAACTTCTATCCCTCTATTTATCAAAAGTTCATTCTTACTTAAAGGACATTTTAAAGGATCATACTTATCACTAGTAACAGCATACATAGACTTCATTAAAGGTATATTATTATCTATTTCCTTAGATAATTTATTAAATTTTTTATCATAATATAATAAACTTTCTCCTGTTTCAGCTAATATATGAAACTCATGACTAACAGCTCCTCCTATTAACCCGTTATCTGCTATTAGTGGTAACGCTAATAATTGAAGGCTATTAAAAATTTTTATATATACTTCAAACATCTTATCATATGTATTCATTGAACTATGATTATCTATATCAAAAGAATATGCATCTTTCATCAAAAACTCTCTACCTCTTATAACACCAAATCTTGGTCTTATTTCATCACGAAATTTCCAGTGTATTTGATATAATAGTTTTGGTAAATCTTTATATGACTTTATAGTATTAGATATAATATCAGTAATAACTTCTTCACTAGTTGGAGCAAATAACAACTCCTGATCATGCCTATCTTGAAATGTTAGCATTTCCTTTCCGTAGTTGTTATACCTTCCAGATTTTTTCCATAATTCTGAATTCTGAATTAATGGCATTAACATTTCAATAAAACCAGCTTCATTCATTTTATTGCGTATAATATTCTCAATATTATGCAATACTTTTATCCCTAACGGAAGCCAACTATATATCCCTGAAGTATGTTGTCTTATCATACCACTTCTGATCATTAAAGCATGAGATACTATTTGAGTATCTGATGGTTTTTCTTTAAGTAAAGGTAAAAAATATTGCGATGCTAACATAATAATATTTCAATAATATTTTAATAATACAATAAACAATATACTGATAAAACACAAATAATCTACATATTTGACTTAAATTTTTTAGTACTACTTTTAATAAAAAAATATATAAACATTAAATAACTTATTAATATACAAAAATCACTACAATTAATAATAATTAAGTATATAGTAGCTCCTATCCTATTAGATTGAAATAATATTCCATTAAAATAATTATAATAATGCGCTAATATACTTGTTATAATAGATAATATTTGTCCTAACAATAAACTTACTATCTGATTAATAAAGAGAGAACATTTTTTACTTATAACTTTTCCTTCTATTTCTAAAAATAACACTCCATAGCTATTTTTTGTATCATTATCATCTATATGACCAAAAATATAAAAAAAATTATCATAGACATAAAAACGTAACATAAACACTGAGCTCATTACATTTATTAATACATGATAATAGTAAAAGGAATATTCAATCTGATTATATAAATAACCCACTTCTGGACCCCTTATTATAAATAAAATTAAATTAACAGTAAATAATACTATAACCATCCTTATCACCTTTAATCTAATTTTTGAAGTTAATAAATCATGATATATTAAAAAAATAAATATAACTAAATTTATAGTTTTACTATACTTTAAATATTCTAAAAAAAATTTTTTAAAAATAAAATCCTCAATATTAAAAATAATATGACCAGATAACATTATTATTGAAATAAAAAAATTAACAGCTAATAAAATTATGTATTTTTTAGCTAAAAATAATTTTTTAGCTAAAAATATAGAAATTAGTTCTAACCAAACATAAATCATAACTTGTATGTACATAAACTGTATCATGTGTCCACTACTATAAAAAACCATTTGATAAAAAAACTCTTTATTAAAAGTAACAATACCACTTAGTTTTTCTAAAGTTTTAAAAGATAAAATGCCACAAACCCAGACCAAAAGAAACATAGATGAAGTTGTCAACTTAGTGACTAATAATGATATATTTTTTTTTATTTCCTTAGTTAATAATTCTATTATAGAATAAATAATATTCATAATATTATAAAATAAGATTACTACATAAAATAAACTAACACCAATAATGAAAAAAATATTCTCAAAAATAGGAATATAAAAAATTACATATACCTTAGATTCAGCTATAAATCCACTAACCACAATTAATAATATAGCAATTACTGAACACCACATTAAAAACCTATTAACCCAATTATTATACTCACTACTTATTGTACAGAACATTAATAAAAAGAATTTAAGACCTAATAGCTGTATATAAATAACAATTATTGATTTTAACCTTATATTACAAAATAAAAAATTTAGGGAAAAAACTCGAACAAATACTAAATATAGCAAACAAAAACTTGCTAATATAAAAGTTAAAAAAGCAATCTTCTTCCAACTAATTACTAATAAACTATTATTATTAATATTTATTTGGTCTAATTCTTGATATAGCACTTACTTTTATTACAATGTATTAAAATTGTATCTTTTAATTTTAAGATATCATTAGTTATTACAAGTGGAGCATATTCATCGCATTTTAATTCGCTTGAAGTTATTATTTCTACATCGGCCTTACTATGACACTGTGTATGACTCAAAGCAATAACTTTATTATCTTGAGTAAAAAAAATCTTATCCTTATTTGCTATACTTTCCTGTACCGTATTAGCTTTTTTTTGTCCATACCAACTTATCCAATAATCTACTATAAATTTAGGAACTACATTCTTATAATGTAGCTCTAATTTAGCTTTTTCATTTTTTATACCTACAATTTTAAACCTATCATTATAAATAAAATCAGGTTTAGAAGAAAAAGTCATTATAAAAAATGATATTAATATAAATATGAGTCCATAAAAACGCCATTCTGTTTTCCATAGTAACATCCAGAAAAACCCTACTACAAAAAATAATAAACTATAATTAGTAATAAAACCAAAATAACATATAGATCCAGGTAAGGATACTATCTTTGTAGATAAAGCAATAATAATTTTAATAAAAAATTTTAAAATTAATAAAAATATATAATCAACTCTTAACGGCATACAAACTAAAGATATAATCCCTAAAGGCATAATAATAAATGACATCATTGGAACAACTATTAAATTCATTATTATCGAGTATGTCGAAAATTTATAAAAATGATAAATTACAAATGTTGTTGTTACAATACCCGCTAAAAAACTAGAATAAATATTACTAACTATATAAAGCTTTATGACTCCTAATAATCCTTTTGATTTTGTAGTTATAATATGCTTATTTTTTATATATAACTCATAACCTGAAATTAATGATAATACAGCTGAGAATGATAATTGAAAACTTGGATGGAAAATATATTCTGGTAAGATAACTAAAATTATAAATGCTGCTATCATTACTGCTCTAATAGGAGAACCTAATCTTTCACTTATAATAGCAATCATTACTATTAATGTCATAATAAATGATCTAGTAGCTGCTATATGACTGCCACTTATTAGTAAATAAAAAAATGCTCCTAATATTGCACTTACGGCTGATATAATTTTAATATTCAGTTTATGAGATAAATAGTTTGAGCAATTCAATATTACTCTAATAGTATAAAAAATAATCATACCTACTAAAGATAAATGTAAACCAGATACACTAAGTATATGAGCTATACCACTATTTCTAATATTTGTAATAATTTTTGTAGGCATAGATTTAGTTTCCCCTATTAATATAGCTGCACCAAAACTTCCCGCTGTTATGCCCATCACATTTATTAGCCTATAATAAATTTTCATCCTTAATTTCTCTATAATAGATAAAACTCTATTGTGATTAGTAGATATAATAATTGGCAAACCAATAGCATAGCCACTAGCACTAATACCAGACATCATCATATAAAAATCAAAATCAAAACTATTTGGTAAAATACTTTTTTGTTGAGGAAATATTTTTGCTGTCAACCTTATTTTATCTCCTAAATGAAAGTTAGTTATATCATTGTTATTAGAAAAAATAGTAATTTTAATCTTCTTGCAATCAAGATCTATCTGCTCTAGTTTTAATAAATTATCTATTATTAAAACAATACCTTGCTTCACAGGAATAATTTGTCTTATAATCCCTTCAAATTTAGTAACTACAGTTTCTTTTAACGTGTTAGTACTCTTACAACATAAAACCCTATATTTACTTACTAGAATTCCTAGTTGGCCAAAAATAAGACAAATACATAAAAATCTTAAAATTAATTTAGTTTTTACAATCGGCAAGATGAAAATAATATTAACAAGAAAAACTAATAGTACTATTAACATACTCCAATTATCATTTAATGATAAATAAATATGTTTAAAATAAATAACTATCCCAAAGAAAAAACTAACAAAATACCATAAATTTAATTGATGAAATTCCTCTCTTAATTGCAAAGCGATATAAGATAATATTTTATATGTTACTTTAATAATAGTCATACTTATAGCATTAACTCACCCATATAAAATTAAAACAATAACTTACTATATCCTATAAAATTATTATAATAGCTAAGCAAACACAACCAATCTTATTCTATTTTAATCCATTATAGTTTAATCTAGCTAGAAACATCAATTATAACTTTATAGTATTCTATTTAAAGCTTTCAGTCCTTAAATAAAACTCTATTTTACCTTAAACTATTACTCTTAATTAATGAACAAGCTTTTCTAATATCTTCGTAACAGAAGTAATAACAGGAACTTTTAGATTATATGGAGCTATTAACTTACTAATCAATTTACCAGATTCAAGCCCTTCAACAACATAACCTTTATATAAATTAAAGACCTTTTTTGAGTATTCATTTTTATGTAAATCATACCCAAACCTAGTATTACGCGATATAATAGAAGATGCAGTTAAAACTAAATCTCCTATTACCGCTGAGGTAATAATGGACTCCTTTTTTCCGCCAAACGCCTGTGAAATAATAGCTATTTCTTTTATTCCTTCAGTAATTAACCAAGCTATTGCATTTTTTCCATAATTAGCTGCAGTCATAATTCCACTTTTTATAGCAATAATATTTTTTACAATCCCAGCAATTTGTGTAGTAATAATCTCATCGCATATAGTAATATCAACATTATCAGTAATGAATGATCGTTTAAACTTGTTAGCAAGTTCTATAGATAAAGATGAAATAGTAAATGCAGTAAACTGATTATTAGCTAATTCTGTAGCAAAATTAGGCCCAGCAATAAATGCATACTTAATATTTCCTACACTATTATCAATTTTCTTAGAAAATAATTGCACAGGATTAGTTGCTATTCCTTTAGAAGCAATTAAAATAGGAATCCCTTCATATAATATACCTATATTAATTAGCATATCTACTATATTACTAAAAGAATATGATGGAACAGCAATAATAATACTATCTATTTTTGTTTTTAAACTTTCTAATTTATCTACTGCTTTTAACCCTTTAGGAAGTTTTATATTTGCTAAATACTTGCTATTGGTAGATTTAGTGTTTATTTCATTTACTATCTTACTATCTCTTGCATATAGGAAAACAGAATGATTAATTCTAGCAAGATGACAAGCAATAGCTGTTCCCCAACTACCACCTCCTATTACAACAAAATTTTTAAACATAATTTTATAAATTATTCTCTTATAGTCATATATAAACCATCTATTTTATCTAACTTAGCAGATATTAATTGTCCAGATTGGGTGTTTTTAGATAATTTTATAGGAATAAAATTTTCAGAATGGGCAAAATTATTTTTCTCTGTTAAGATTTCTACTTTTTTTCCGATATTTTTTTTAAAAAACTTTATTAATTCTTTTTGTCCTTCTGCCCTTAGTATAGTAGCTCTTGCCTTTCTAGTTTCAATATCTAACTGAGTTATTCTAGCGGCAGGAGTACCTTTTCTTTCTGAATATGGAAATACATGTAGATACTGTAATCCAGCTTCTGAAATTAACTGTTTAGTATTATTAAACATTTGCTCTGTTTCTGTTGGAAATCCAGCAATAATATCAGCTCCAAATGATATTTCTGGACGCAATGACCTTAATTGATGACAAAAATCAATTATTTGTTTTCTAGTATGCCTTCTTTTCATTCTTTTAAGTATCATATCATCTCCAGCCTGAACACTAATATGAAAATGAGGCATCAATCTTTTATTATAAACCATTAAATCAAATAACTCCTCAGATATTTCAGCAACATCAATAGATGATAATCTTAATCTATGCAAATTTGGAACTAAAGAAAGCACACGTTTAATCATTTGAGCAAAACTTGGTTTATTAGGTAAATCAGACCCATAGGATGTTAGATCTACTCCTGTAAACACAACCTCTTTATAACCTTCTGCGCATAATATTTTAACTTGTTTTACAATCTCCCCTATAGGAACCGATCTACTTTTTCCTCTACCATATGGAATTATGCAAAAAGTACATCGATGATCGCACCCATTTTGTACTTGTATAAATGCCCTTGATTTATTCTCAAATCCTCTAATTAAATGATTAGATGTTGTCTTAACCGACATAATATCATTTACTACTACCCTTTCAGTTGAAAATAAGTAATTTTGTAAAGATAATTTTTCTTCATTACCTATAATCTTATCTACTTCAGGCATACTAGAAAACATTCCTGGGTTAATTTGTGCTGCACATCCTGTAACTATAATTTTTATATCTTGATCTTGTTTTTTTAATTTTCTAATTTCATATCTTGCCTGTTTTTCAGCTTCTTTAGTAACCGCACATGTATTAAAAACTACTATATTATCTTGCTCTATTTGAGCTAGATTTTTTTTTATAATTTCACTTTCGTATATATTTAACCGGCATCCAAAATTAACAACTTTATTTTTTTTATACATAATACTCTCCTGAAAAAACATAATTAGCTGGCCCTTGCATTAAAATATTTTTATCTAGGTATTTCATTTTTAAGTTACCTAGTGAAAATTCAACTATTGCATTATTTTCTACAAATCCTAATTTCTTTGCTGCCGCAAAAGTTGCACATGCTCCACTTCCACATGCTAAAGTTAATCCAACACCTCTTTCCCATACAGATAAAAATATACTATTATTTTTTATAGTAGCAAAATTAATATTAATACCTATTGGGAATAGATCACTATTTTGTAAATTCTCTACAATAATTTGTTGATTATGAATAATATTTTGTGAAAAAATTACTAAATGAGGGTTAGCTACATCTACACAAATAGATTCTTTAGGCTCAACTCCATATAGTTGAACAAAATTCCATAATTTTTCATTCGATGGCATCCATTTATTATTAAAAGAAGCTCTACCCATATTAACAACAATATTATCTTTGCTTGTATAATGACAAGACACTTCTCTTTCTTTAACTTTGATTAATATATCTCTTACTTTATACTTATCAAACATTAATCTGGAAATACAACGCGATGCATTTCCACATGCTTCTGCACTTGATCCATCTTGGTTATATATTAACATTAATATACAAGTTTCTTGTTTATCAAATATTATTAATTGATCACACCCAATCCCAATGGTTCTATTTGATATACTTAATGCTAAATTACTTAAATTTATATTATGATCTATAAAGTTTTGTTCTATAATAACAAAATTATTTCCTAGTCCATGCATTTTTATAAATGGAATTATTCCCATAATATAATTATACTATTTTTATAATACTAAATTATTCTCTATACATTAACAATGTTAAAATAATACATTAATTGTTAAATAATAATATAGCTAATAATAAAAATAACTATAAAATAATTATTTATAAAAAATAATCAAAATTTTTTAAAATACCCTTATAAATTTTAAATCACAAATTAACATTAATATACATTACTACATTTTTATCATTTATTCTACTAATAAACTAACACTAAAAGACATGAATATAGATTACTTAACTATTCTAAAAAAATTAATAAGTTTTAAATCAATTACACCAAACAGTAATGGATCAATAGAATATATTGCTACTATATTAAGTAAAATAGGATTTAAATGTGATATACAAATTATAGGAACAAAATATAAAGTTACTAACCTTTATGCCATATATGGTAATGAATCTCCTAATATCTGTTTTGCTGGGCATGTTGATGTAGTTCCTATAGTTAATAAAAATTTATGGTTATCTAATCCATTTAAAATGACAATTATCAATAACAATGTTTATGGCAGAGGTACTGTAGATATGAAAGGAGCAATTAGTGTTAGCATAGCTGTAGCTTATAATTTTATAAAAAATACTCCTAATTTTAAAGGTGCTATTAGTTTTTTACTTACTAGTGATGAAGAAGGAGAGGCAAAATATGGAATTAAAAAAATGATAAAACATATAAAAAATCAAGTTCCAAAAATTAATTTATGTATTCTAGGAGAACCTACTAGCAAGAACTTCATAGGCGATGTAATAAAAATAGGAAGACGCGGAAGTATAAACTTTATACTCAAAGTAATAGGAATTGAAGGACATGTTGCATACCCTGATCAAACAAATAATCCTATCATCATTATGAATAAAATTATCTATGATTTATCTAATATCAACCTTGATAAAGGATCAAAATTTTTTCAACCTAGTATTCTTCAGATCACTTCCATTGATACTAATAATTATGCAAGCAATATAATCCCTAAACTAATTACTTCTAGATTCAATGTAAGATACAATACAAATTATAATATAAAGACTATGGTAAAATTCATTCAAAATATAATCAATAAACATACTCAAAACTATACTTTAAATTATAATTGTACAGCACGTCCTTTTATTCAAAAATATTCTAATATAATAGAGCAATTTATTAAGATTATTAAAGAAAATTGCCAAGGAAAAACTATCTTATCTACAGAAGGAGGTACTTCCGATGCTCGATTTATATATCCTTATACTAACGTTGTAGAATTAGGCTTAAAATCATCATTTGCACATAAAATAAATGAACATAGTACAATTAATGATTTACATAACCTGTATAATTTGTATTATGCTGCACTAAATAAATTTTTAGATTAAAAACTTGTGCAATATAAAAACTTTTGATTTTAATATTTATAATAATTTTTCTATAATATTTATCATCGATAAAAGAAGTAAGTAATAAACTAATCTTGATAAGAAAAAAATACTAGCCTATAATGCTAAATTATTAGGACATATTTATATTATTTAGTCCAAGAATATAAAAATTAAAAAACATGCGGGTGTGATGGAACTGGTAGACGTGCTAGATTTAGGTTCTAGTGCCGCAAGGCGTGGGGGTTCAACTCCCTCCATCCGCACTTTAAAAAAGTTAAAATTATTACAAAACGTTATATAGGATTTTTATTTTTATGAATATTATTGAATTAAAAAATGATGAAATAAATTTACATATTAAAATTACTGTACCTTATAACGATATTAACTCAGCAATACATAATAAATGCCTAACAATCGCTAATAAAACAAAAATACCAGGTTTTAGATTAGGTAAAACACCAATAAGCCTTATACAAAGAAAATACCCATCAATAAAAACTGATGTAATAAGAGAAAAAATTAATGATATTGTTAATACTATAATAAAAGAAAAACAAATACAGTTAGTTAATATACCTAAAGTAGAACATTTAAGCGATAAAAACAACAAAGATTTTAAATTTTTAGTTAAATTTGAACTACAGCCTAAAATAACCCTACCAAATCTTAAAGATATCTCTTTAGAAAAACCAATATTAGATATAGAAGATAAGGATATTGATTTTGAATTACAAAAATTAGCATATTCAGCAAGAGAATACCCAACAAAAACTTTTTCTCAAATTAAAGAAGGAGATAAAATAATAATAGATTCTATCGGACATACTGAAAATTATAACAATAAAGTAATAAAGCTTGATAATTTTCAAATAATAATTGATAAAAATAATAAATATTTTAATAATTGTGGAGAAAAATTGATCAATCATAAAATAGGAGATATTGTAAAAATTCAAATACCAATCCCAAAAGACTATCCTGTTAAAAGTTTAATAGGAAAAATTGCTAGATTAGAAGCAAAAATAAAAGAAGTTTATAACCCTGTGATTCCAAAAATAGATGATGATTTAGCAAAGAAGTTTAAAAATGAAAATTTAACACAATTAAAAGATAAAGTTAAAAATAATATAAATAAAAACTTTGACAATGCTATCAATAACTTTATAAAAATAAAACTATATGACTATTTGGAACAAGTATTAAATTTTCCTGTCCCACAGTCAATGCTTGATATAGAACTTACAACTATCAAACAAAAAAATCATCAAAAAACAGTAGAAGAATTAGCAAATAATAGCAATTTAGAATTAGACCAATACTATAAAAAATTATCATTAAGAAGAGTAAGAATAGCTCTCATGATTAGGGAATATGCTAATATTAACAATATTAAAGTTAATGAAGAAGAAATAAAAAATGCTATATTACACCAAACACAAATTTATCCAGGATATGAACAACAAGTAATTGATTTTTATACTAAAAACAAGGACCAAATCACTTCACTACAGCTAGTCATTTTAGAAGAAAAAGTTATTAAAAATATTATAGATAATGAAATCTTATTACAAGAAAAAACTTATAAAAAAAATGAATTAGAACAATTACTTCAAACTCTTTAACCCACATATTCTTTAGCATCTTGACCTTATTGCTATAACCAAATTTTCTATTAGATTAGTCTAATAATATGCGCTAAATAATCAAATGATAATAAATCTTTTGCTTTCTAACTCCCACAATTATAATTAAAATAAGATTTTTAAAGATAATTTACTTTAAATTATTTATAGAGAAATAATACTTTTACCCTTTAACACTTTTTTATTTATATACTAAAAACGTCTTGCTAAATGCTGATAAAAATCATATTTTGTTAAATTAGTATCAATATGAAATTTTCTATTATTAGAATAATAATTTAATAAATTCACTAAACTATTATAATAACTATTCAATTCATCATCTGATAATACAACTTCTTTAGTTGTAATATAAGGTTTAGAACTATTAATTTTAACATAAATTAATTTTTCTATTTTTTTATTATAATTAGCTTTAATAGGAAATCCATTATTTAGTAATATAATAGCTTCTATAATTAACTGAGGTGATAACCCAGATAATATTTCTTTTTTAGTAGGTATTTGTCCTGTTTTATAATCGATAATAGTAACATCACCATAATTACCTATCTCTATTCTATCAGCAATAGCAATGATTTTAATTGGTTGTAAATCAAGAACAACATCTATCTCTCCTTTGATTTCATTATATATAGCTACAGTATTTTTTCTTCTTAACTCATCAAAAAATATAAAATCCTTAGCAATAGCTCTAAACTTAGTTAGCCATGATTTTTTTATATTATCAGGAAAAATATAATTATTTAATATATTTTGACTAATTTGTATAATACAATCTAATTTATTTAACTTACACAGTTGATATGATGCACTATACTGTGATACACAATTATGAAAAAAGATACCAAACTCAACTAGCTGGGCGTTATCTTCTGGGTAAACTATTGGAGATAAATTTAATATTTTTTTTGCATAAAAATTGTATGGACTCCTAATTAAGATTTCTATATCGGTAGCAGAAATTTTATCAGGAAAAGTATCACTTATTACATAAGAATTTTTTGCTATTTTTTCTGGACGATTAAATTGCTCTCTATTAATAGATTTAATTATTGAATCAGCAAGTATATACTGCAATCGTAATAAAAATAAAGAAGGTAATATATTTTTTTTATTATCATAAGTTTTAGCTCTTGTAATAATTACTTTAGTATTATGTAAATTAAGATAAAAATAATATAAAGATATTCCAAATTGCTTTATCCACCAATCTATTGATAATTTTTTCTGCATATTCTTATTAATCCAATTATTAGTGATAGACAATGGAACAACCCCTTCATTACAATCAGTTAAAAATACATAATCAAAATTTATTAAAGCAGCATCTTCTTGGCTACATATAATAATATTAGATGGTTGATTATGACTATATATCTTAATATTTTTTAATAAAGATCTAAATATATTAGAAAAATCTTTAGCTTCTATTATTAGAGGCCATTCATTATTAATAATTTCTATTAATAAATCTAATATTTTATCATTAATATCATCTTGCCAAAAATCAGGACATATCTTTTCTGCTATATTGACTATTATAAGTAAAATATTACTAAAATTATTGGTATGAATCTTAATATTTAAATTCTTATATAATAATAAAAACCAACTTCGTAAGTTATCATCATTTTGATATTTGTTAACTATATAATTAATATCTTTTAATGACTGAGCAAAACGGTTATATTTACTAATTAATATTTTAATATTTGATGTATGCTCATTAATAATTAATGGATGTGAAATAAAAGAAAAAAAAGATTTAACAGAAAATTCATTACATACAATATTTGCTAAAACCATTAAAAATGAAATCGAATTAATCTTTAATATATCATTACCTATAAGATCATAATAATCAATATTATTTTTTATTAAACTCATAGTATAATATTCTTTAGCTTTAGTTGTATTAGTAATTAAAGCAATCTTAATATTAGGATTATGATCAATTATTTCTCTACATTTATTTGCAATATATTCTGCTTCATAGAATATATTATCAAACTCTATATATTCATAAATATATTGTTTTTTTTCTATCTTATTATTAAAATTAATAATAAGTTTATCAAGCACAGAAAAATTTCTTATGCCTAATGGCTTTATCTTATCTAAGGAAACATTTATTGCTGCAACAAAACTAGAAATATTAAATAATGCTTCTTCTGGTTTTTGGTCATGAAGATTTTTAATATTTGGAAATGGAGGAAAAATTATATGACCATTATCTAATTGTAGAATATTTTTTAAAAAATCATTAGTGATATAATCAGTATTATATAGACCAGCAACAACTATATGATTGTCTTTTTTAGCAGTAATTTGTTTTACTACTGCATTGAGCATTGCTTTTTTATAGTCTATAGTAGTAGATTTTTTTATCTGGTTAGTATTTTTTTTCCATTGACAATAAGAATAACTAACAAATTCATATACCCTATTCCAATATTCTGTTTGATCTAAATAATCAATAGTTTTAATCTGTTCTATATTAATATTACTTGCTTCTAATGCAGTAAATAAATTTGCTAAATTAGTACTTAAATTTAAACTTTGTTCTATAGAATAATTAAAATTTTTATATTTATAAATAATATCAGCTAATATTAATTTCTCGGTTATTTTACTATTTTTAGTAATGGCTGCTACAGAAAAACCAAAAATTTCTTTACTTCCTACCGATATATCTTCTATAGGAATAATTTTTGGCAATATTGTTATTGATAATTTTTTTATTATTAATTTCTGTAAATATAAGCATAATAACCCGTTAGGCATTAATACTGTTACATTATGAAAATTATAAGAAAATTTTTCTATAATATAATTAGCAACTTCTTCTAAGAACTTTTCTTTTGAACTTACAACATATAAATTCATATAAATAATTATAAAAACAACAAAAAAACAATATTTTAACAACTAACTCTATAGTTAGTAAATTCTATTCTAACAAAAAAATAAAACAACTTAAAAAACATAGATAAATATAAAATAATTAATGTTTATAACTTAAAAAGTTAAGTAAACTAAAACATTCTATAAAATAGAACAAGTTATAAAAAAAGTATCTTTTAAAAGTAAAACATTAAAAGGAAAATACTTGTAACCCAAAGGATTAGAAAGATAAATTAATTTTAACTTATATAAAAAATAAAAATAGATATAGGTTGTACATATTGTTTCTTAAATACATAAATTTTCTTAAATAATTAAAATTACTGAGGAAGTATAATAGAGATAATAGTTTCTTCCTTAGAACTTTTAGAGATTGTAATATCACCTCCTTCTTGTGATAAAAACTTCTTTGATACTATATATCCCGCAGAATCATTAAAATTTATCTTTTCTTCTAAAGAGTCTTCTAAGAACTCTTTTACTCCTATACTTTCTTCAT
>CAYXTI010000012.1:0-82893 GCA_964468495.1 uncultured Rickettsiaceae bacterium | reverse complement strand
GGCTAATCTGAACAAAATAAAGGACAAAATAAAAGAGAAGAAAGCATTAGAAAAAACTATAATGAATGAGATAGCTCGTGCAAAAATACGAGGAGATTTAATAAATGCTATTATTGACTTTGCAAACAGTAGTAAGATTGTTGTTTTATCATATTCAGCATTCATTGTTGGAGAATATGATATAATTGATTCATCATTTTGTAAAGTATTTATAGGAGGAGGTCCAGGAGCATCACTAGTTAGTTCATATTTAGAATCAGATTTAGGAAAATTTAATGAGTTAAAAAGACTTGCTACAGAGGCTGATAAAATTGCTAAAGAAAATGGTGATAATAAAAGTACTGTAAAAATTCAAGCTGGCCAAGGTAGTTATGTAGAAGAGAAAGATCAAAATCAACAAGACTTTACTTTTAGTGGAAAGTTATATTTAGGTATCTCAAAGCAGTTTACATCTATAGTACATGGAGAGTTTGTTGTAGGTTATGTTTATAAAGGAACAAGTGATATTATAGCAAAAGCTGTTGATGACAAGTGGTATGTACAAGGTACTGATGGAAAAAATCAATTAACACATCATAATGTTAATTTTTCTATAGGTGTTAGAATAGATATTTAATTTATTTAAATTTTCCCTTCAAATGATATAGGAGTGTAAGTTTTATTTTTTATAAAAAATTTAGATTTAAGATTTAAGACGTTAGGTTGTTATAATAATAAAACTTTTTTTTATGACAAATATAGGGTTAGAATATTATTATAATAATTATTATGGTATATAAGTAACATGAGTATAATAGATGATTTCTTTGGGTTAAGTTTTGCTGTTAGAGTTGATATTTAGTTATATTATTTTACTCAGAATAGAGAATTACTAATCTAGCAAGTTAGACATAGTCTTATAAAATAAGGCTTTATACTAGTAAAATAATGATAAAGAATAAAAATAATAAGTAAATAGTTTGAAAAATAGGTTTATTGAGTATATAGTTGTAGCGCTATAGATAATTTTATTAATTTTGATTTATTATAAATATATAGGAAAAGTTACTAAAATTTCTAAATAATGTTAAACGTGTTATGCTGGGAAATAATAGGTTGTAATGTTAATCCAAATATAATTTGTTAGGATATTTCTAATATTGCATTAGCCATTTTTCTAGAATAGTGGATATATTTTAATTTTTTAAAGAAGTTAAAAATATAATTATTATCCATTAGGAGTAAAAGTTGGTTTTATTATTCATTCATTTTTTGGTTATTAGTAGTTAAAGATAGATTTACAATTTTCTTTCTAGGTTTTTAAAGATATATAGAACGGCATAAAGGAAATAGTTTAGTGTTTTGATATTAAATTCATTTAATCTTAAAACTTTATGTTTATTATATTAAGAGCTATTATTCTTATTTTTTTAAGTTGTGCTTTTGCATATGGTGCAAAAAAAAATCATTTATATATTAGGTTTAATATTGGTTATACTGGTGATTTTGGGTTCACCCTGAAAGATAATAGTTATAAAGGAAAAGAGTATCAATTTAAAAGGGATCCTATAGCAATAGATAGTTTAGTTGGTAATATCACTATGGGATATTACCTAGATAGAAGATTTAGAGTAGATATTTCATCTGGGTTTTCTTCTGTATTAACTTATAATATAACAAATTCTAGTAAGGTAAAGTTTGATATTAATAATTCTTATAATAAAGCAGCATTTAATTGTTATAATGACGAACAATTAAATGCTGCCTATTATAAGGATGTGTTATTAGAGCAAGAAAAAGTTAAAAATAAGGTTGATAAATTAACTAAAGATTATAATGATATAATAACTAATATTTCTTTAATTAAAAAAAAAATAGAAATAGAACAACAAAATGCTAAAAACTATGATACTATCAACATAGTTGAAAAGATAAAAAATAATGTGAAAACAGATTCTTTTATTTTATATTATTACTCTAAAATGGGTCTAGTTGATGTAGTAGATTCTTTTTATCCTGTTTCTATTGATAATAGCGAATATTTTAATAAAGATATTTATAATAAAAGCAATGAAGTTTATAACAGTTGTTATAGTAGTAATTATCAAAATGCAGAAGATGCTTTCATAACTACTTTGTATTATCTTAATAAAGAATTTTCTATAGATGTAAAAGATGACTTTAGAAATCTTTTAGATAAAGAGAAGACTGCAAATAATGCTAAAATTGTATTAAATAAAGATGACTTTAGAAATCCTTTATATAAAGAGAAGACTGCAAATAATGCTAAAATTGTATTAAATATTGCTTATTCTAATAACATAGATATAGATGTTCAGGCTATTTCTGAGGCTCAGGTTTCCATTGGCTTAGAGAAAAAAAATATATATCAAAATAATAAAAATTTTATTTTGCTTAAAGAAGCATATCTAAAAAGTAATTTTGATACAGATTATCTAGCTAATATTGAATCTTTTCGGGATACATTTTTTCATGTTTATAGAGTATTTATTCAAGAAGAAAATCAAAATTCATCAAAAGCAGCTGATTCTATTAAAGAGTTACTTTATTTTGTTATTTTAGATACTAAACTACATTCTAATAGTAATAATGAAAAAGTAGCGTTAGATTCTACTAATGCTATTATAGAGAGAGTTATAGAAAGCTATAGAGTTCAAGCAGTAATAACTCTTGCTAATAATATAATAAGCAAACTCAATGAACAATGTAGTGAAATAGAATCTAACTATTATAATCTTTTAGCTCAAGAAGATAAACAATATGTTCAAGAGAATAGAAATAGAGAAAATTTACAATTATCTGAAGAGCAAAAAAAAGTAATCAAAGCTCAATTACAAGATGCAATAAACAATCTAAATAATAAAGATAATCAATTAAATAACATAAAGGTAGAGCTAGAGGAACAGCAAAAACGTAAAATGGTACAAGAAAATTTAGAAAAAAAATATCAATTATTAAATTATGATCTAGCTAAAGCTAAAGTAGATTATATAAATAATACCACAATTAAAACTATTGCTTTTCCTATTATGTTTAATTTAGAGTATGATTTTATCAACACAAAGTTTTGTACAATTTTTTTAGGAGCAGGATTAGGTGTATCTTTGCTAAAATCATATTTAGATGTTCCTGATTATGTATTTAACTCTTTATCGCTTGCAGCCAAATCAGTTTTAAATCATGATTTATTATTACAGCAATATGGATATAGTGATAAAAGTAAAACTATAAAAGAATATGTTAATCAATCTTCTCTTAATATAATGCAATCAAAAGATAAATTTGATATATCTCTAGCATATCAGTTTTATATCGGTTTATCTAAGAAAATTTATAAATTAGTAAGTTTTGATTTAATATATGGATATATAGATAAAGGTACAAGCAATCTACTTGAGAAATCTGTTGAGGATAGTTTTTGGTATAGGAATGGTCAACAATTAAAACATAATACACATAATATTACCTTTGGTATCACTTATAATTTTTAAGACCATTCAACGAGCTATATTCTAATTTATATAGGGTGAAGCTTGTTGCAATGGTCTTGGCTATCTAGCTGATATTTAAATACATTTTATAAAATAAAAAAAAAGCTAATAATCATTAGACCATAGTTTTTACAAGCTCAATAATTTTTTTTCTGCTTTGTGGGTTTTGAATTTCACTAAAAGCTTTTATAATACTCACAATTTCTTTATCTGTTATTGCATTAGGGTTGATATCTTCTGCCTTATATTTCTCTCTTGTTTCTTCAACGAAAATTGAATTATAAGAGTTATTTTCATTTTGTTCAAAAAAATAGTGAATAGGGACTTTTAAAAAATTAGCAAAAGCATGTAATTTACCGCTAGAAATACGATTTTTTGCTTTTTCATATTTTTGTATTTGTTGTATACTTACGTGAACAGCATGGCTTAGGTCTTGCTGACTTAACCCTAACATTATTCTACGCATTTTTAATCTTTTGCTTACTAGCTGATCAACTTGGCCAGCACGTCCTTTTTTGTCCATTTTTCCTTAATCCCTGATTGTTAAATTACCTAAACTATTACGACCATTACTAAAGTTATATATAATATCCTATACCTTAAATTGTAAAGCTTTGCAATTAATCTTTAATTGATGTATATAATAAAATTATTAGTTCTTGCAATATTAACACTATAGTTATGAGTATTATTATAGAACTTTCTCTTAAAGTAGAAAATATAGTAGGTTTTTTAGTTTTTTTTGGAATGTATCCATCAATTATGTTGGGTTCATTTAGTTGTAGTTTTTTCATAACTTGCCCAAGTGGGTCAATTATTGCAGAAATACCGTTATTTGCAATACGTAATATAGGGAGGCCGTTTTCAATAGCTCGTATACGGCTAATTTCAAAATGTTGGTAAGGTCCTGATGAATTTCCATACCATGAATCATTAGTTACATTAATTATAACATCGATATTTTTATTTGATGTTAATATTTCAAAAGAAAATATTGATTCATAACAAATCACAGGAAGTATATGTAAGTTATATTTATCTAAGAAAATAGTTTTTCTTATTCCTGGACTATAGTTAATAAATCCATGAGTAATCTTTTCTTTTAATATAAAGTTATTAAGTGGAATATATTCCCCAAATGGGACTAAGTGAGATTTATGATAATCCAATAGGGTATTTCCTTTGTTATTAATTGCTATTAAACTTGGGTATATATTATTTATGTTATTTTTTGTGTCTTCGCTTATGCTGCCAGATATTAAAATCTGATTATCTTTGAGTAACATATTAGATAATTTACTAATAATAGTCTTGTATTTATTAGGGATTATTAATGCAGATTCTGACCATAGAATTATATTTGGGCTCCAGTTTTCTATTAAACTTATTTTTTTAGATAAGTTAATCTGGTAGATAAGATTAGACCAAAATTTTTTTGGGCACCATTTTTCTTTTTGGGGGATAGATGGTTGGACAATGCGTATTTTTATATTAGTATAATCAGTTTTATAATTATAAAGTTTTAACCAACCATAAGATAGTATAAATAGTATCAATATTATTGATACTATTATTCGGTAAATGTAAAAATTATGATATTGTGTTTTTATATAAAAGAAACTTGATGATATGTATACAGTAATAAAACTAAGCCCAATTATACCAGCAATACTAGTAAACTGTATCAGAATGTTTGAAATAGTTAAAGAATATCCTATTATAGCCCATGGGAAACCAGTGCAAATCCAGTTTGTTCCTAATTCATATATAATCCAACTTATACAAAAGGATAAGTGATAATAACGACTATGGCGAAGATTCCAAGATATTAATCCTATTATTAATGAAAAAATGGAAATAAAGAGTGGAATACCAAATAAAGCAAAAGGGATTAACCACCAAAATTCTGTTATATTTATTTTTAATGCAAAACTAATCCAGTATAATGTAGCCAATAAAAAACCAAAAAAGTATAAAAAATTATATGTTAATGCAGTTTTTAGTTTTGAAGCATTAGCAATTTGGCCACAGAGTATAGATAGAGTAAAAATTCCAGGAGTGAAAAATATTGGAGCAAAAGATAAACCGCATATTATTCCAGAACAAAATGATAGAGATTTTGATGATAACATATTAAAATTCACTTGTGTTAAAAGTCTATCAATGATATAAAAACATAAATTATTAACCTGGTTATATTTTAATTTAGATTATTAAAATTTAATAGCTTTAATGGAGAATATATTTAGTTTTTAGCTTAATATATTGAATATTATAAAGTTATTCAATTTGTGATAAATTTATAATAGTAGTTTTAACAGATTATAGCATTTTAACGGAAAAATAATGATAAAGTTACTTAACGGAAAAAAAGGCATTATTACAGGTATAGCAAATAATTTATCAATATCATGGGCTATTGCAAAGATAGTTCATGAACATGGAGCAGTTGTTGCTCTTACTTATCCAAATGAGAGAATAAAAAAAAGAGTACAACCACTTGCAGATCAGATAAATTGTAATATTGTTGAGGAATGTGATGTTACTAATGATGATTCTATGAATAGTTTATTTTCTCGATTAAAAAAAGAATGGCAAACAATTGATTTTCTAGTACATAGTATTGCTTTTGCAGATAAAAATGAACTAAGAGGTAGGTATATTGATACTTCTTTATCTAATTTTTTACATTCCATGAATGTTTCATGTTATTCTCTAACAGCTTTAGCAAGACGTGCCGAGTCAATGATGAGTGAAGGAGGTAGTATACTGACTTTAAGCTATTATGGAGCTGAGAAAGTAATTCCAGGATATAATTTAATGGGTATAGTTAAGGCCTCTTTAGAAACTAGTGTAAAATACTTAGCATATGATTTAGGCCAGAATAATATTAGAGTTAATGCTATTTCTGCAGGTCCTATTAGAACCCTTGCTTCAAGTGCTATTAGTGATTTTTCTTTAATGTTAAAAGCTTGCTCAGAAATTTCTCCATTAAGGAGAAATACTAATCAAGATGATGTTGCTGGTTCCGCATTGTATTTATTAAGTAATTTGGCAAAAGGGGTAACAGGAGAAATACACCATGTAGATCTAGGTTATAATATTATGGGAAGTTCAGTCAAAAATTGATAATATTTTATAAAAAGCTATTTATTAGAAAATTTTTATAAGTCTTTTTCATCTGAGCCATTATTTTTTTATTGTAATGATCTTTTTTCTAGAAGTTGTCTTATTTCATTTATTCTTACTTTTTTCTCTGGATTAAAAACGTCTCCAGAGGTATTAAGCGTAAAACTATTCATAGTATTTATTATTTTATCAGGGTTATCTGGATCTATTTGAAATAAATAAAAAGAAAATATTGAGTTTAGATCAATAAAAAATTTATATATATCAATATAGCCAGTTGTTATAGAATTAGTGTAATTAGTATTAAGACTGATGCTAGGAAATGATAAAATTCCTTGTGTTAAATTAAAACTTAATTGTCCTTGCGAAATATTTGTCGTTCCTTTTGATAAAGCATTTTTTATATCAGTATTTAAGCTATATATACTATAATTATAATTAGAGATTTTTTTTATAAAATCATCTATAGAAAAATTATTAATTTCAAGGTTTTTAATTATAGCATTTGATTCACTATACATGTTATAAAATAATTCATTGATATTTGTTCCATGGGTTGTCCATATACCACTACTACTAATTGTTGCATAATTATTTGATAAGTTTTCTGACAATAATAAACCACTAAAGTTATTTATAATTTGGTTTAAATTAGCTGAATTTAATATATAAGATAGCTGTAATGTTAAAGGGGATAACATTATATTTCCGTATAGTTGAAGAGACCCATTGAAAATATTAGCATTTAAGTAATCTAATTGTATTTTTAATGAAGAATCATTTTTGATTTTGCATTCTACATTAGTCAATAGTAAATTATTATGCTTTATTTTTGATGCATTGAAGATAATATTAAAATTTACTTTATCTAAAGAAAATTTTTGTAAAAAAGAGTTATTTAAAATGTAGTCCATATCAAATATGGTGCTATCAAAATAATTAGTTGAAATTAATGCTGAAATATTTGGTTGTAATTGCTGATCTAATTGTAAATGAATATTTAAATTTAGGTCGTGATTATTATATTTAATATTTAAGTTTTCTAATTTTATTTGGTTTTGTAGTAAAGTTAAGTAAAAATTTAAATTATTATAGCTTTTATCTTCTATGGTTATTTTTTTAAGATAAATATTATAATTACTAATAGAATTTATTGCTTTTATAGGCGACAATTTATTAGAAAAGTTTTCGTTATTCATATTTGTAAAGAGATTTTGTATAAAATATAATATTTGGTTAGCCCCTGGAAGGTTAGTATTATTTTTATTAATCAATACATCTGAAAAGTATAAATTAGCATTAGTTCTATGAATTGATCCTATGAGTTTAGTATTTATATTTCCTGTTATCTCAAGATTAGGAGTAGTGACAACTATATCATTGCATGATAATTCTATTGAAGTTAACTTGATATTTAGTGATATTTTATATGGTATATCATTTTTTTGTTGTTGAATTTTATTTTGACTTAGTATGGCAGCTAAATAATCTAGATTAGAATGTTGTGCTACTAAAGATCCTTGAAATATAGTTTGAAAGTTATCTTGATTAGTTTTTCCAGTGATATAAAAAGGGTATTGTTTATCAATTAACCCAGTAAATTCTTGTAAATAGAGTTGATTATTATTAATAGTTGATTGTAATTTAATATTACTGAAAGAGTGTCCTTCATTTAGGGTAATATTATCAATTTGGATATAAGTGTTAATTTTATATTTATCAAAATCTAATGTTATGTTTTTTAGCAAATTTATATTATTTTTTAAGTTGTTATCATTGATATTACTATTTTTTTGATTACTAAAATTGATTTTAGAAAAATGTAGGTTAATGTTACTGGTAGATTGTAAGTTATTAGCAATTGTTATTTGGCCAGACCCACTGATTGATGGAGAAATGATATTAATATTATCTAATATCATAATTTCATTTTTAGGTACTATATTGAAGGATATTTTAGTTTCTTCTTTTTCATAATTAGTTATTGTATTATTGAAAAATCTATTAAAGCTTGCAGGTAATATATCGCTTATATTAGAATATAGATTATTTATAGTGATTCCTACTTCTCCTGATACTAATTTATCTTTAACATATGTTTTAACTAGATTTAGTTTATATCCAGCTCCTTCTGCTTGCAAACTAAAATAATCAGTATTATTGCTTTTTTTCTTATTTATTAAGGCTTCTATATTCCATACGTGATTAATAATAGCAGATAAACTAATATTTTTTTTATTATAGTTTATTATTAAGTTATGTACTATAGAGGAGAGATTATTTGTATCTAAGATATTTAGTTGTTTTATTATTATTTTGATATTGAAAGGTTTTTGTTTTATTAAAGTAGTTACAATTTTATCGTGATTAAGAAGATTAAAATCACTTGTATGTACTATTACATTCTTGATATTAATTGCAGTAAATTGTTCTATAGGCAGTAAAAAATAGAGTATATTTATTTTTATAGTAATATTTTTTAAGGTTATTTCATTTGCATTAATTTCTTCTATGAAAATAAAAGGTAATGGAAATTTATTGATTTTTATATTATTTTTTTCTATGGTACTATTTTTAAATGGTAGTTTGGTTATTAAATTATCATATATATGATCTATGTTAGCAAATGTTATAATTCGAATTATAATAGTCATTATGGTTATTATAAAAAAAGATAACGGAATAATTAGTAGTTTTTTCATAGGAGAAACAAAATAAAATATAATATTATTTAAGATTTAATGCGAATTATAGAAGCTATAGTATAATTAAATATTTATATATTAAATTAATGATTATAAATAAAAATTGCAAAAAAAAGAAAGTAAATTAGTATTATTAGGTTTAATATCCTCAATACATGGGATTATAGGCAATGTAATTGTAAAATCTTATACTAATCCAGCTGAAAGGATTATTAATATAGCTTTAATAGATGAGAGTTATAACGATTATAAGTTAAAATTAATTAGTATAAGATCAAAAGGTTGTTTATTATGTAAGATAAATGACTATAATTCACGTAATCAAGTAGAAAAATTAAAAGCAAAAAAATTGTATTGCCTACGTAGTAATTTTTTTGATCTTAAAAAAGAGAATGAATTTTATGTTTATGATTTAGTAACAAAAAAGATTGTTAACACTCAAAAGGAAATTATAGGTGAAGTAAAGAATATCGCTAATTTTGGAGCAGGAGATATTATAGAAATAAAGTTTTACTATAATCAAGAAACAGAGTTTTTTCCATTTGTTAAAGATATTTTCCCAGAAATTACAGATGATTATATTATTTTTATTGCTCCAAGAATAATATAATTCTTGGAATATTTTAAAGTAACCTAGTTTAGATTTTCACTGTTTTGGTAAAAAGCCTTATATTGACTATTATTAAAAATGGTTAGTTTAAATGTTAAAAACTAAAAAAGAAAAAGTATATATATTATACATATAATATAAAAATAGTAACATTGAATAAATTAAAATTAGTTATTATATAATTTATATGTTGACAATAAATTATCTAAAGATTATTCTCCACGATATAATGCTATATAAATTTATAAGTTAAATTTGATGTTTAAGTTAGGAAAGTATAATTTAACAGCAGAACAATACATAAAATGTTATAAGAAAATTCTTTTGATTAGAAGATTTGAAGAAAAATGTGGTCAATGCTATAGTAATGGACTAATAGGAGGTTTTTGCCATTTATATATAGGACAAGAAGCAGTTGTTGTAGGGTTTAATATTTGTAAAAAAGAGAATGATAGTGTTATAACTAGCTATCGTGACCATGCTCATGCTCTTATGTCCGGGATGGATGCTTGTTATGTTATGGCAGAATTAACAGGTAGAGAGCATGGGTGCTCAAAAGGAAAAGGTGGATCGATGCATATGTTTAATATAGAAAAAAAATTTTATGGAGGACATGCAATTGTTGGTGCACAGGTATCAATAGGAACAGGTTTAGCTTTTACAGAAAAATATAATGAATCCAATAATATATGTTATACTTTTTTAGGTGATGGTGCAGTCAATCAAGGCCAGGTTTATGAGTCTTTTAATATGGCATCTCTTTGGAAATTACCAATAATTTATATTATTGAAAATAATAAATATTCAATGGGAACTTCAGTGGATAGATCAACTTCTATTGTTGATTTATATAAAAAAGGTTTATCTTTTGGTATAGCTGGTGTCCAAGTAGATGGTATGAATTTAGAAGAGATATATGATGTAGCACTTCAGGCTAGCGATTTTGTTAGGTCAGGTAATGGTCCTATAATAGTTGAGGCTAAGACTTATAGGTATAGAGGGCATTCAATGTCAGACCCTTCTACATATAGGACAAAGGATGAAGTAAAAAAATATAAAGATAAAGATGTAGTTGATTTTGTAAGAATGAATATTCTTTCTAAAAAATACGCATCAGAACAAGAATTAAATGATATTGAAAAAAAAATAAAATTACAAATAGCAGAGGTTGTAGAATTTGCTAAGAATTCGCCTTTGCCTCAAGAACAAGAATTATATTCTGATATTTATAAATAGTACTATAATATGACAGAGATAACAGTAAGGGAAGGGTTACGTCAAGCTATACGGGAGGAAATGAAACTTGATGAAAGGGTTTTTATTTTAGGAGAAGAGGTAGGAGAGTATCAAGGTGCATATAAAGTAACCCAAGGTTTGTTAAAAGAATTTGGTGCAAAGAGGGTAGTTGATACGCCAATTAGTGAGCATGGTTTTACTGGACTTGCTATAGGTGCTGCTTTTTCAGGATTACGACCAATTGTGGAGTTTATGACTTTTAATTTTGCTATGCAAGCATTTGATCAAATTGTTAATTCAGCTGCAAAGACATATTATATGTCTGGAGGAAAACTTAATTGTCCTATAGTATTTCGTGGTCCAAATGGAGCAGCAGCAAGAGTTGCAGCTCAACATAGTAATAATTTTGCAGCAATTTATAGTCATATTCCTGGATTAAAAGTTATTGCTCCTTATAGTGCTCAGGATGCTAGAGGATTACTTATTAGTGCTATTCGTGATGATAATCCAGTTGTATTTTTAGAAAATGAAATTATGTATAATAAATTATTTTCAGTAACTGATCATATAGAAGTAGTTGAAATTGGTAGGGCTGCATTGTTGCGTCAAGGACAAACAGTAACTATTGTTGCATTTTCTATTCAAGTAGAGTTTGCGCTAAAAGCTGCAGAGATACTTCAGCAAAGTAAAATCAGTGCTGAGATAATAGATTTAAGGACAATAAAGCCTATTGATATAGAAACAATTATTACTTCTGTAAAAAAAACTGGTCGTTTAGTTACTGTAGAAGAAGGATGGTTTTTTGCTGGAGTTGGAGTTAGTATATCAGCGTTAGTTATGCAACATGCATTTGATTATTTGGATAGTCCTATTGAAGTAGTATCTGGAAAAGATGTGCCATTACCATATGCAGAAAACCTTGAAAAATTAGCATTACCTACTGTAAATGATATAGTAAATGCAGCTAAAAGAGTTTGCAATAAAATATAGAATTTTTTTAAGTAATGAGTTATGTTAATAACTATTTATTTTTAAGTTTAGTTCGCTATATACTCAATGTATAGTAATTAATGTTTTATTAAAAGTTGCTAAATAAAGAGAAAAAGGAAAATTAATGGTAATTAAGCAATTTAGAAAAAACTATTTATAATTAATAAGTTTATATATAATTTTATTTTTATAGATATTATTTATACTACTAAAAACTATTACTAATTATATAAAAATTAAATAAGTAATTATCATGCCAAATGAGATATTAATGCCAGCTTTATCTCCTACTATGACAGAAGGTAATATTGTAAGGTGGATAAAAAAAGAAGGGGAAAAGATAAAAGCAGGAGAAGTTATAGCTGAAGTAGAAACTGATAAAGCTGTTATGGAAGTAGAAGCAGTAGATCAAGGAGTTTTAAAGATATTAGCTCCAGCAGGTAGCAAGAAGGTTTTAGTTCATAGTTTAATAGCTGTAGTTATAGATGAAAATGAAGATGAAAACGATGTTAAGGATTTTATTGCTAGTTATTCCTTTGATAAAAGCTCCGATATTATTCCAAAAAAGGAAAATAAAGGTAAAGAAGTAGATCATACTTTATCTGTTGTTAAGTCTATGGAACAAAATAGCACTACAGATATTATCAGTGTGGATAATAGGGATAGTAATGTTACAGTCAATAATATTTATAATAATTATAATCAAAGATCTAATAATGATAGAGTTTTTGCCTCTCCTTTGGCTAGAAGAATAGCAAAATTAGAAAATATTTTGTTATCTAGAGTAATAGGAACTGGTCCTCATGGACGTATTATTAAAGAAGATGTTTTAAATTTTTTAAAATCAAAAAATCAAAAAATTACTATTAACCGTAGTGGTAAAGAGTTTGAGTTAATTGCAAATAGTAATATGCGTAATGTAATTGCAGAGAAGCTATTATCTGCAAAGCAAAATATTCCACATTTTTATTTAAATATTGAGTGTAAAGTTGATGCAATATTAGAAATGAGATCAATTATTAATGAGCATAAGGTTGGAGGTAGTAATTTATCGGTTAATGATTTTATTATAGTTGCTGCAGCAAAGGCTTTAGCTGATGTTCCAGAAGTTAATGCAAGTTGGAATATGGATTCTATTATGCGTTATAATAATATAGATATTGCAGTTGCAGTGGCAGTTGAAGGTGGATTAGTTACTCCTATTATAAAAAATGCTGATCAAAAAGATATCTTTACTATATCATTAGAAATTAAAGAGTTAATAAAAAGAGCACGTAATTTTACATTAATAGCTGAAGAATATCAGGGAGGGGGATTTACTATTTCTAATCTTGGTATGTATGGAATAAAAAATTTTAATGCAATTATAAATAGCCCACAAAGCTGTATTATAGCTGTTGGACAGAGTACAAAAAGAACAATTATAGAAGAAAATACAGTAAAAATTAAAACAATTATGGATATAAATTTATCCTGTGATCATAGGGTAGTAGATGGGGTGGTTGGAGCTCAATTTTTGGCAGCTTTAAAGAAGTATATAGAGTTACCCATATTGTTATTCATTTAAGTATAATTATAAATTTATAGAGTGGAATAGAGTGGAAAATTATCAGGTTGTAATAATAGGAGGAGGACCTGCTGGCTATGTGGCAGCAATTAGGTTAGCTCAATTAGGCAAAAAAGTTGCAATAATTGAACAAGAATCATTAGGCGGAATATGTTTAAATTGGGGGTGTATTCCTACTAAATTTTTTTTAAAATCTGCAGAATTATTTAACCAAATTAAAAGTGCAGAAAATTATGGGATTAGTGTTAGTAAAGTACAATATGACATTAAAAAAATTATCAATCAATCTAGAATAATTTCGACTCAGTTAGTAAAAGGAATTGAAAGTTTGTTAGATAAAAATAAAGTTGTTGTAATAAAAGGAACTGCGAAGTTACAAGGAAAAAAAATTGTTTTAGTAAATGACAATATACAAATAAGAGCGGGTAGTATAATAATTGCAACTGGGGCAAGAGCAAAAGTTTTAGATAGTTATAAGAAAAGTAATAATGATTCAAGGTTGTGGACTTATAAAGAAGCTCTGAGTCCAAAATATATACCAAAGTCAATATTGATTGTTGGTTCTGGAGCGATAGGAGTTGAGTTTGCTAGCTTTTATAATTCGTTAGGTTCTAAGGTAACGGTTTTAGAATCATTGGATAGAATACTTCCATCTGAAGATAATGAAATTTCTATGTATGCTCAAAAAATTCTTGAGAAGAAAGGTATTAAATTTTATACTAAAGCTAGTTTAAATAATTATGATAGTACAACTATATCTTTTTCATCATTATCTAAAAAATACACTATAAGTCCAGAGGTAATACTTATGGCAATTGGTATAACAGGTAATGTAGAAAATATAGGATTAGAGAATACTAAAATAAAGGTTGTTAACGGCCATATAGAAACAAACTCCTTTATGGAAACAGCTGAATCTGATGTTTATGCCATTGGAGACGTAGCTGGAGGCCCATGGTTAGCACATAAGGCAAGTCATGAGGGCATAATTGTAGCAGAGAAAATTGTCAATAATACTAAGAATATTATCAAAAGAGATAATATTCCTTGTTGCATATATTCTTTTCCTCAGGTTGCAAGTGTAGGTCTAACAGAAAAAGTAGCAATAGAATTGGGATATAGTATAAAAGTAGGGCGATTTCCTACTTATGCTAATGGTAAATCATTAATTATTAATGATAAAGAAGGGATAGTTAAAACTATTTTTAATTCAAAAACAGGAGAGTTGTTAGGGGCTCATATAGTTGCTTCAGAAGCAACTGAAATGATTCAGGCTTATATTGTAGGAAAAACTATGGAGGCTACTGAATTAGATTTTATGAATGTTATTTTTCCTCATCCAACTTTATCTGAGATGCTATATGAATCAGTATTACAGGCTTATAATAAGTCAATACATATATAAAAAGCTAATAATTATAGAAGAGGATATATTTGTAATAGTGATATAAGGTATTGATTAGTTATTTGTATTAGTATAAAAGAGTTGGGTAGCTTTTTTTTAAAACAAAAAATATATTTAACAACAGAATATTAAATATATTGCATAGAGGTAAGTTTTTTCTAGGTAGAATTTTAGTTTTTTGATGAAGGGTTTTATTATAGGAACTTTAAATATAAGCGATAATAATTATTTATAAAGAGATAACTATTTATATCAATTTGAGGCAAGAATTATATTTATATATTCTTATAATTTTAAAGATCTTTTCATGATTAATTATAGTAAATATTTGTAAAATCAAGTTAATTTAATAAAAAAATAAAATAGGTGTTGGTCATTTATTACATTAAAAAATGTTAAAAATAATGTTTCAAAAGCATATTGGAAAGAAGGTAAAAAATTTATTATTGTATATTCTAGATGCAGAGCGTTATAAGTCAGATTATATTATTTTAGTTTTTATTGCTTTTTATTAGTATATAAATATAGCAAGAATACTATAGTAAATTATAATATATAACTAATTAGTAAAAAAAGAGTAATAGAGTAAATAAAGAGAGTATTTTGTATGATCAAATCAAGAATTGAAACAGATTCAATAGGAGAAATATTAGTAGATAATAATTATTATTGGGGTGCTCAGACCCAGAGATCTTTACATAATTTTAAAATTACTGAACAAAAAATGCCGAAAGAAGTGATAAAGGCAATAGCAATAGTTAAACGTTGTGCAGCGCAAGTCAATTTACAGTTAGGTATTTTAACAAATAAGGAAGCAGAGTTAATACATCAAGCAGTAGATTATATTATAAAAAATGAGCATAGTATGATGGAGAATTTTCCTTTAGTAGTTTGGCAAACTGGGTCAGGAACGCAAAGCAATATGAATATGAATGAAGTGATTGCAGGTATAGCAAATGAAATTGTAACTGGTAAAAGAGGTGGTAAAATTCCAATACATCCTAATGATCATGTAAATAAAAGCCAGTCATCTAATGATGTTTTTCCAACAGCAATGCATATAGCAACAGCTATATTAGTTAGAGATAAGCTAATGCCAACTTTAAATAAGCTATATAGTACATTGAATAGAAAAGCAAAAGATTGGCATAAGATAGTAAAGATTGGTCGCACTCATTTACAGGATGCTACTCCTATTACTTTAGGACAAGTATTTTCAGGATATGCTAGTCAAATATGGTATGCTATTGAAAGGGTATCGGAAGGAATGAAAAGAGTATATTATTTAGCACAAGGAGCAACTGCAGTAGGAACAGGACTAAATTGTCCTGCTAATTTTGATAATATATTTTGTAATGAATTATCTAATTTTACTAATTTACCTTTTCTGCCAGCTTATAATAAATTTGAAGCGTTAGCATCTAATGATACTATGGTAGAATTCTCTGGAATACTTAATAGTATAGCAGTAAGTATGATGAAAATTGCTAATGATATTCGTATGTATGGATCTGGCCCTAGATGTGGGATAGGAGAATTAAAGTTGCCAGAAAATGAACCAGGATCATCAATTATGCCAGGAAAAGTAAATCCTACCCAATGCGAGGCTATGACTATGGTTGCAGCACAAGTAATGGGTAATCATGTTGCAGTGACAGTAGGTGGGTCTAATGGTCATTTTGAATTAAATGCTTTTAAACCATTGATTATTCAAAATGTTATATATTCTATTAATTTACTTAGCGATGCAATATTAAGCTTAGTAAAAAACTGTATAGATGGAATAGAGCCGAATATTGCTCGTATTAGTAGCTTATGTAAACAGTCTCTAATGTTAGTAACAGCATTAAATAAATATATTGGTTATGATAATGCAGCTAAAATTGCTAAAAAAGCTTTTTTGGATAATTGTACTTTAAAGGAAGCAGCATTAGAGTTAAAGTTAATATCAGCAGATGATTTTGATAAGTACGTTGTTATAGAAGATATGGTTAGAGCAAAATAAATAATTATTATGTTTAAAAATTAAAATTTTATAACCAAAATATAAACTTCTTGTATTAAATATTGAATGAGTGTATTTAATGATAATTCAACTAATTTTAAAGATCTTTTCATGATTAATTATAGTAAATATTTTCAAAATCAAGTTAATTTAATAAAAAAAGAAAATAGATATCGTTCATTTATTACATTAGAAAAGTTAAAAAATAATGTTTCAAAAGCATACTGGAAAGAAGGTAAAAAAAATATTACTATTTGGTGTATGAATGATTACTTAGGAATGAGTCAACATCCAAAAGTATTAAATGCAGCAAAGTTAGCATTAATGGGCTATGGTATTGGATCAGGAGGAACTAGAAATATTGGAGGAAATAATTATTCTATCTGTCAGTTAGAAGAAGAAATAGCAGATTTGCATGGAAAAGAGGCAGCATTAACATTTACTTCTGGATATGTATCAAATGAAGCTACTTTAGATGCAATTGCAAGAATCATTCCTAATATTACTTTTTTTTCAGATGAAATGAATCATGCTTCTATTATCTCAGGGATTAAACATTCTAGAGCAAATAAATTAGTATATAAACATGTTAATTTAAATGATTTAGAATCTTTATTAAAATCAGTTGATATTAATCAGCCTAAAATTATTGTTTTTGAATCTATATATTCTATGGATGGGATAATATCTCCTATTGATAAAATATGTCAATTAGCTAAGAAGTATAATGCAATGACTTATATAGATGAAGTACATAGTGTAGGGTTGTATGGAAAAAGAGGAGCAGGTATTGCTGATATGATGGGTGTAGTGGATAATATCGATATTATCCAAGGGACTTTTGCTAAGGCTTTTGGAAGTTTAGGAGGTTATATTGCTGCAAATTATGAATTAATTGATGCTATAAAATTGACAGCTAAGGGCTTTATTTTTACTACCTCACTTCCTCCTGTTGTTACTGCAGCAGCTAGTGCTAGTATTAAATATTTAAAATATAATGATAAAAAACGTCATAGTCATAAAATTGTAGTAGATAAGGTCAAGAAAGCCTTACTTAAAGGTGGGTTTATCTCTTCTTCTAATGAAAGCCATATTATTCCAATTATTATAGGAGATGCAAAAAAAGTTAGATTAATATCAGAAATGTTATTAGAAAGACATAATATTTTTATTCAACATATCAATTTCCCTACAGTACCTGTTTATACTGAAAGGTTACGCATTACTCCTACACCATATCATACTGATAAGATGATCAAAGATTTAGTTATAGCTTTAGATGATGTATTTTCCACATTAGGAATTACTAGTTTAATGTTAAAAGTAGCATAAAGTATAAGTAGTAAATATTACTTAATAATAACAATTATATTAAAAAATATTTTTATATTATAAATTAGTAAGTGAAATTTCTTATCAGATACCCATCAGCAATAAGATATATTAGTTGTCTAGTAGTGGTGCCGGATGTCGGTTTCGAACTGACGACCTACCGCTTACAAGGCGGTTGCTCTACCGCTGAGCTAATCCGGCTTTTTTTTATAAAACAAAAATATAGTAGATTGTTCCTTAATAAGGTTCAGCTAATAGCTTTATAGCATAGCCTTTTATTTAATCTTTATATTACTATTATTTTATAATAAAAATTTTGTTAGTTTTTATATAACTATATTATTATATATATAATAATAGCATTATTACCATTAATAAAAAACATACTTTGATATCAATATGTGTTTAATTTTTATCAATTAGTTTCAAGCTTTTTCATTTTTTTAGGTGATTTTATTGTCTGGGATTTAGTTTTTATATTAATTTTTTTAGAAATAGATAGTGGCAATCCTATTTCAGCTGTTTTAATAAATTTTGCTACTATATCTGTTGGTTGAGCTCCTAATGATAACCAGTGTTTTATTCTGTTCTTCTGTAATACTATACGTGCATTATTATCTTTTGCTAATAAAGGATTGTATGTTCCAACTTTTTCAATAAAAGCACCGTCACGAGGTGACCTAGAATCAGCAATAATTATTCTATAAAATGGAGATTTTTTAGACCCAATTCTTGCTAACCTGATTTTTACTGCCATAAGTGCTATCTAATATTAATATTTAGTTTATATAATTATTTTATCTGTTTATTTAGAAGTACTATATTTTATATATGATTTTTGTTAAGCATAGCTGCCTATAACATGACCTTAGATCTAATTATTATCTATTTCATTTTTATTTCCTGAAATTTTACATGTTTACGTATTTTAGGATCATACTTTCGAAAAGATAGCTTTTCAGGCATGGTTTTAGGGTTACGCTTTTTTATTAAATAATAGCCAGTACCTGCTGTACTACTTAACTTTACCAAAAAACTTTTATTTTTTTTCTTAGCCACAATATGATAATTCCCTTAAGTCATTGCTTGTATATTAATTATTTCAGCTTATAAAATAAATGTAGAGGTTAAATTAGTCAAGCATAAAATAAAGTAATGTAAAAAAATTACAATTTAAATTGTTGTAATAAATTATATGTTATAATTTTGTATTAATTTTTTAAAAGAGTTAATTAGTACTAGTCTTGCTTACAATTTGTGTAAGTTCTGTATCAGAGATATAGAAGTAAATATAACTATAGCACTTACTATTGTTAGTAGTAAAAAACATAACTTAATAAAAAAAATAGTAGAAAAAAATAGCTGATGATAATAGTACCGAATCAGCAATAGAAAGATTGACATTATTATTGAGTTTAATAATATTTTTGCTATAAATATTTTTGTACTTTTAGTAATAGTAAAGTTACCATATTTTTTTGTACATTTATTTAGCCACCAAATAGTGCACCATGAAGTTGTAGAGAATCCTACTGCAATACCTATATATTTAAAAGGGAATAAGAGTACTACATTTAAAACAGCATTTAGTAAGAAAGAATATAATGTGATTTTTAAAGGAGTGATACTATCAAGATTTGCATGAAAAATTGGTATTAATATCTTAGATAAAATAAAGGCAGGAAGTCCGAAGGCAAATATAATTAATGTATTACTAGTATTAATTGTATCTTCTACACTAAATAAGCCTCGTTCATAGATAACATGAATTATTGGTTTTGCTAGCATAATTAAGCCACACATAGCTGGAATTGTAATAGATAATGCAATCTTTATAGCCTTATTTTGTAGATCATTGGCTGCTTTATGATCATTATTTTTATAAATACGCGATAGTTCAGGGAGTAATATTGTGCTAAATGTTACTCCTATTATCGCTAAAGGGAATTGATATAATCTTTCTGCATAAGCTAAAATTGATATAGCACCTGGTAAAAAACTCGCTATTGATTGAGATATGAATAAATTTAGTTGTTGAGTACCATAGCTCATCATTGTAGGCATCATGTTTTTTATTAGTAATTTTACTTCTTTATTTTTAGGATTAAATATTAAAGGAAAGTGTAATTTTGCTCTTAATAAACAGTAATAAGTAAAAATTAATTGTAGTATTCCTGAAATTACTAAGGATATTGCAATAGAGTAATGTGCAGATAAGTTTTTTTTAAGTATTATGGTAAATAGTATTACTGATATGTTCATAATTATAGGGGTACATGCAAAAGCAGCAAATTTATTGATTGAATTTAGCATACCTCCAAATAATGATGTAAGCGAAATGAATAATAAATATGGACTAGTGATTCTGGAGAGTATTAATGCTAAATTATATTTCTCATTATCTTGTAAGAATCCCGGAGCAATAATTATCATAATATATGGCATTATAATTTGTATAATTATTATTAATAATATTAAAATAATTAGTAGTAATAAAAAAATAGTTCCACTAAAAATTTTAGCTTCTTTTACTGATTCTTGCAGTTTTTTACTAAAAATAGGTATAAAAGTGGCAGATAAAGCTCCTTCTCCAAATATTCTACGAAATAAATTGGGGAATTTAAAGGCAATGTTAATGCAATCTGCTATATTACTAGAACCAAATAATGCTGCTATAAATAACTCTCTTATTAAACCAAAGCATCTTGATAAGAATGTTAAGCTAGCAACAACTATGCCTGAGCGTAGCATAATATAAATATTAAATTGCATTTGAAGTTATAGTAATTTATCATAATTTTTCTTCTATTTATTAATATTATCAATAACTAAAATCTAAAATAAGCTAGAGTAGGATTTAGCATTTTATCAAATTAAATTTTTGTTTAATAAAATTTTAATTTTATATAATAGATTCTATAAATTGCTCCATTTCTTTTATGTTTGATATGTTTTTTATTTTAAAATTTCTAGGTTTTACTCGTTTTGCAATGGATGATAAAACATTAAGAGAGCCTATTTCTACTAATTCATTAATTCCAAAAGATTCTAATTTATCCATAGTTTGACGCCATTTTACTGTACTATAAATTTGTGCAATTAAATTTTTTTCTATTGTTATTGGATCATTAACTAATGCAGCATTAACATTAGCTATTAATGGCACTATTGGAGCTACTATATTTGTTTTTTTGAGTATCTTAGTCATAGGGTAAACAGCTGGTTTCATAAGATTTGAATGAAATGCACCACTAACATTTAATTTAATTGCTTTATAGCCTTGTTTGTTAATATCATCAACTATTTCATTAACTGTTTTATTGTGACCACTAATAACTATTTGTCCAAGCACGTTATCATTAGCTATTTGACATATTTGGTTATTTTTATCTGAGTATTTTTTTATTAAATCATTTATATTACTAACATCAATTCCAAGACATGCTGCCATACTACCATTAGTTTCTTTACAAGCATTTTCCATAGCTGATGATCTAACCATTAATAATTTGGTAGTATCAGTAAGTGATATTGCTTCACTAGCGCATAATGCACTGTATTCTCCTAGAGAATGACCAGCTACATAACTGCATAGTTGATTTATTTTTTTATTTGATTGTTCTAATATGACTTTTAGTATTGCTATTGATGTAGCCATTAATGCTGGTTGGGTATTAGTAGTTAAAATTAACTCTTCAGCAGGACCATTAAAGATAATATTGCTTAAGTTTTTTTGAGTTATTTCATCTATATTCTGAAATATTAATTTTGCTGTAGAAAATTCTTGAAAAAAATCTACTCCCATTCCTATTATCTGAGATCCTTGCCCAGGAAAAACAAATGCTCTACTAATATTTTTTATCATAATAAAATTTATTAATTAAAGTACTTACATTTTTTTTAACTTTCTATAGAATTATAAGTAATATTAAAAATATTTCTACCATAAATATTTTATGGCTTTTTAATGAGTATTTATATGAACCTTTTAAAGCAATTTTTTTTGTTAGTGTTGTTTTTATCTTTTTCCTCTTCGCTATTTGCAGAAACAGATAAAATTAAAGATGTTTTTGATTTAATAAATCAAAAAAATTGGGAAGAATGCGAATCTTTATCTAAAAATTATAAGATTTTGTATAAAATTGTGCAGTCCCAGAAATTTCTTGATGATAGCTATTTATTAGTGAGTTATGAAGAAATAGTCCAATTTTTATTTAATAATAGTAGATGGCCGCAGTTTACTTTATTAAGAATAAGGGCTGAAAATTTGTTGAATGATAATTCAGATCAACAATTAATCATAAAATGGTTCGAAAAATATCGTCCTCTTACAGCTAAAGGTTATAAATTTTATGCTTTAGCTGCTGCGAATACTATAAAGGATTATAACCTTTTAATAAAAATAATAAAGCAAGGGTGGATATTTGGAGAGTTTGATTCATTACAAGAAAAACAACATTATTATAAAAAATTTAATCAGTTTTTATCTCATGAAGATCATATAAAAAAAATAGAGCACTTAATTTTAAATAATGATTTTAATGAAGCCATAGATTGTTTTAGTTTAGTAAGTGATAAGTATAAAACGCTATTTGAGGCTCAAATAGCTTTAATTAAAAAAAGTGATAATGCTTTATATTTATATGGTAAAGTGCTAAAACAATATCAAACTAATAGTTTAATATATCATTATTTAAATTATTGTAAAAATAATCCTCCTTCAGCTAAAAAAATTCTTTCATTAATTAAATTAGTTGATTTTTCTAGAGAAAAAGATGATCGATTTTTAAAAATACAAATGTATATTATGAGAGAATTTATTACTAAACAGAACTATTATGATGCTTATAAGATAGCTAGTAGTTATCATGCAATATCAAGACTTGGTGTGAGTCAAATAGAGTTTTTATCTGGCTGGATTGCTCTTCGATTTTTGAATAAGCCTAGTTTAGCAATAAAGCATTTTGAAAAATTTAATAAGGTTGTAACAACTCCTATTTCTAAATCACGAGGTTTATATTGGCTCGGGAGGGCTTATAATGCTTTAGGTGACAAAGAAAAATCTTATTCTTTATTTTTTGAAGCTGCAACAAAATATCCTTATTTGTTTTATGGTCAGGTAGCTGCTGCAGTAGAATTGAATTTCAAAAGAATTCCTTTTTTTCCAGAAACTACTTTTGTAAATTTAGCAAAAGACCAAGTTGATAGTTATATAAATAATAATGAAATAGTTCAAGCAGCAATTATTGTATCTAAATATGGAGATAGTAAATTAGGAGCAATATATTTACAGGCTGTAATAGAGCAAGCAAAATTAAATCATCAAGTATTGTCTATTATTTATAATATTCTTAATCATGATAATGTTTATCATAAAGTGGTATGCGCTCAACAAGCTTTACAAAAAAATATATTTATAGCAAAAGAGCATTCTTATCCAATACCTTATCAAGATTTTGAAATAAATGTAGAATCTGCTTTAATGTATAGTATTATTAGAAATGAGTCGCAATTTAATAATGATGCAAAAAGTATTGCAGGGGCTTTAGGGCTAATGCAATTAATTGAGAATACAGCATTAAATACAGCTAAAACTATAAATAGTGTATTTGATGTTAATTGGTTGATATCTAATCCTAAATTTAATGTTAAAATTGGTACTTACCATTTAAAACATCTTTTACAGGCTTTAAAAGGCTCTTATATTCTTACTATTGCATCTTATAATGCTAGCATATCGCACGTAGAAAGATGGCTGAAATTGTATGGAGATCCAAGGATTATGAATGACGCACATCAAGTGATAGATTGGATAGAATCTATTCCTTTTTATGAAACTCGGAATTATGTACAAAGGGTGTTAGAAAGTTTACAGGTATATAGAATGATCTTGAATAATAATGATAAATTAACAATAAAAGAAGAGTTATTATCTAGAAAAGATTGATGATAAAGGGTTAATAGCATATATATGGCATAAGGTAATTGTCAAGGATCGATGCTCTATAAAATAGTCCTAGAAAAAAAAGCTCAAGAATTGATTAAATAACTCTTATTTAATCAAAATTTATATGGTTGTATTGTTTTTTATCAGTTATATATAATTTAATTGGTTGATACAATATAAATTATATGGTAGGTTGCTTTATCATTTTTGGTATATTTTTTGCTACAGTTTATTGTTATTTTAGGTTTGCATTATTAATTTATAAGCAGGTTAGTATCCTTATGAAACTAGATATGATTAATGCGTTAGTTGATTCTGTATATACTAGGAAAGTTACAGAATTTAATAACAAGCAACAATCTTATGATAGAGATGTAGAGTCTATAGAGGTTGATATTGATAGAAAGGCAGAGCAATTATCTTATTATAGTGATTATTTAAAACAGATAGGTACTTTGTTGCAAATTACCGATGAGTCTGGAAAAATAGTTAATCTAGATAAAAAAATTATGGTCTATAATCAAGATTCCAGTGATACTAAACAGTATGTCTATACTGAAGGTTTTAATGAATATATAGATGGTTATAAAGTAAAAGTTAATAAATTAGCTAGAAGAGCTGAGGTATTATTTTATGGTGATAATGATCAATCATTGAAAAAAATAGGTATAGATAATAAACCATTAAAAATTCAAGGACAGATAATTCTTACTCTTAATGCTAAGAAAATAGAAATTTCTATAGATAGTCAAGATGGATCTAATAGTATTTTTACAAAAGTTGCTAATGCTATAAAAAGTAATACTAATAGTTTTGGTTGTGAATATATTTATGATAAATTCAATGATAGATCTTTTATAAAGATATTTAGTAAAAATACTGGAGCAGATCAAACTATCAAAGTATCATTTAATTTTAATCAGGATGAGCATGATCAAAATAATGGAACAATTAAATCAACATTTTCTGATTGTCAAGGATCTAATGCAGAGATAGCAGTGTTATCATCTAATAATAGTGAAAACGATTATTGTATTACTAGTTTTAATAATTCGTTTAAAGATATTTTTCCTGGAGTAGATTTAACAGTAAAAAATCAAAATACGGAGGGACAATACCAAACTCTTGAGGTAACAAGGGATTTAAAAAATAAATATGAAATTGCTAATGCAGAGCAAAAATTAAATCAGCTTATTAATGAAGATTTTGCTATTAAAAATCTAGATTTTTATAATTTGAATATAATTAATCAATTTTTACTCTTTATGAGAGAAGATTTTAATCATACTTTTGATTTGCTCAAAAACTCAAGTAATATTTATAATAGAAACCTTAAGGTTAAAAATGATTATAACAATAATAATATTGGAAAAATAGATAATATTACCTATAGCGGTAATATTAATATTAGTGGGTTAAAGCTACAAGTTAGACATAATAATAATGATGTTGTTATAAAGGCTATTTTTTGTGGAGAAGAATTTACTGCATTATATGATAATGAAACATCAAAAGTTATATTTAATGGTTTGTTATCTGATTTAAGTTTTGATTATTCTTATAATGCAGATGCTATTAATGGTACTAATTTTACTAATTTTACTAATTTGTTTTATCTTGAGGATGATAACTCATTATTTTCAGGATTATCTACTCATATTCAGTTATTAAGGAAATCATATGATTCAATAAATGATTTTATTAAGAATACACAAAATGAAAGCTATTTGTTAACTAAAAAGAAAGATGATATAAGAAAATTACAAGACATGGATAATAGAAAACATTTAAATGAACAAGAAAAATTAAAGTTAGCAAAGTTAAAAGCAGATTTTTCAATAAACAGTGCTCATGATTTAGCAAAAAATATTCTAGGAAAAAAGATTTAAATGTTTTCGTAGAGTATAAATTTATAATTACTAAAAAATCAGTAATTAGATAAGTCAAGCCAATAAGCTATAGATACTTGATGCTGGCTTGAAGATAATAATATCCAGTTATTAATGTTATAATCGCTGAAATCCATAGTAAAGCATAACCTATGATGTCAAGGTAAGCTATGCCTGATCCTTTAGATCCAATTAATAACATAGTAATAGCAGTCATTTGTAAAGTAGTTTTTGTTTTAGCCATTCTAGTTACTGGGATACTTACTTTTATCCGTGCTAGAAATTCACGTAGTCCTGCAACAGTTAATTCTCTTGCTAATATTAATAAAGATGGTATTTCATCAGCTCTTCCATCTTTTACTAACATAAGAATAACGCATCCTACTAATAATTTATCTGCTATAGGATCAAACATACGTCCAAATAGAGAAATAATATTAAATTTACGAGCTAAATATCCATCAATAAAATCAGTTGCACTAGCTAATGCAAAGATTACACCACTTAACTGATGAGCAAATTTTGAATCTTGAAAATAAAATGTCATTATTATAATAGGAATAGCAAATATTCTCATTATTGTTAAGTAGTTTGGAATATTTTTATTAATATACATAATATAGAATTTTTTAATAGCTATTAAAGTAGCTTTTATGATTATAAAATAACTAGCATAATTATTTGCTATACTAACATAACATAACCTAGTAGTATATTATGTTTTATATATATTTACTAAGCTAGATTACTAAAATATTTAAAAAGCTTTATATGATTATAATATAGCATTAATTTTAAAAGTAATGTGCAGGAACCTAAAATTATATATAATTATGTATAATTTAATACTAAATATTCTGATAAAACTGTGATATTTTAGTTGGTATTTGAGTAATATTCCTTTTTATTAAAACTACCTTCAGATGCGTCAATAACTAATGTAATAGTAGCATCACCAGTAATATTAATAGCTGTACGTAATAAATCTAGTACTCTATCAATGCCAGCAATTACAGCTACTCCTTCAATAGGTATATTAACTGATCCAAGAACCATGGGTAGCATAATTAGAGAAGCGCTAGGAATTCCTGCTCCTCCTATAGATCCTAAAGTAGAAGTTAACATAATTACTAAGTAATCACTCATACTAAGATTAATTTCCATCATCTGAGCAAAAAACACTGTAGTTAATCCAAGGTTTATAGCAAACCCATCCATATTAATAGAAGCTCCAAGGGGTAAGACAAAAGAAGTGCTAGATTTGGAAATTCCTAGTTTATTTTGACAGACTTGCATAGTAGTTGCTAAACTGGCTTTACTACTGCCTGTAGATAGCGCAATTAACTGGTATAGTAAACTTTTCTTATAAAAAGGAATAGGTGATACACGCGCAAAAATAAAAATTATTAAGCCAAAAATGAAATACTGACAAATCATTGCAATTACTACAGCTAAGACTAATTTTGATAAGCTAAGCAGAATACCTAGTCCTTGTGTTCCTATTACCCAGGCAGTTAATGCAAATGCTCCATATGGAGAAAATTCTACAATTTTAGCAATCATATTTAATACTATTTTTGATAATGCATTAACCATATCTTTAATAGGGTCAGCTACAGATCCAACATTATTGATTATGATACTAAAAAATACTGAAAAAAATACTATTTGTAGTACATTTGATGTCCCAAAAGATTCAACAATATTACTAGGGACTATATTAATTATAAAATCAACCCAACTAAAATTATCATATGTTTGATTTGTACTATAAGAAGATTGTAGGTTATTATTTGTTGTTCCAAAATCAATAACTACTCCCTTTCCTGGTTTAATAATTAAACCTATTCCTAATCCAAATACTACAGCACAAAAAGTTGTTCCTAAATATGCAAATACTGATTTCATTCCTACTCTTCCAAGTGCACTTTTGTCTTTCATACTGGTTAAACCTGATACTAAAGTGAAAAAAATTAATGGAGAGATAATCATTTTGATTAGTCTTAAGAATATTATCCCTATGGGCTGGACTTTGCTAACATGCTGAGGAAAATAAATTCCAAATATTATTCCTAAAATTAATCCTAAAGTAACTTTATGCCAAAGCTTCATCATTATAAACCTTCAAATAAATTATAATCAAATAATATTAACATAACTATTAAAAATAACTAGATAGCAAAAAATTTTTTATAACGAATTATCACTAATCCATTTTAGATAATTTTGATAGCCGTCACTAATATCTAACTTTATTATTTGAGGAACTTTGTAGTTATGTTTATTTTTTATTACTTCCTCAATAGATGTGTAATGTTTAGACATTGCCTTTATTATTAAACGGTATTCTTTTTCTTTTTGAATAGTTTTTTGCCAACTAAAATAGCTATTTATTTTATCTACTTGTACACAAGTAGTAAGTTTTGATTGTATAATCAAGGCAGCAATCATATCTACAACGGTTTTTTTATTAGTTGTAGTTATAATAATACAATAACTTTCTTTTTCCATTACTAAACTGTTATGTATTTATATATAATTTTTAATTACCATCATTTATCTAGCATTCTTAGCATAGCATTATATAAAAAACTATTCATATGCTAGTTAATAACTTATTAAAACTATCTATATGCTAGAGCTATAATAGCAAATAAATGAAGTAAAGCAATATTTTCTAATCTAAATAACAAAGTAAGATTATATTGTATTAAACACCAATACAGATAATGATTCAAAAGGAGTTAGAAAATTGCTCTCCTTTAGGTGACTCAAAAATGGAGAAAGTACTCTTTCTATTTCAAAAAAATTCAATTTTTTTAATTATAGAATTGCTTAGGGTGAACTTAACTTAATCAATTTTTTGCTTTCTTTTTAGCCTAAGAAGATTTTTATTAACTGATAAAAGCTATTACTATGGGTAAAAGCTAATATTAATTCTATTGCAATTAATATTACTATTGTTGTCTCTAGCATAGATGAGTGCCTATAATTAAGTTCATTTGATAAAATATTATATAGTTCTTGTATCATGTTTAGACGATGATTTAAAAATTGTTGTCTAATATTAAGATCTTGAAACTCAGTTGTCATTAGGTATAAAGGCTCATATTTTGGTCTACGCCAAAAGAATTGTGGGGTTCCTAGTATATTGCTATGCAAATTCATTGAATATCTTTCACTAAATAAATGTCCTATTTTTTTTGATATTTCTTTTTTTGATAAAGAGATAGTTCCACTATAAGCTAATTCCTTATGTATAGGATCGCTATTTTCTAAAATTTTAGTAACTGATTTCTCAAGTACTGCAAGTTTTACTGATTGAGCCAAGCCATAAGATATTGATAGTTTTTCATATCTTGAATTATTAGCTAAAAATACTGTATTTAGCTCTTCTTTAAAGAAGGTTTTATTAGTTTTATTAGTATAGCTAAAATATATAAAATCAGAAGTAGGATGTGATAATTTTCCTATTTCAAATGCAGATAAAGTTTTTAATAATTGCTTCTCTGAAATGGGGTTGCTTCCCCATATTGTTATACAACCAAAAGGGAAAAAGTACACATGAATTGGCTTTTGTAATTGATATATTACTACGTATAATATGTTATCAAGATATATAGGATCTAGCTTTTTTTGTTTAAAATATTTAAATAAATTTTCAATTAAGTATCCATTAGCTGTTCCGTATGATGCACATCTCATAATAGTTGTTTTTTTATTTAATATACTTAGCTAAATATTTAATTTCAAATAGAATTTAAGATAAATCTAAATAAATTAATAACAATTAACCTATTTATTTAGCTATTTTAGTAAAAAACCTTTTTTAGGTAGTTATTGATTGCTTTAGTATAATACTTTATTGTATAGTGAACTTTACTTTTATAAGCTAGTGTTTTATTGTTTATTTTATAATGTAAATGTTTTTTTGTTAAATTTTTTTATTAATTTACTTATATTTATTTCAGGTAGTTTTTATATGTTTACATTAATTCTTCAGTTATTAGTTTTAGCATTTTTTTTTTTGTGGTTAATGTATAAATATATTACATTAAGAAGTAAATTATATTTTTTAGAACCAGAACTAAGATCAGTTCGTACTGAAAACCATTCTTTGCAACAAAATAATATTATACAGATCAAAAAAATAGAACAATTACAAAGTTCTTTAGAGTATAAAGATCAAATGATTCTAGAAATAAAAAAAATTAACCATGATTCTAAAAATTCTGTTAAATCTGCTTTATTTGAGCTTGGGAATGATTTATCTAAGCAGTTAATAGAAATTTATAAAAGAGAAAATAAAGATGTTAGGGAGTTAACAGAGTCAAATATTAAGGCTGTATCAGAAAAATTTAATAGTGAATTTGAAAGGTTAATTAATATAGTAGCTGCAATTGATAAAGAAATGAATCAGTCTAAAAATACAGTTGATACTATAAAAAATGCACTATTATCTCCTTTGGGCGCAGGACAGTTAGCTGAAATTACTCTTGAGAATATTCTTAAAGCTTCAGGATTAATTAGTGGAGTTGATTATATTATACAGTGTGTTATGACTAATTCTAATCAAGAAGAAGGTATTACTAAAATTAGGCCTGATGCTATTGTTTTTTTACCTGCTGGGACTATTATGGTTATTGATGCTAAATCATCTAAGTTTTTATTAAATGAAAAACAAGATAGTAAACAATTAATGAAGACTATGAATCTACATTTAAAATCTTTATCAACTAAGGATTATGCAGAAAATATAAAAAAAATAGTTATGAATAATGATTCTTTAGTAAGTAAAGTAATTACTCTAATGTTTATACCTTCAGAACATGCTATCGAAAAAATTATTGATTTAGATGCATCATTTTTAATCAAAGCGTGGGAAGATAATATTTTTTTAGTAGGTCCATCAGGATTAATGAATATGCTATCTTTAGCAAAATTCCAAATATCAGAACATCTAATGACAAAAAATAACCAAAAAATTATTGAGGAGGTTAAAAAGATTATCAATTCTATTTCTACTATAACTGATTATTCCCAAAAACTTGGTAAAAGTATTACTTGTGTAGCAAATTATTATGATAAATTTGCTGCATCTTTTAATAAATCATTCCTTTCAAAGGTGGATAATATCACTAAATTAGGAATAGAAAATAGCGGAAAAAAGGGAGTGAAATCGTTAGAAAGATTTAAATTAGTTTCTGAATATAAAATAGGTAGTATTATTGAAGATGTTAATAATTTTGAAAAAAAGTAAATTTTAAATTATTACTTATTTAATCTATTTAAAACTAGAAATAAGTAAATAGTTGTAGTCATTAAATTAAATCATACAATATGAATAAATATCAGAGGAATAGTGTTAGGCGATGGTGGAGAGTTATAGATCAGCAAACAATTAGTGCTTTTTTTATATTAATAGCTTTTAGTTTAATGCTTGTTACCACCTCAAGTAGAGCGATTGCTGATCGTATTGGTTTGGTAGCTAATTATTTTTCTTTTAGGCAAATAATCTATCTAATAACAGCAGTTATTTCTGTAGTAGTTTTTTCTTTATTAAGTATACAATGGATAAAGAGATTAGCCATCATAGGTTTTATTATAAATATTTTTATGCTATTTTTAGTTAAAAAATATGGTTATGAGATAAAAGGTGCTACTAGGTGGATTAGTATTTTAAATGTCTCATATCAACCATCAGAATTTATTAAACCATTTTTTATTGTAGTTGTAGGCTGGTTATTATCTATAAAAGACCGAGAAAGTTTTCCTGGAGTAAGGATTTGTTTATTTCTATATTCTGTAATTGCTTTTTTTTTAATAAATCAGCCAGATATAGGGATGTTGTTATTAATTAGCACTGTTCTTACCTTACAATTATTTATTGCTGGTATGCCTATAATATGGGTTTATATAATAGCTTTTTTTACTATACTAGTTATGGTTATTGTTTATAACTTAATTCCTTATGTTGCAATTAGAATAGATAATTATTTCAAGCCAATTAATCATAATAATTATCAGGTTAGTCAATCTATTTTAGCTTTTGAAAATGGAGGGTTATTTGGTTGTGGACCAGGAGAGGGTTCTATAAAGCAATATTTGCCTGATTCTCATACAGATTTTATTTTTGCAGTTGCAGGAGAGGAATTTGGTGCCATAGTATGCTTAATTATTATTGCTACTTTTTCTTTTATTGTTGTGCGGTCTTTTTATAGAATAATAAATAAAAAAGATTTATTTATTCAGATAGCTGCTATAGGTCTTATTTGTCAATTTGCTTTGCAAGCATTAATTAATATAGCAGTTAGTTTAGCTTTATTACCTACTAAAGGAATGACGTTACCCTTTGTTAGTTATGGAGGATCATCTACTTTTGCCATGAGCATAACAGTTGGGATGCTTTTAGGTTTTTCTAAAAATTATGCACATTTAAAAAAATATAAGATGAATAAAGAAAATGTTTTCTTACAATAAAGATATAGTAATTTTATTAGTGGCTGGAGGTACTGGTGGACATTTTTTTCCTGCCTTATCTATGGCAGAAGATTTTCAAAAATTAGGAAAAAATATTCATTTTATTACTGATTTAAGATGTAAAAAGTATTTACCAAAAATATTAATTAATGCTTCTTATATTATTGATTTATATATAGTCTTTGATAGCATTGTTAATAGAATTAGATCTATTTTTTTATTAGCTAAAGCTATAGTGAAAACATACTTTTTAATAAAAAAAATAAAGCCATCTGTTGTTATTGGCTTTGGCGGATATCCTACCTTTCCTTCAATGTTTGTAAGTATATTGCTTAGAATTCCAATTATTATTTATGAACAGAATAGCATACTAGGGAAGGTAAATAGTTTTTTTGCTAGATATGCAAAAAAAATATTGGTTGCATATGATGATACTAAAAATATTAAAAGTAGTTTAAAATCTAAAGTAATAGTTATTGGTGATATAGTTAGAAATAATATTAAAAATTTATCTATTCAAAAAAATTTTTACCAAGACCCTTTTACTTTGTTTGTTTTTGGTGGAAGTCAAGGAGCAAAATTTTTTTCTACCTTTATTCCACAATCAATTAAATTATTAAAATTTAAGTATCCTAATCTTGTTATACATATAATACAACAGGTTAGACCAGATGATTATGTTAATGTAGAAAAAATTTATAGCAGTATTGGTATTAATTTTCTATTATCAGATTTCTTTCATGATATTTCTAGTATATATAAAGAAACGCATTTAGTTATTTCAAGAGCAGGAGCATCAACTATTGCTGAAATAAAATATCTTTGTTTGCCTACTATTTTTATCCCTTTACCATCTTCTCAACAAGATCATCAGTATTATAATGCCCAAAAACTTTATAAAGAGAATGTTAGTTGGTGTTATAGACAAGATTTGTTATCATTGGATGTTTTAGCTAATCATATTTATCGTTTAGTTATTAATAGAGATATTCTAGTTAATATGTCGAAAAAATTATTATTTATTAAAGATAATAGTAAGTATTATATTGTTGACACACTATTGAAAATAATTGAGCAAATAAATTATTAGTAGATTTATTGATATTGTAATTATATATAATAAGTGTAATAATTTAAAATTGATATTCTTTATAAGTTAAGTAATTAAGGATGTTTATGACGAATTATAGAAGATATATGTCATCTCAATATGTTATTTTTATTTCTATCTTTTTATTATATAGCTGTGTTTCGGTTCCAAATGGTTATAATGATAAGATTCATCATCCTTCTTCTTATTTTAATAATAAACGTTATCCGCGCTATAACCAAAAATATATTAATTTAGCAAAGCAAAATTTAATGCAAGGAGAATATAATATTATTGATTATGATGAAGAGGATTTATTTGATGATAATAGCATTGCCCAATCTAATAGGAATATGTATCTTGAAATGATTGAATTAGATAAAAAAAAGCAATCATTTCAACAAAACAATCATAAAAAAAATTTAAATGAACAAAAAATAAGATTTAAAAGCCAAGATTATAATAATGAAAGTAAATTATATAATGATAAAGTGATAAAAAACAATGTAGTAAAAAATAGTAATACTTATCGATCTAATTCACAAGAAAAAGTAAATAAAAATAAGGAATGTAAAAATGCTAGCTTTAATAAGCCTAGCAATAATAATAAAAGTAAATTATATAATGATAAAGCGATAAAAAATAATCTAGTAAAAAATGGTGCTACTTGCAGATCTAATTTACTAGAAAAAGTAAATAAAAATAATAAATATACCAATACTAGCTTTAATAAAGATAATATTTTTAATAAGAAAAATTTTAAGAAAGTAAATAATCAAGATAATAATAAAAAACTTAAGTTTGGTAGGTAAATAGCATTGATACTTTAATCTTAAGTATCTACTGATAATTATTATTATGTGTTAAAAGAATCTCTATTATTTTTATTTAAAGATTTTATGCTATTTGCTAGTTTATAGCTTATTCCTTTTACTTTTTGTAACTCATCAATAGAAGCAGATTTAATTTGTTTTAATGATCCAAAATAATTTAGTAAAGCTTTTTTTCTTTTTAATCCAATACCAGTAATGAAATCAATATTAGAATGCTGAATTGCTAATAATCTTTTTTTTCTATGACTTCTATTAGCAAAATTATGCGCTTCATCTCGTAAATTTTGTAAGTACTTCATAATTATATTATTTTTGGTCAGTGTAAAACTAGGGTAGTTAGGTATATGAAATTGTTCTTCTCCAGCATTACGCTCTAATCCTTTAGACATACATACAAATGGAATAGTTATATTGTATTTATTTAATGTTTTATTAACTATATTCATGTGTCCTTTTCCTCCATCAATAATCATTAATTGAGGTATTTTATCTGGTTCCTTCTTGATTTTTTCTATTCTTTTTAATAATACTTGATGAATCATATCATAATCATCTCCTCCTAGTTTATTATATGCTTTTATATTAATTGAAAATTTTCTGTATTCTTTTTTATTAAATCCAGTTATATCAGCTACCACCATTGCTCCTACAGCAAAACTTCCTTGTATATGACTGTTATCATATATTTCTATACGGCGAATAGGAAAAGGTAAATGGAATAGGTGTCTAATAGTATCAAATATTTTTTTGTTCTTATGATATGAAGTGATATGATTATTTAAAGATATTTTTGCATTATTAATAGCTGTTTTTATTAATTTATAAAAATATTCTGTTCTAGCTGTAAATATTTTTACTTTAATATTATATAATTTATGTAATGCTTTAATAATTAAATCTTTATCTTTAATAGCATGGCTTACTAAGATTTTTTTAGGTACTTTTGTTTTTTGATATAGTTGCATTATAAAAGAAGTTAGTATTGTTGCGATGTCTTTATCTTCTGTATGCCTTAAAAAATAAGGAGTGTTTCCATAAGGTTGTCCTGCTCTATAGATAAATAATTGTATACAGTATTCTATCTTATTTGTTGCTAAGGCTATTATATCTAAATCACCTACATCTACTGAGTTAGCATCAGCTTTTAGCTGTATATAACTTAATGCAGTAATCTGATCTCTAATTATTGCTGCTTCTTCATAACGCATTTCTTTACTTAGTGCTTCCATTTTATCAGATAATTTTTTTTGTAAATTAGCATTTTTTCCTTCTAAAAATGCTTGTACCTGCAGGACTCTATCATGATAATCCTCTTTTGTAATTTTTTTAGTACATGGTGCACAACAGCGTTTTATATAATATTGTAAACAAGGTTTTATCCTATTTCTGAAAAAAATATCATTACATGATCTTAGTTGGAATATTTTATATAGATGATCAAGCGTAATGTTAACTTGTTTTCCTGAAGCAAATGGGCCAAAACTTTTTTTATATGATTTAGTATTTTTTCTATATTTTAATAATTGAGGATATTCATGATCCAGTGTTATAGCAATATAAGGGAAAGATTTATCATCTTTAAGAAGAATATTAAATTTTGGTTTATGTTTTTTTATTAGTTGAGCTTCAAGAATTAAAGCATCACTTTCAGATTCAGTAATAGTATAGTTTATATAATGGCAGCTATTAACCATAGCTGCAGTTTTTTTATTATTTACTATATTATATTGCTTAAGTCTATTTTTTATATTTTTTGCTTTTCCAATGTAGATAATTTTTTTTTTATTATCAAGCATTATATATATACCAGGCTGTTCTGGTGCACTTATAATCTCTGATTTAATAAGAGCTTCACTTAATGTCATAGTATATTTTACAATAGATCTTTAAGCTGCATGTTAGAATTAATAATTGATTATCATTATAATAATTTTATTTAGTTTTTATTCTTATTTTTTTAGGAACAGGATCATATCCTCCATCAAAAAAAGGATTACATTTACTTAATCTTTTTATTGATAACCAAATACCTATTATAGTCCCATGTTCTATAATTGCTATTTTTGTATAATTTGAACATGAAGGATAAAAACGACAATTTTTTCCTAAAATAGGATTAATAAATATTTGATATATTCTTATTGCTGCTAATAATATAATTCTTATCATTTTTCCTTGATTTCTATTAAATTAGATGCTCTTATTTTTTAACCTTCTTAAATGAGTTGAATCTATTTTAATTTTAAATTTTATTTTAGCAATTGCTTTTTCTAATAATTTTTTTGATTTTAATCTATAATAGCTTTTATTATTTTGATTATCGTATTGATAGGATTGATATAGATATATATCAGAAAGAGCTTCATAGCAAGTATAAGCAGATATATGATTATGTTCTTGAAATATATATAAAGCTTGTTTAATATATTTTTTTCCTTGTTTAATATTATTTTTGTATTCTAGTTCTCCTAAATCTTTAAGTACTCTGGCTCTTTGAATATGATTTTCTCCATAATATTTTGTATATGAATCTAATACCTCAAGTTTTAACTTTTTTGCTTCATCATATAAGTTTAATGATTTATATACATTACTTAAGTGAAATTTAATCCATTCAAGAGAAATATCTCCTTGGGGATAATATTTTTGATAATTTTTTAACGATTGCTCTAAAATCTTTTGGGCTTCTAAAGTACGACCTATTTGTTGATATATAATACCTAACTGGGTCCATGCCCAAGTAGTATTTATATTACATTCTTCACTATAATTTGAGTATATTTTTATTGCTTTTGTTATTAAATCTAATGCTTTATTATAATATCCATAATGTCTATATACGATCGATAACCTGACAGCTACCCAAGCTGTTTTTATGTGATAAGGTCCATGATATTTAGTATAGTAGGCTAATGCTTGTTTTAATAATTTTATAGATTCATTATAATATCCAAGGTTATTGTATATATTTGCTAACCTGATACTTCCACAATAATATTCAGGGTGGTTTTTATTATAATATTGATGATATATTTTTACGCCATGTGTTATTAGTTTACTTGAATCTTCATAATTCCCCATGCATCGATATATATTACCTAATAAAAGTGATACTCTTGTTGTATTAATATTATTTTTACCATAAAAGTTTGTATAAATAACTAATGCTTTTTGTAATAAATTTTTTGCTTGAATATAATAACCCATATTTCTATATACAGTACTTAAGTCTAAGGTTATATAACCTGTATTAATATTATTCTCTCCATATTCTGTTTTATATATTTGATAAGCTTTTTCTATTAAAGTTTGTGCTTTTGTATAGTTAGTAATATTAAAATATAGTTTTCCTAAATTATGGATTAATCGGGCATAGTTTAGTTTATCTATATTTTTATTATTTTGGATAAATGATTCTATATTAGGAATTAAAAGTTCATATTTTTGATTATTATGTTCATTTAATACCTGTTTTATAAAATGAACAAGTATGTTTGTGGTTTTGTTTACTATTTTATTATAACTGCTCTGTGTTGTTGAGGTCTTTAAATGGTTTAGTATTATTTCATGTGTTATATTGTGTATTAAAAAATTATAGTTATTGTTAGATATATCATGATGATGATCTACTATCAAAGATAGCTTCTTTAATTGATTAATAAACTTATTAGTAATAACTTCATTTTTGTACATAACCAATAACTGCTTCCAAATTTTATTTGGTCCTAATAAGGTAGTAAATATTAATAAATTTTTAAATTTAGGATCTTTCTTGATTAATGAATCAATTGACGCAGTGATTATATTATATCCTATAGGATTATTTTTTGTTATATAATTTGATAAAGATTTAGGTCTTTTTGTTATATTATCTAAATAATCTCTATATGATATTCCTTCTGATTTTATGTAGTGTGCTGCTGCAGATATGTATATTGGTAATGATGGTATATTATTAATTAGTTTTGTTAAATCAATGTTATTGTCATTTTCTTTACTGTTTGATAGTATCTTATTAAATAACTCTGTTTTTTCTTGTTGGGTAATATTATTTACTATAATACAATTATTTTTCTTATTATTTACTATGCTTGTATCTTGAGTAGTAATGATTATTTTTCCGTTACCCCATTTTTTTTTATCATAGGGAATATAATTTTGAATTTCCTCTAATGAAGAAACATTATTGTAAATCATTAACCAGTTTTTATATTTATTGGTAGCTTTTTGTAAAAATAATAATAATTTCCTATTTTTTTCTTCATAGTCATTAATTATTTGAATATTATCTATTTCTAGTTTTTCTTTTTTACTTTTACTTATGTGAAATGCTAATTCTAGCAATGATGTTAATATACTTTTTTTATCTTTAGCATTAATTTCCCATATGATGTCATAGTTTTTTTCTAATTTTTGAGCATATTGACGTGCTATAGTTGTTTTTCCTACGCCTGATGGACCAATTAAGGTTATTATATTTATTTTGTTAGAGTTAGAATTAAACTTTTTTTCTATTTCTTTTATTAATAATTCTTTTGATAAGAGGATTTCTTCATTTGGAATAGCAAAAATGGGTCTTATTTTTAGGTTAGAAGTTATATTTTTTTCTAATATTACAAATAATATTAGTATACATATGAAGAATAAAACTATTTTAATTGCAAATCTATTATTAAAAAAATAAGGTGTTTTATAAGTTGAATCTTTATCATCATGATCTAGCGATGATTTGATCAAATCAGGGTGTAATGATGTGTTTTTTATAAGATAGTATTGAGTAAAAAATTCATTTATTATTAAATTTATATCAGTAGTATAATTTATTTTCTTTAAGTAATTGAATATTGATATAAAATATTGATCTTTTATATCTTTTAAAGTTTCTTCTGTAAGAATGGTTATATTCTTATTAGTATTTCTATTGTTATCATTTTTTAGTATTAATAATATATTTGCTAGTTTTAAATCATTTTTTACTTTATTGAATAATTTTATATCATTTGAACTAAATTGATTATTGTATACAAAGATTGATATTTCTTTTTTTGTATTTGTTCCTATTTTTTTTAAGTATATTTTAAACGTATTATACATTAATAGGTATTTATAATATTTATATATATATGATATTTGTTCAGAATTTTTAACAATTTCTATTACTTTAGATATTGTTTTAGCTTGTAATTTTGTGGTTATATTATTTGTATGTTTTTTTAAGGCTTTATTTGATATTGATAATAAGTTAGTAATTTTCTTTTCTACTTTATTATGTATAAAGCATGAGATTATATCTATCTCTCTAATGGTAAAATTTACATTATTTATGCTTTGTAAATGTGTAATATATAATTGATTTTGACTAGTAGAATGCACTATTGAAGACATATTACATTAAGTAATCGATTTTTTTTTAATATATTATAAATATATGAATAACTTTATAAAACAACTTTTAGTATAACTATATATAATTAAATATAAATATTTTTTTTTTTTTGTAAATATTTATTTTTATTTAACTATAGATTTATCTATTTTACAATAGATCTTATTTTTGTTTAACTATAGATTTATATATTTCGCAATAGATCTTATTTTTATTTAGTTATTATTAAGTTATATAAGCAAAAACAATAAGCTTAATCTATAAAAAAAATAAGTAAAAATTAACCTAGGAAAGAGAGATTATAATTTGATTTATGTAGAGTTAAATTAAAACTACATTTTATCTATATTACTTAGATGCCAATTCGGGGCTTTTGTTAAAGCACTCTTACAAAATGTCCATTCTTCTGACAATTTTTTAATTTTACTAGTTATATTATCCCCAGTGAATAGAACTTTAATAAAAATATTGTGACCAAACATATATATTTCAGCTATTTTTGCTGATAATTTTGATAAATCCGATATACATTCTCCATAATTTAGTTTTAAATTATTATTAAAATGATCTATATATCTTTTATCAATTAATTCTTCCTGCTCATGGTTTGCAGGAGTATTTATAATCATTTGAAATGCTATCCTTGAGGCGTTTAGAAAGGTTTGTATTTTAAAATATGGTATCTTCTTGAGTAGTAATGGTAATATTGATTCAATTTCCAGTCTATTTTCTTCTACAATTAATCCCTTAATATTCAATAACTCCCTTTTATTGAATATTGGTTTTATAATTGAGCTATGTATAACGCTTTCTTTTGGAGTTACATCTTCTAGATTTTTAGGTTCTCCAAAAAATGAACTATTATTGTTTTTGTTGTCATTTTTATTTGTTGTTCCTAAAGTAGAAATTAGCTTATTTATTACTAAAAAAGTAATACTTGCAAAAATAATTAATTCAACTAACTGAATAGACATAATATTAACAACTAATTAGTCATATTTACATAATAAAGCAATATTAGTCCTTGATATATTAAATATCAAACCACTAACCCTATACTTAGTATAAGGTATAATTCATAGTAATGCAAAATTAATTTATTATTTATTATAAATTATACTCTTAGTCTAGATCTAGTACAGTGATATAAATTCTTTATATCTAATACTAATAATATTTAAACAATTAAATTATATTATTATAAATTAACTTATAATTAATTTTAAATATGATTAAAAAATATCTCAATCAATTAAAAAAACACTTTAAAACTAAAAATTTTTCTCAGCAAAAGCCATATCATTATTTTGATATTTCTGATTTTGATGAAAAATCAGACTCTATAGGTGTTGAAGCTTATTTTAATAATGCTATAATACATCGCTGTATTAATTTAATTACAATATCTGCAAGTCAAGTTCCTTGGAAAATATATAAAAATGTTAATTCTAAATTAGTAATTGATACTATTCATCCTGCTAATTCTTTATTAAACAGACCTAATCCTGAACAATCAAAAGCAGATTTCTTTTCTGAATTAATATCTAATTTATTGCTTTATGGTAATGGTTATATTGTCTCTACTCATGATCAGCAATCATATCCTTCAGAATTATATCTATTGCATCCAAAATTTACTGAAGTTATTCGTAATGATTCTTATCCTATTGCTTTTCAGTATAAGAATAATAATTATGAAAAAATATACCAAATTGATCCAATTACTAGAATAAGTAAAGTGCTATGGCTAAAGAATTATCACCCTATGGATCAGTATAAAGGGATGTCGTCTTTACAAGCCGCTTCTAATGCAGTAAATCTATATGCTAAGATTATTCAGTGGAATAATGCTTTGCTTAATAATGCCTCTAGACCTAGCGGGGCTTTAGTATTTGAAGATTCTAATAGTTATCTTACTGATGAGCAATTCTTACGCTTACAAGAGCAGTTTTATGCTAATTTTACTGGTTATAATAATTCTGGAAAACCATTAATTTTAGAAGGCGGATTAAAGTGGCAAAATACCGCTAATAATCAACGTTTGGAAAAATTTATTGAATTAAAAGACTCTATTGCAAGAGATATTGCTCTTACATTTAATATTCCTCCTCAATTATTAGGTATTTCAGGCGATAATACTTATAGTAATATGCATGAAGCACGTTTTGCATTTTGGGAAGAAAATATTATTCCTTTACTTATTAAATTATCCGATGCTTTAAGTAATTGGTTATCATATTGGTTTGGAGAAAAATTATCTATTTACTTTGATTCTGAGTCTATCTCTGCTTTATCTGAAAAACGTAGAAATATATGGGAAAATATCTCTAATGCTAATTTTATGACTATTAATGAAAAGAGGGCTTTTATAGGGCTTGCTCCTCTTAAGGAAGGAGATAAATTAAGTAATCATGATAATAAACAATAATCATTTATTATGAAATCAACCGTAAAAAAATTATATCAATTAATTATAAAATTAGTCATCTTATTAGAAAATGAATTAAATGCATTATCTGCTAATAATCAAAATATTGGAAATGCAAAAAAGAAACAAAATACTTTATCTATACAAAAAAGTATTACTGATACTTTAAATAAAATTGTTTCTTTAATAGTGCAGCTTAATAAAATTAGTAAAGATAACATATTAATTACTGAACCTGTTATGACTATAGAAGATAAAAAGATTATTGAACAATTCTTAACTAAGTATAATAAAAAAATAAAATAAATAATTATGCAGTATAATACTAGAATTTTAGAAGCTTTAATACGTCAAGATTTTAGTAGTTTTATTCATAAGGCATTTACAACTATTACTCCAGGAACAAATTATATTGCTAACTGGCATATTGATCTTATTGCTGAGTATTTAGAAGCTACACAAAAAAATAAAATAACTCGTCTAATTATTAATATTCCTCCTCGAGCATTAAAATCTATAAGTGTCAGTGTAGCGTGGCCTGCATGGTTACTTGCTAAAAATCCAGCTTATAAAATTATGGTTGCTAGTTATTCTTCAGTACTTAGTATTAAACATTCTCTGGATTGTAGATTTGTTATGTCTTCTAACTGGTATAATAAATTATTTCCTAATACTGTTTTAAGTACTATCCATAATCAAAAAAGCAAGTTTCTTACAACTAAAAATGGATTTAGATTTGCAACAAGTGTAGGAGGTTCTTCTACTGGAGAAGGAGGAGATTTTTTGATTATTGATGATCCTCATAATCCTATTCAGATTCATTCTAAAAAAATGAGATTAAGAGTTATAGAATGGTTTGAGCAAACTTTTTCCACTAGATTAAATAATAAAAAAACTGGTGTTATAGTTTTAGTAATGCAGAGATTACATCCAGATGATTTATCTTCTCATTTAATTTCATCGGGTGGATGGAGTTTATTAAAAATTCCTGCTTTAGCTTCAGCTGATCTTAGTTACCATTGTTTGAATTCTTATTATTATAAAAAAGGCGATCTTTTGTGTAAAGAAAGAGATACTATTGAATATCTTAACAATATTGAGCATGAGATGGGTAGTAAAAATTATTCAGCACAGTTTTTACAAAAACCTATAATTGATAATTATAGCTTATTAAAATTAGAAGATATACTTTTTTATGATGATTTACCTAAAATTTTTGATAGTTATATTCATAGCTGGGATACTGCTATTAAAATTTCTGAAAAATCTGATTATAGTGTTGGAACTTGTTGGGGAATTATAGGTAAACGTTATTATTTAGTAGCTATGATTAGAAGTAAACTAATCTATACTGATTTAAAGCAAAAAGTACAAAATTGGTCTAATAAATATAAAGCAAAATTCGTTTTAATTGAAGATAAATCTAGTGGTCAATCATTAATTCAAGATTTAAAATTATCTGGTTATAAAAATATTAAAGCAATTAAGGTAAAAACTGATAAGGTTACTAGATTTGCTGCTATTAGTGATTTTTTTCAATCAGGTAGTGTATTACTTCCTAGATATGGGTTATTAAATAAATTATTAGTTTCTGAGTTAACTACTTTTCCTCATAGTAAGCATGATGATATAGTTGATTCTGTTAGCCAGTTTTTAACTTTTATAAAAGAACATATAGCAGTTGCTAATTTTAGAATACGCTCTATAGAATAATTTATTGATTTTTTTGTAACAAAGATTTAGAAGGCATAACACCTATAGCATCTAAGAATACTCTTAATTCTTCTCTTGCAGCAATATGTGATATGTTAAGTGTTTTCTTTAAACATGTATGAGGTAAATCGTCTAAAGTAAGTCCTTGAAAAAATAACTCTTTAAAAATTACTCTCTCACTAAATCCAGTAGTGGTTGAAAATGCTATTCGTTTAGCGATTTTCTTGATTGCCTGATGTATTTTGATTTTATTATTAGCATTAATTGAACTAAGTCTATTTCTCATTAATATCCAATTAATAGATCCTTTATCTCGAGCAGCTTTTTCCATTTTTTGTTCCCAGAGCATTTGGCTGTAAATAGAAGGAGAAAAATTATTACAATGTTCATCTTTAATTTTAGCAATAACATCTAGATCTAAAAAACTATCATTAATTGGAGTGATAACTGTATCAGCATAAGAATGTGCAAGCCTGGATAAATAAGTATAGCTTCCTGGTGTATCAATTACTATATAGTCGCAATTATTGTAGCTTTTATTTAATATTTGAGTAAATGATATTTCTTCTTCTTTTTCTTTTTTCTCTATATTATTACTGCTACCTTCTTGCATGGTATAATGCTGTGTCGGTATTATTACTTTATTAGCAGGGTTTTTACTATTATAAATATCCCTATTAATTAGGTAATTAGATAATGATTGTTGTCTTGTATCAACATCAATACTAATGACTTTATAGCCTTTATATAATAATCCTGTGATTAGGTGAATAGAACAAGTGGTCTTTCCAGCTCCTCCTTTTTCATTTCCTATTACAAATATATGGGTCTTTTTATAATGACTCATAATTATCGTATATAAATTGGTTTAGTAGCCTTACCCCAAACCCTGTTGCACCTTTAGGACAAATTGAATTTTCTTTGTGCTTATTCCACGCTACTCCAGCTATATCAAGATGAGCCCATTTTATTTCTTTTTTAATAAATCTAGCTAGAAAATGTGCAGCGGTAGCACTTCCTGCTGCACCTTTAATGGAACTAATATTTGCTATATCAGCAATTACAGATTTTATACTTTTATTATAATCTTCATGCATAGGCATTCTCCATAATTTTTCATTTGTTTTATTTGATGCATTAATAAGTTGTGTTGCTAGTATATCGCTATTTGTAAAGCATCCTGCATATGTATGTCCTAAAGCAATTATGATTGCTCCAGTTAGGGTTGCTAAATCAACTATGCAGCTAGGACTAAAATTTTCTTGTAAGTAAGTTAGGCAATCACATAATACTAACCTACCTTCAGCATCAGTATTTAATACTTCTACTGTTTGTTTTGACATGGTAGTAATTACATCACCAGGACGCTGTGCTTTCCCACTTATCATATTTTCTGCTAGTCCTACTATCCCTACTACATTTACTTTTGCATTTCTAAGGGCTAAACAATTTATTAACCCTACAACAGCAGCTGAACCTGACATATCATATTTCATTGAATCCATTCCTGCTGCAGGTTTTAGTGAAATACCTCCAGAGTCAAAGGTTACTCCTTTTCCTACCAGACATACTGGTTGTTTTTCTTTATTATCTCCTTGGTATTGCATGATTACCATTTTTGATTCATGATCTGAACCTTGTCCTACTGCTAAAAATGCCCCCATCCCAAGATCTTTCATTTTTTGTTCGCCTATTACCTTTACTTTTACTCCAAGCGGGGTTAGTTTTTCTATAATTCTATTTGCATAGCTTTCAGGGTATAAAATATTACCACCTTCAGATATACAATCTCTGGCAAAGAATACTCCTGAGGCAATTGCTTTTTTATTTTTATATATTGCTATTGCTAGCTCTGGATTATTATTTAATCTGATATTAATTTTTGGGGTAATAAAGTTCTCTTCTTTTGTTATAGTTGTATTATATTTATTAAACCTATAGGAAGATAATAAGATCCCACTTGCAATTAATGCAGCGCTATTATTTTTATCAATACTGCCAATGTCATTATTAATATCAATGGATAAAGAGCGTATTTTTAATTCATAAGCTTGTTTTTGAATTTTTCCTCCTATTTCTTCTATTTGATTTTCTGTTAAACTATTTTCATTGCCTAATCCAATAATGATAATATCTTTTAAATTGCCTTTTTTATCAATTATATTACAATTTTGTATTTGACAAAATTTACCACTAAATTTTAATTTATTAGAAATAGTTTTTGCTATTATCCCATTATATTCTTCTTGATCAATAATGCTTATTTCTTTATCTAGACTTAGTTTATTATTGATTAATATGACAATAGCATCTGTTTTCTCATTATTTTTTTTTGTAATAGATATATCAATCATAATGCTCTCTTAACTTTTTAAATTTTATATATTTAGTTATAAATTATTAGGTATTATATAAATTAATAATTCATTTTTATTGATCATCCTAAGCTAGGATAGTTTATATTTATTTTTAATTATGTTATATAGCAAAATATATATTTACTTGTTTTTAAATTATTATTTAATTGATTTAAGTTTTCTAAAAATTTAAGACTAAAGGTACTTTTTTATTCTTGTAATTGCAAGTCTTTTTATTGATATTTATAGGTAGTTTAAAATTAAAATAAACCTTATTATATTTTAAAATAAAAAGAAATAAATAATTTGAAGTTATTTTATTAAAATAAATTGTATGGTATCCCCTTGAGGATATAATAATTATTATATCTATTTAAAGGTAAATTTATTTAAGTTTATAGAGTTGTTTTAGATTTAAAAGTTATATCAATAGTAATGGTTAGGAAAACTTATTTAAATACTATATATTTGGATAATTATCGGAATTTTAATTCAATAAAATTAGATTGTAGTCAAGATATAGTTATAATTAGAGGAAAAAATGGTGTTGGAAAAACTAATATATTAGAAGCAATTTCGTTATTATCTCTTGGAAAAGGCATAAGATCGGCAAATTATGATGAGATATGCAAAATAGGTCAAGATCATTGGGTAAGTAAGTTTATTATGAAAAGTAAATTAGGCCTTGCAGAAATAATTACTAATTATGATTTATCATCAAAGGGTAAATTGATTTACTATAATGGTATAAAAATTAAAAATAATGAGTTATCTAATATAGTAAATATAGTATGGTTAACCCCTCAAATGGATAGTATTTTTTTAGCTAATAGAATTGATAGAAAAAAATTGTTAGATAGAATAGTATATAATTTTGACGCTAATCATGCAAAAAATATTATGAAATATGATTATTATATGAAAGAACGATTACGATGTTTAAGGTATTTCCCTTCTATGTTAAATAGTTCTTTTATTATTCAAATAGAGCAAAAAATGTCTATGTATGCACAAGATATACATATTGCACGTAATAATATTTTGCAATGGATGCAAGAATCTATAGATAGTATTGATTTTACTTTTCTTAAGGTTAAACTATCTATTAGTAATCTTTTTTTTGAAAATCAGGATAAACTTCTACTGCAAAATAACAATTTTATTGATGTTTATACAAAAGCATTAGAGAATACCAGAGTTAAAGATCGCGATTCTGGTAAAACAAATTTTGGTATACATAAAGTTGATTTATTTGTTACTCATCCAAAGAAAAATAATACTGCAAAATTTTGCTCTACTGGAGAACAGAAAGAAATGTTAATTGCAATAATATTTGCTCAAATTAATACTATTATTAGAAAAACAGAAACTACACCCATAGTTTTGCTAGATGAATTATTTGTACGTTTAGATGACCATAGAAAAGCTTATCTTGCTGATTATTTGTGTACTAAAAGGGCTCAGACATTTATTACAACTACTGATCTTATAGGAGTCAAAAATTTTTATAATAGTGCTCAAGTAATTGAAGTAAAATCATAAATAATATTAAGAGAGATAATGATATGGATACAATAAGACAGAAGCCAGATTGGATAAAAGTAAAAGCTCCTATATCTCCACAATATCAAAAGACTAAAGAATTAGTTAGAGCTTTTAAATTAAATACTGTATGTGAAGAAGCTGCTTGTCCTAATATAGGTGAGTGTTGGTCTAAAAAACATGCTACAGTTATGATTTTAGGAGCTGTTTGTACACGATCTTGTCGTTTTTGTAATGTTAAAACTGGTGTCCCTGATTTACTTGACCCTCATGAGCCTGAAAGGCTTGCACATAGTGTTGTTGAATTAGGGCTTGAACATGTAGTAATTACTTCAGTTGATAGGGATGATCTAGCTGATGGTGGAGCACAGCATTTTGCAAATTGTATTAATGCTATTAGACGGTTATCAACAACTGTTACTATAGAGGTATTAACCCCTGATTTTTTAAAGAAAACATCAGCTGTTGAGAGTATAATTAAGGCTAAACCAGATGTTTTTAATCATAATATTGAAACTGTTCCTTCTCTTTATAAATTGATTCGGCCAGGAGCTAGGTATTATAATTCTTTATGTTTATTACATAACGCAAAAAAATTAGAAAAAAATATTTTTACTAAATCAGGAATAATGTTAGGACTTGGTGAAACTAACTCAGAGGTTATTCAAGTAATGGAAGATTTACGCGCTGCTGAGGTTGATTTTATAACAATTGGACAATATTTGCAACCAACTAAAAAACATGCTCCTATTCATAGATATGCTACTCCTGAGGAGTTTCATTATTTAGCAAGAGTAGCTAAAGCAAAGGGTTTTTTAATGGTATCTTCCTCTCCTTTGACTAGATCATCTTATCATGCAGGTGATGATTTTAAAAAATTACGTGAAGCTAGATTAAAAAATCTTGAAGTTAATAATTATCTAACAATAAATATATGATAATTTAGTGATAAGATTTTTATTTCTAGAATTTAGTTAATATTTATTATAAATAGCCATCATTACTTAGTAATTTACCAGATTATAGCTATACTATAGATCATTTAATATAAAATATCTCAATGGAATTAAATAATTGTAATGTTTTTATGAAAGTATATTATTTTGATTTGTATCTATTTTGAAATTATTTTTTAATATATAATTTATGTGTGCTTTACATATAGTTCGTATAATGCCCTATACAGCTGATATTCTTAATAAGATAGTTTTAGATGTAGAAAAATATCCTAGCTTTCTTCCTTGGTGTAAAAAGGTAGATATTATAGAGCAGTATGACAATATTATTATTGCTGATTTATTTATTAATTTTAAATTTTTTTCTTTGAACTATAGATCAAAAATTTTTTCTTTACATAATAATGATTTATTTTTAATAAATATTAGTGGTATATCAGGGCCTTTTAATTATTTGAGTAGTATTTGGAAAATAACCGATTTACATAATAATAGTGAAGTTGATTTTACACTTGATTTTAAAATAAAATCAAAAGTTTTAGATAAATTATTAAAAAGATTGTTATCTAAAGCAACTCACCAAATGATAAAAGCTTTTTCTGATAGAGCAAAAAATTTTTTATAATGACTAAGTTAGTAGGTCTTTGGTTTATTTTTTTGTTTTTAATACAATATTTTATTTTACTTATTTGTCTATCATTATTGTTAAATAGGTAAATATGCTTATAAGAAGATTAATATTGTAAGGAAAGCTGCTGCTATTGATATTAGAAACTCCAAACTTTATGGTAGAGAGCAGTCACATAGGAGTTAATACCATAATTATTTGTTTGCCTTCTATTTTTGGAATAGTATCAACTTTTGATATATTTGAAGTTTTTTCAATAATTTTTTCAAATAGTTCTAGACCTTTGTTTTTATGTAAAATTTCTCTTCCCTTAAACCATAGAGATACTTTTACTTTATTACCTTCATTAATAAATTTAGTTATTTTAGCTGTTTTAATATCAAAATCTCCTTTTCCAATATTAATTTTGAATTTCATTTCTTTAATACCAATCTTCTTTTGTTTTTTTTTAGCTTCTTGTTTTTTTCTCTTAAAGCTGTAAAGATAGCGTTTATAATCTAGTATTTTACATACAGGAGGATTAGTATTTGGAGAAATTTCAATTAAATCAAGGCTAACTGCATTAGCCATAGATAAAGCAGTAGCAATAGGAACAATACCTACTACTTTTCCATCTATACCTATTAATCGTACTTCTTGCGCTTTAATTTCTTTATTAATTTTTAAGAATTTTTTATTTTTTAAACTTGAAATAACTAACCTCCTGTAAATTAAAATGATTTTATATTATTGATAAATAAATGTTTAGTTGATATATTTTTTATTTTCTTTATTTATTATATTAATTAATTGCTTTATTGTCACTACGCTATGGTTAACTATAATGTTATTAGTATTACCAAAAGAACGTAAAGTCAATGTTTTTGATTCCATTTCCTTAGGACCAACAACTGCTATAATTGGAACTTTTTGATAAGAAAAATAGCGGATTTTATATTGGAGTTTTTCTCTTGACAAATCAACCTCTGATCTGATATTAGCATTAATTAATTCTTTATTTATTTGTAATATATAGTCATCTAGTTGGTTATTAACACCAACTACAACTACTTGTATAGGAGCTAGCCAAATTGGAAATTCTCCTGAATATTCTTCTATCAGAAGTCCTATAAACCGTTCAAAAGTTCCTAGGATTGCACGATGTAACATAATTGGAACTCTTTTTTTATTATTACTATCAATATATTTTGCTCCTAATTTTTCAGGTAAAACAAAGTCTACTTGTAATGTACCGCATTGCCATTCTCTTTCTAATGCATCTATTAAAGTAAATTCTATTTTAGGGCCATAAAAAGCTCCTTCTCCTTTATTAAGTTCATAGTTTAATCCTGCTTCTTTTATCGCTTTTTTTAGTGCTAGTTCAGCTTTATCCCAAATTTCATCACTTCCTTCTTTTTTTTGTGGTCTGTCAGAGAATTTTATTTTAATTTTTGTAAAGCCAAAATCTTTGTATATATTGATTAATAACCTACAAAATTTTATTGTTTCACTATTAATTTGTTCTTCTGTACAAAATATATGCGCATCATCTTGTGTAAAGCTCCTGACTCGCATAAGCCCATGCAGTGCTCCTGATGATTCATTTCTATGACATATACCAAATTCAGCCATTCTAATAGGTAAATCCCTATAGCTTTTTATTTGCTGTTTAAATATTTCTACATGACAAGGGCAGTTCATGGGTTTTAGTGCATTTGTTTGTTCTTGATTATTAAGTATAAACATATTTTGACGAAATTTATCCCAATGGCCAGATTTTTGCCATAAAGTTTTATCAATCATTAAAGGAGTTTTTACTTCTATATATCCTTCTTGGTGTAATTTATTTCTTATATATATTTCAATTATTTTATATATATTAAATCCTTTTTGATGCCAAAAAACCATACCTTGAGCTTCTTCTTGAAAATGGAATAATTTTAGTTCCTTTCCAATTTTTCTATGATCTCTTTTAGCAGCTTCTTTTAATTTTTTTAAATAACTACTTAGTTTATCCTTATTAGGCCATGCTGTTCCATAAATTCTTTGTAGCATAGGATTTTTGACATCTCCTCTCCAGTATGCTCCTGCTACTTTTATTAATTTGAAATACTTTATTTTCCCAGTAGAAGGACCATGAGGGCCTCGACATAAATCAACAAAATTTCCCTGGTGGTATAAAGTTATTTCAGCATTTTTATCTATTGAATTAATGATTTCTACTTTATAATGTTCTCCCATTTCTCGAAATAACTTAATTGCTTTATCTCTATCACATTCTTCTCTAATAAAAGGATAGTCTTTTTTTATAATTTCTTTCATCCTTGCTTCAATGAGTTCTAGATCTTTTTCAGTAAAAGGAGAGTCTTTTGCAAAGTCATAATAAAAACCATCTTTTATAGTAGGACCTATAGTAATTTGTATATTAGGAAAAATTTCTTTTACTGCTTGTGCTGTGATATGTGCAGCATCGTGTCTAATTATATCTAGTGATAAGGGATCTTCACTTGTTAATATTTTTACTTGACTACTGATATAAATAGGTGCTGATAGATCAGTTATTTCTCCATTTATTTCTGCTATTATTGCTTGTTTTGCTAGATGTGGGGAAATAGCTGCTGCTATCTCATAACTAGTTACTCCAGAAGGAAATTTCTTATATTCACCATCTGATAATTTAATATCTATTTCCATAGTTATAGTCGATCATGAGTTTTAGTCTTTAGTTTTTTAAAATCTTAAAAAACCATATCATATAATAAACTTATATGTTCTTTAAACTTTTATAATTAATTATTTTTGTTGTGTGAAAGAATATTCATTATTTATTGAAACAATTTTTTTGTCAATAATATTTTATAAATAGCATAAATATAAATTTCTTTATTTATAGAAATATTGATATTGATTATTATTTATATAATCATTAGGTAGCTTGATTATATAACAAGTATATATATTATTACAATTAAATATTTCTATAACTATTTTTTATAGCTATGATAACAATTTTTTTAATAAATGATTGAGTATTTAACTGTGTTTCATGCTACTATACTAACAATTTTTCCTCAGATGTTTCCAGGTCCTCTTAGCTTTTCTTTAGCTGGAAGGGCTCTTGAAAAAGGAATATGGAATTATAATACTGTTAATATTCGTGATTTTGGAAAAACAAAACATAAGAAATTTGATGGTAAAATGTATGGAGGAAGTGGTTTGGTGATGAGACCAGATGTTTTAGCAGATGCTATTGATTCAGTATTAGAAAATAATCAGGTTGATGAGTTGTATTATCTTTCTCCCAGAGGGGTTTTATTAACACAAGAGTTAATTAAGAAAATGTCAGTTCAAAAAAGAATAGTTATGTTATGTGGACGTTTTGAAGGCATTGATGAGCGTATCATTGATGAATATAATTTAAAACAGATTAGTATAGGGGATTATATTTTATCTGGAGGAGAGATAGCTGCTTTCACTATTTTAGATAGCATTATTAGATTATTACCAGGTGTTATTGTAAATTCTAAAAATTTATTAGAGGAGTCATTTGAGGTTAATAAAACAAGTTTTGGCTATTTAGAATATCCACTTTTTACTAAACCTTTTATTTGGAGAGGTAAGCAAGTTCCTGATGTTTTATTATCTGGTAATCATAAAGCAGTGCAATCTTGGCAGAAAAAGCAATCAGTTAAAATTACTTCTAAACTAAGGCCTGATTTAATTAAAAAAACTTAATTTATTAATTAGTTTTAATCCTATATAAGAATTATTTCTTTTTCTCTTATAAATAATTATGGTAATAGTAAATTTATAAAAGAAAAAGAATAAATTATTTTGTTTTATTATATAGGATAATACAATAACAAACGTAGATCTTGATATTTAGTTATTAAAGATGCTAGTTATCATTACTTTCATTTCTTATTTAAAAAATTAAAGTTTTTCTGCATTAGATCCTAAATATTCAGAGACCCCTTGGGTAGTTGGTTTCATTCCTTTTTGTCCATCTTTCCATCCAGCTGGACATACTTCTCCATAGGAAGTATGAAAATCAAGTGCATCTATAATTCTTAAAGTTTCATCTATATCTCTTCCTAATGCAAGATCATTAATCAAATAATGCCTAATTTTAAATTCTTGATCAATTAAGAATGTCCCTCTAAAAGCAACGCTATCTTCATTTAATACATTATATGATGTTGATATAGCTTTATCTAAATCTGATACCATTGGAAATTGTACATTACCTATTCCCCCTTTATTTAAAGATGTTGCTTTCCATGCATGATGTGAAAAATGCGAATCAACACTTACCGAAATAATCTTTGTTTTCCTATTTGTAAACTCTTCTAATCTATTATTAAATGCTATGATCTCAGAAGGGCAAACAAAAGTAAAATCTAAGGGATAAAAAAATAATATACCTTTTTGCCCTCCTAAATAGGACTTAAGATTAAAAACATCGTTAATGCTGTTATCTGGCATTATTGCTTTTGCTGTAAAATCTATTGCTGATTTACCAATAAATGTATTTATATTATTCATATAAAATTCCTCCGGATTATTTGACTGATTGATAAATAAAAAAGATAACCCAATGTTAATAACCTACATAGCTTTATAACATATTTTTTCAAATTAATTCTTCCTTGGTTAGTCTTTTGCAAGACTATTAGATTATTAAAAACTTTAAATCTTCAGCTATGAAGGCATAATCTAAGAGCTATATTACTAAAATCAAACTATAAGATAATAAAAAACACTATAAAGATCAATACTTAAATTCTTAAATGATTATTAAATTAATATAAATTCTAATTAAAGTTAGATGATAATATTTTTTATATAATCTAGTAATAGCATAGAAATACTACCTTTCTCTTATTTTAGTAGTTAGGGAGAAGAGTTTTTTAATCTAGATAAAATTTGTTCCCTAGAGAGTAATGACAGTACTTCTTTTATTTCAGGTCCATATTCTAGTCCTGTTAAAATTATACGTAAGTTAAGAAATAAATCTTTATATTTAAGTTTAGTTTTTTTATGTATAGATAATATCCATTCTTGGTAAGTATCTTTATTAATTATATTAGGTAAAGTTTTTGCAGCTATATCTTTTAATTTTAAATTAATCGTTTTATTTTCTTTAGGTTGAAAGTTGTAACATATATCCCACCATTTTTTAATTTCTTTTATATTAGCTAAATTATATTTTACTGTAGACCAAAATTTTTCGTTAATTTGATTATATCCGATTTCATCTAACCTAGGTTTAATATCATTAAAATCATATAGTGCTAGTATTTTTTGGTTAAGCGTTAATAATGCTTTATTATCATATATTATAGGAGATACAGAATATTTATAGATATCAAAAATATCAATTAATTTAGTTATATTTTTTACTGGGACTAAATTCTTAGATGATCCTATTAAAGTACAAAAACTATTTATAGCCATAGGTTCTATATTTAATTTTTCTCTAAGTGACTTTACAGTAAAAACACCTTTTTCTCTCTTCGATATTTTATTATCTCTTGTTTTGATTAAACTTATATGAGCAAATATAGGATTTTTATGTTTTAACGCTTGAAATATTTGTGTTTGTATAGCTGTGTTAGTTATATGATCTTCTCCTCTAATAATATGACTAATATTATTATCTATATCATCTATTGTCGAACATAGCATATAGGTAAATGTTCCATCTTCTCTAATTACTATAGGATCACTTAAATATTTTCCTTGATATTTAATTTCTTTTTTTATTAGATCTTTCCATTCAATATCTTCATTTTTAATTAAAAACCGGTAATAGGCTTTTCTTCCTTGCTGTTTATATTCATTTATTTGTTTAAATGTCATTTTTAGAGATGATCTATCATAAATAGGTGGTAGACCAGATGCAAGTTGTAAATTTCTTTTAATTTCTAATTCTTTTGTACTTTCATAACAAGGATATAATCTACCTTTTTCTATTAAAAGGTCTTTTATATAGTTATATTTTTCAATTCTATTGGTTTGATTTATACATAAATCCCAATCTAATCCTAGCCATTTTAGATCCTTAATTATTGCTGTTTTATATTCTTCCTGATTACGGGCATAATCACTATCATCTATTCTTAGAATAAATTGTCCTTTATTTTTTTTTGCAAACAGAAAATTTATTAGAGCTATACGAATATTTCCTATATGTAAAAATCCTGTTGGAGAAGGAGCAAAACGAGTTTTTATATACATAAATTTTTTATTTTATTTAATATAATAGTGAATTTTATAATTTATAAAATATATTATTAGCTAGAAATACCTATATATTGTAATTGAATTTTATTCTATTTTAACTAGTAATAAAAAATTATTTTATTTCTATCATATTATTTTTTACAGATAAATTTACTATATTATTTTTTTTTCTATATTGACCTGCAATAATCATCATTGCAAGTTTATTCTGTATTTCATTTTGTATTATTCTTTTTAGAGGACGAGCTCCAAATGTAGGGTCATATCCTCTTTCTACTAGAAAAAGGATAACATTTTTATCATATGTTAGACTTATGTTTTGATTTTTTAATATATCTTGTAATTGGGTCATTTGTATTTTTACTATACTTTCCATATGTTCTTTAGTTAATTTATGAAAAAATATAATTTCATCTAATCTATTTAAGAATTCTAGTTTAAAATTATATTGCACTTGTTTCATAACCTCTGCTTGAGCTAATTCTGATATTTCCTCTGTCGGTTGATTAGCTAAAATTTCAGCTCCTAGGTTAGATGTTAATATAATAATGGTATTTTTAAAATTTATTACGTTAGCTTGACTATCAGTTAGTCTTCCTTCATCTAAGATTTGGAGCATTATATTATAAATGTCTGAATGTGCTTTCTCAATTTCATCAAATAATATAACCTGATATGGTCTTCTTTTTACTGATTCAGTTAATATACCTCCTTGATCATATCCTATATAACCTGGAGGTGCTCCTATTAATCTTGATACTGAATGTTTTTCTATATATTCTGACATATCTAACCTTAGTAAAGCTGTTTTAGTATCAAATAGAAAATTAGCTAAAGCTTTTGTTAATTCCGTTTTTCCAACTCCAGTTGATCCTAGGAATAAGAAAGATCCTATCGGACGATTATAATCATTGATCCCAGCACGCGAGCGACGAATAGCATTACTAATTAATGTTTTTGCTTTATCTTGTGCTATAACATATTTTCCTAGTTTTTCTTCCATTTTTAATAATTTTTCTTTTTCACTGGATAACATATTATTTATAGGTATTCCTGTGATTTTAGAAACTATGATAGCAATATCATTTTCAGTTACTCTATCTTTAAATAACTTACTATTTGCTTGTTCTTTTGCAAATGATAACTTTTTTTTCAGGTCGATAATAACTCCATATTTTAATTCACTAGCTCTAGCTAAATCTCCTATTCTTTTACATTTTTCAAGTTCAATTTTACTTTTTTCTATTTCTTCTTTTATTTTTTGTACCGTTTGCATTTTTGATTTTTCTAAATTCCACTTAGAAATTAAATTATAGGATTGTTTTTCATATATTTTTAATTCATTATTTAATTGTTCTATTTTATTTTGAGCAGTAATATCTTTTTCTTTTTTTAGTGCTGATAATTCTATTTTTATTTGAATAATTTTTCTATCTAATTCATCTAGCTCTTCGGGTTTACTAGATAATTCAATTTTTAATCTACTTGTAGCTTCATCAATTAGGTCTATAGCTTTATCAGGAAGAAATCTATCTGTTATATACCTATTTGCTAAAGTTGCTGCTGCAATTATAGCATTATCAGAAATCATTATGCCATGATGAGCTTCATATCGGTCTTTAATTCCTCGTAATATTGATATTGTATCATCAATTGTAGGTTCAGATACGTATAATGGTTGAAATCTTCTGGCAAAAGCAGTATCTTTCTCAATATAGCATCGATATTCATCAAGAGTAGTTGCCCCAATACAATGTAACTCACCTCTTGCTAACATAGGTTTTAATAAATTAGATGCATCCATACTTCCCTCAGTTTTCCCAGCTCCTACTAATAAATGTAATTCATCAATAAATAGAATAATTGTCCCATTTGAGTTTTTTATTTCATTTAATACAGCTTTTAAACGTTCTTCAAATTCTCCTCTGAATTTAGCTCCAGCAATTAATGCCCCCATATCTAATTCTATGATTTTACAGTTTATTAATGATTCTGGTATATCTTTTTGATAAATACGTTGTGCTAATCCTTCGATAATTGCTGTTTTTCCTACACCAGGACTACCAATTAATACAGGGTTATTTTTACTCCTTCTTGAGAGTACTTGTATAGCTCTTCTAATTTCTTCATCACGACCAATGATTGGATCAATTTTTCCTTGGGAGGCTAAATCAGTAATATTTCTTCCATATTTTATTAATGCATTATAGTTTGATTCTGCTGTTTCAGATGTTATTTGGGTTCCTTTACGTAAATTATTTATTGCTGTAGCAATTTTTTTGCTAGTTATTTGATTATTTTTTAAAATTTCTCCTGCAATTGTATTATCAAATGATAATGCTTCAAATAGTCTTTCTATAGTTACAAAATAATCTTTATTATCCTTACTTAATGATATTGCTTGATCTAGTATTTTTAATCCTGATGAGGACATTATAGGTTGATAATTGTTATTATATGTTTTAATTTGAGGAATTTTATCTAATTCTTCATTAGCTTGTTTCATAACTTCACTTATGTTTACATCCATAATGGTTAGCAAATTTTTAACTATATTATGTTTTTCTGTAATAAGACTATGAAGAAAGTGTAATGGTAAAATATATTGATGAGATTTTTTTGCTGCTAATAGATTAATGTTAGTAAGTATTTGTTTAGTAGCTAGTGTGAAGTTTTCTATATTCATTTTATTTTAAATAATTAAATTTGCTTTATATTAATTAAATATAATTAATAGTATTTATTATTTATCTTATTAAAAGGATTGTATTTATCAATATTTTTATTATTAAAAAGTTCATCTTCAGTAAAATATGTATTTTTTTTAAATGCTTCTAAAATATAACCTGGCTCTAAAGAAGGTTTTCCTGTTTCAGGGTTAATTGAAATTAAATCAATTGAATCCGGCAGTTCAAAATCTATAGATTTAAATTTGTGATGACATTTAGACATAAAATTTATAAATATAGGAAGAGCTGTTGATGATCCATAGGCATATTCTCCTAATGATTTAGGTATATCATATCCCATATATATTCCTACTACTATTTGAGGAGTGAATCCAATAAACCATGTATCTTTACTGTTATTAGTAGTACCAGTTTTTCCTGCTATAATTTTAGGTATATGTTGAAGTTTCTTTCCTGTGCCTCGTTGTATACTGCCTATTAATAGTGAAGTAATTTGATAACTACTAGCTTCATCAGTAATTTGATTTGAGATAATTTTAGGAATTTTTGGTGGAAGTATTTCTTCTGTATCACTATCTATAAAGCAATATTGATATAATTTATATTCACTATAATCACGTTTATAAATTATATTTCCTTTTCGATCTTTAATCATCTCAATATAGTGAGGGATTATATCCTTTCCTTTGTTAGCAATTATTCCATAGGCTCTAGTCATTCTTAATAATGTACTTTCAGTACTTCCTAGAACTATTGAGTATAAATTATTTGCTTTATCAGTAATATTAAATTTTTCCAGTGTATTTACTATATTAGGTATTCCTATTTCTTGAGCAATTTTTATTGTGATTATATTTCTTGATTTTTCTAACCCTTGCCTTAATGTTAATGGTCCTAAAAATTTATTATCATGATTCTTTGGTGTCCACATAGGGAGCCATGGTCCTTGCGGTAGTTCTATAGGTTCATCATAAAAAATTGCATTAGGTAGTATCCCATGTTCAAATGCTGTTAAATATACAAATGGTTTAATTAAAGAACCTGTTTGTCTTTTAGCTTGATGCGTTCTATCAAACTTGTTATTGCTAAAATCATAGCCTCCTTCAGCAGCTAGTACTTGTCCTGTAGTAGGATCTAATGCTATGATAGCGCCCTCTACTTCTGGGATTTGAGATAAATAGTATAATTTATTTTTTTTATTTACAACTATTACATCTCCTATAGAAAGGATATTTTTTATTGATGCAATATTTTCTTCCTTAGTTTTTTTGCTATTTCTTATAGATAATATTGTTTTAGTCTGATCTTGTAATCCTATAATTATTTCTTTGTCTGTTATTTCTAAAACAAGAGCTAATTGACTGTTTTTTAATTTTTTGGGGTAAGGGAATAAGCTAAAATTTTCAGTCCAATTATCTGTAGATATATTTTGCAAAGGACCTCTATATTCTTGAGTCATATCATATTGTTGTATTCCTGTAATTAAAGAATTAGTTGCATGTTTTTGTATTTTAGAATTTAAGCATGTAATAATTGTTAAACCTGCACTATAAAAATATTCCTCACTAAACATATTAATTACTTCTTCTCGTACAGTCTCTGCGTAGTATGGAGCATTTATAGTATCAGATTGTTTTGGCTTATTTAGTATTATAGGCTCATTTATTGCTTGCTTTGCTACTTCTTCTGAGAGGTATCCTTCTATATACATACGTTTAATTACATAGTTTTTTCTTTGAAAAATTCTATTATAATTTTTTTCTGGATTAAATAAAGATGGTGCTTTAGGTAGTGAGGCAATTACAGCGGCTTCATTTATGGTTAAATCTTCTACTGATTTATTAAAATATGCAAAGGAAGCTGCAGCTACACCATATACTCCTTTTCCTAGATATATTTGGTTTAGATATAGTTCTAAAATTTCATCCTTAGTTAGGATATGTGATATTTTATAAGCTAATATTATTTCTTTTATTTTTCTTGAAAAAGATCTTTTAGAAGAAAGTAGAAAATTTTTTATTACTTGCTGAGTGATAGTTGATCCTCCTTCTGTACGTTTATTGCTATTTTTGGTTATATTAATAAAATTATAGTAAGATGCTCTTAACACTCCTATTATATCAAAACCTGGGTGTTGGTAATAATTTTTATCTTCTGCTGAAATAAATGCTTCTACTAAAAATTTTGGCATACTACTTAATGGAATAAATATCCTATATTCTTTTGCGTATTCTTGTATTAATATACCATCAGAACTATACATACGGGTTACACATGGTGGGTGGTATTCTTTAAGTTGTTTATAACTAGGTAGCCCTTTACTGTAATAAAATATAATGTATAAAGTTATCCCAAATAAGATTATAAAAGATAATAAAAACATTTTAATACAAAATAATAGTATTTTTAACATTTTTTATTACTAATATTAATTAATGATTTTTCCTAATAAGCTAGTAGGAAATGCATCTGTTATTTTTATATCAATAATTTTTCCCATTAGTTTTTTATTTGTTATATTATCTATGTATGTAGATTGCATATATGGAGTCTTACCTAGGATTTGGGCAGGTTTTTTGCCTTCTTTTGTAAAAAGAACAGGAAATATTTTCCCTATACAACTTTGATTAAATTTAAATTGTTGAAGCATTAGTTCTTTTTGTAAATATTGTAATCGTTCATTTTTAACTTTTTCTGGTACTTGTTTTTTTATAGCAGCTGGAGTTCCTGGTCTAGCACTATATTTAAAAGAATAGCATTGGCCAAAACGTATTTTTTTTACTAAATTTATAGTATCAGAAAAATCTTCATCTGTTTCGCCTGGAAATCCTACAATAAAATCTGAAGATAAAACTATATCAGGGCGTGAAATACGCAATTTTTTTATTATTGCAGTATATTCTTCTTGAGTATGTTTCCTATTCATTAGTTTTAATATTTTATTTGATCCACTTTGAATTGGCAAATGTAAAAAAGGCATAAGTTTTTTTTCTATGCCATGTAAATGTATTAATTCATTAGTCATATCTATAGGATGTGATGTTGTGTACCTTATTCTTTCTAGTCCCTTTATATTTGATAAATAACTAATTAAAGCTGCTAGATTACTTGTTTTCCCATTATATGTTTTTCCATGATAGGCATTAACATTTTGTCCAAGTAAATTTATTTCTTTTACTCCATTATTAACTAAAAACATAGATTCACGGTATATTTCTTCTACTGGACGAGAAAATTCATTTCCTCTTGTATAAGGGACTACGCAGAATGTACAAAATTTATTACATCCTTCTTGTATTGAAACAAAAGCACTTGTTTTTTGTATAGAGTCGTCTTTTGGTAGATGATCAAACTTTTCTTCTTCAATAAAATCTAAATTAATTACTTGTCTTTCTCCTTGTAACACTTTTGTAATTAATAATGGCAAGGTATAATATGATTGTGGCCCTACAACTATATCAACTATAGGTTCTCTTTTAAAAATCTCATCTCCTTCGGCTTGGCCAGTGCATCCTGCTACAATGACAATTGTAGCTTTTTGTTCAGTTTTTATTCTTTTATCTTTTATTTTTTTTACTCTTCCTAGTTCAGAGTATATTTTTTCTGTAGCTTTTTCACGAATGTGGCAAGTATTTAGTATTATTATATCAGCAATGTTAATTTCTTCTGTTTTTTCTATACCAAAAGGGTTTAATAATTCCTCTATTTTTATAGAATCATAAACATTCATTTGGCAGCCATATGTTTTTATAAATAGCTTTTTTTTATTCATCATCATTGTTTAAAAAATAATAATTATTTTAATTATGGTTTGCAAAGTTAATTAGTTAGTAGTATATACAATAGGTTAGTATATATAATATATCTTATTAAAATTGTATAGATATATTTAATATTAAGCTTATTAGATTTTGATCTTTTTTTTGATCTAATTAATATTTAACAAGCTTAATTCAGGTTATTAATAGTATTTGTTTTATTATTTACAAATTATGACGGAAAGAATTAATTGGTACGGAACATATGTTCTTATTCAAAGGGAATTCAAAAGATTTATATCTTTATATAATCAAACTATTTTTACTCCTGTTATTTCAGCATTGATTTTTTTACTTATTTTTGTATTGATAGGAGAAAAATCATCAACGTATATTTATGGCATTAAGTTTATTAATTTTGTAGGTTATGGATTAATTATTATGAGCATAATACAAAATGCTTTTGCTAATAGTTCCTCTTCTTTTTTTTTAGGTAAGGAATTAGGGTATATATGGGATATACTTACACCTCCTTTTAGCGGGATAGAGATAGTTATTGCTTTCACTGTAGGTGCAATCTGCCGGGGGATTTGTGTTGGTATTATGGTTTCTATTGTGCTTATTCCATTTATTGATTATACCTTATATCACCCTTTTCTTTTAATAATTTTTGTTTTTATTGCTTGTTCTATATTTGGACAATTTGGTATTTTATCTGCTATTTTAGCTAACTCATTTGAACAAAATGCAACAATATCAACATATATTATTATGCCATTATCTTTTCTTTCTGGAACTTTTTTTTCTGTAAAAAAACTTCCCTATTTTTTTCAACAACTTAACATATTTAATCCTTTTTTTTATATAATTGACGGTTTTAGATATTGTTTTACAGACTACACTGATAGTAATCTTATTTATGCTGTATCATTTTTAGCTATTTTTAACATATTACTTTTTATCTTATTGCTAAAATTAATCAATATAGGGTGGAGATTAAAAGGTTAAATATTAAATTGTATTTTATTTCTAGATTATATTATAGATACTATATCTATAATATATCTTATCATTATTTTCAATTCTTCTACTAATAGAATATATTTTAAAAATCAATAAAAAATGCACTGGTAATAAAGTGTTATTTATTATTATTTAATATATTTTTTATAAGTAACTATAATATAAAAATCACTGTTAAAAAAAAAATAGTATAAATTATTTATATCTAAGCTATATTTTATTTTTTTATATTATAAGCTATTACATAATAGAGAGAAGGTTAAATCAATGTTATGCATTTATTATGAATAGAATGGATATATTTTTTACTCAATTAAAAAATATTTTTCAATTTAATAAAAAAAAAGGAGTATTAGATATAATTGATGATAATGTACCTGTAAAACAAAAAGTATATCCAAACTGGGAACAGGATAGGTATAATACTATCACTGTTCAGAGGAATGTATTACTTATAATATTATTAATTTTACTTATTGTTATTATTGTATCAGTAATATGTATAGCATATTTAATTAATAAACAAAAATTTGATCCTTTTGTTATCCAGATAGATAGTACAACAGGTATATCAACTGTAGTTAATCCTACATCATCAGACATACTGAGTGGTAATGATGCTTTAGCAAGATATTTTATAAAAAAATATACTATTGCTAGAGAAACTTATAATCATGTGGATTTTGATCATACAGCTAAGGACACTGTTAGGTTACTATCATCATCAAATGTTTATTGGCAGTACCGAGGATATTTATTAAATGAACAATTAAATCCAAGTTTTATATATCGTCAAGAAAATTCCACATATTTACAAGTAAAATCTTGGTCTAAATTATCTAATACAAAGTATATGTTAAGATTTTCAATACATGAGACTGTTGGGAATAGAAATGTTTTTCATAAAATTGCTGTAATTAGCTTTGAATATGTCGCTATTGAGTTGACTGAAGAAGAGATGGATATTAATCCAGTAGGTTTTCAAGTAACAGGGTATAGAGTAGATGATGATAATAGTTAAATTACTTTTTTTTCCATATATATTTTTTTCCTTTATATATTCTTATGCTCAACATGAATATAATCCATTAGTAACTGATAATAGAATAAAAACTTATATTTATAGTGAAAATGATGTGTATTTATTAGTTTTACATCAAGGATTTCAGTCTTATGTTGAATTTGAAAAAAATGAGGTAATAGAAACAATTATATTAGGTGATTCATATGCATGGAAGGTTACTCCTATTAATCACAGGTTATTTATTAATCCTATGCAAAAAAATATACGAACTAATATGTCAATAATTACTAATAAAAGAACATATAATTTTGATATAGTTGCAAAGGATTTAGAAGATAATGAAGAACAAGATTTAGTATATGTTATTAGGTTTTATTATCCTAAAATAGTTAAATAAAATATATGAGTTTAAATAATAAAGAAATAGATAATAATAACACAGATAAGGTTGAGTTAAATCAAGAGTTATCTCAGGTTGCTACGCATAATAAAAGAAATTTCTTAGTGTTAATATTCATTGGAGCAATAGGAGTTTACTTGTTTTTTAATTATTTTTTAGAGAATAAAAGTAATAATAACAATGATAATCTAGTTCCAGATAAAGTAGAAAAACCGATAGAAGAATCGAGTAATACTTTTTATATTCCTCCTGCACCTACTTTACCTCCTCCACCTAAAATAGATGATATTGTTACTGCTCCACCTCCAGCTCCTTCTATGGTTATTGATAGTCCTGAGGCTACTACTCAAGAGCAACCTAAAGAAAAAAAACTTGATTTAAACCCAGTATTACCTAATGTAAAGGAGTTGCCTCCTTTACCAGGATTTAATAATAAATCAAATGGTGATATTTCAACTAGTGATAATAAATATATTGAAGAACAGAATAGAAAAAATGATAAAAGAAAATCTTCTATTATGTTGTTAGATGGGTCTCAATCATCTTCTCAATCTACTAGTGGTGCAATCATTAGCACAGAAAATACAAAAAATTCTTTATTGAATAAAAAAGGAGATATGAGTTTATTATTAGCGCAAGGAAAGATAATAGATGCTATTACTGAAACAGTAATAGATACTAATTTTGGTGGGCAAATAAAAGCTATTATTAATAGAGATGTGTATTCTGAATTAGGAAAAAATATACTTATTCCTAAAGGGTCAAAGATATATGGAAGATATAATACTGGTCTTAGTAGTATATATAGAAGAGTGATTATAGAGTGGGTTAAATTAGACTTACCTAATGGATATGTTTTACAATTAACATCTCAAGGAGTAGATTCATTAGGAAGAAAAGGTATTGAAGGAATGTTAGATCATAAATTAGAATCAAGATTAGGTAATATTGTACTAATATCTGCTATTAATATTGCATCAGGGTGGTTAGTTGATAAAATAATCCCCCCTAAGAAGGATGGACAAGAATCAATTTCTCTCCATAATAAGTCAAATAGTATTAGAACTATTGCTATTTCTGCTAGTGCAGAGAATAATAATATCAATAGATCAGAGGTTTGTACAAAAACTTTAGGCATTATTAATGATCATACTTTAAAAGCATATAAAATGATAAAAGATGCTTGCGATGCTTTAGATATTGAAACAGGGGGTAGTACTGAAAAAGAAAAATTGAATTCAATATTACATACTATACATTCTGCTGCTGATAGCTTATTAGTTGATACTGGTTCTCAAATTGAAGAAACTAAATCCCAAAAAGAGGCTAGAGAAGGATTTGATGATTTTGTTGATGAATTAAAAGATTTTGTTGAAGAGAGTAAAATAAAACCAAATATTATTATTGATCAAGGGACTTTAATTAAAATATATATTAATCAGGATTATATTTTTCCTAAAGAAGTGATAAATAAGAAATGGTAAATAAAAAGAGGAATATATAATGCATTATGCTGCATTGGAGACTTATCTTTTGCCTTTTAATAAGATGTTTCAGGATAAAGATATAAATGAAATAATGATTAATAAGCCTGGTGAGGTATGGGTAGAAAATAAAGGGCATAATACAAGAATACTAATACCTTCTCTTGATACAGATCATTTATTAGGTCTTGGTAGGTTAATTGCTCAATCTACTAATCAAACTATATCAGAGGAAACTCCTTTATTGTCTGCAACTTTGCCTAATGGTTATCGTATACAAATAGTATTTCCTCCTGCTAGTCAAGGTGATTCTGGCGTATTTTCAATAAGAAGGAATAGTACCAAACATTTATCATTAGATGAATATGCCAAATTAGGGGCGTTTGATCGTACATCTATAAAAGTGGAATATGATAAAAATAATGTAATACTTAAAAAATATCTTGAACAGAAGAAAATAAAAGAGTTTATACATTATGCTGTACTTTATAAAAAAAATATTGTTGTTAGTGGTGGAACATCAACAGGTAAAACTACTTTTGTTAATTCAATTCTTGGAGAAATTTCTTCTCAAGAAAGGCTTATTACAGTAGAAGATGCTAGAGAAATTCTATTACCTAATCATCCTAATAAAATACATTTATTAGTTTCAAAAGGAGGTCAGGGGAGTGCAAGGGTAAGTACCCAAGATTTAATTGAAGCATGTTTAAGACTTAGACCGGATCGTATTATTGTTGGTGAGCTTAGAGGAATAGAAGCTTTTAGTTTTTTAAGAGCAATTAATACTGGTCATCCAGGATCAGTTACTACTTTACATGCAGATACTCCTACAATGGCTTTTCAACAACTTAAGTTAATGGTTATGCAAGCAGGGCTTGGACTTACTGCAGACGAAATAATGAGATATATATCTTCAGTAGTTGATATTGTAATACAGCTAAAACGTGGAGAAAAAGGCAAAAGGTATGTATCTGAAATATATTTTAAAGAATTGGAAAATCAAGAATAATATTTTTAATTATTAAATTGAATAAGTATAAAAATAATAGATTATATGTATATATTAAGATTATTTAGGAATATAGTAGGGCATTTTCTTTTACATAGTTTAGTTTTAGTTGTTACTATATGGGTTATTGGTGCTCTTATTTCAATCTTTACTTATGGTAGCACTGTTATAGGTTTTAATAGCAAGGTTATATATATTGCTTATGCATGGACAAAATGGTTAATAATAAATTGGAATAAATTGACTTTTAGTAGTTATGGGTACTTAAAGCTTAAGCTATTCTTATCAATTGTTATTCCTATTTTATTTGTACTATTTATTTATGCTCGTTATTTTAGTCGTATAATGTCAATACAATTTTTTTTAGAAAAAGAATCTATTTATGGATCTGCAAAATGGGGAGATGAAATAGACATTAAGAAGGCTAAATTAAGATCATCACATGGAATGTTATTAGGGCAAAATAGTAATGGTTATTTTGTTGCTGATGGATTTCAACATGCTTTATTATTTGCTCCTACAGGATCAGGAAAGGGCGTAGGTTTTGTTATTCCTAATTTATTATTTTGGCAGCATTCTATAGTAGTACATGATATTAAGCTTGAAAATTATATGATATCTAGTGGCTGGAGAGAGAAGCAGGGGCAAAAAGTATATGTATGGGAGCCTTCTAATCCTGATGGGATTACGCATTGTTATAATCCATTAGATTGGATTAGTAGTAAGCCTGGTCAAATGGTTGATGATGTTCAGAAGATTGCTAATTTAGTAATGCCAGAAAGAGATATGTGGAATAATGAAGCAAGAAGTTTATTTTTAGGGGTAGTTTTATATTTGATTGCTGATTCTAGTAAGGTTTGCTCTTTTGGAGAAGTAGTAAGAACAATGCGGAATGATGATGTTACATATAATCTTGCTATAGTATTGGATACTCTTGGTGATGTAATTCATCCTGTAGCTTATATGAATATTACAGCCTTTTTACAAAAAGCTGATAAGGAAAGATCTGGAGTAATATCAACAATGAATTCATCACTTGAGTTATGGGCTAATCCTTTAATAGATTGTGCTACTGCTTCATCAGATTTTAATATAATGGAAATAAAAAAGGTTAAGACTACTATATATGTAGGATTAACCCCTGATAATATCAATAGATTACAGCGATTAATGCAGGTATTTTATCAACAGGCAACAGAGTTTTTAAGTAGAAAGATACCTAATATAAATGAAGAACCATATGGTGTTATGTTTTTAATGGATGAGTTTCCTACATTAGGAAAAATGGAACAATTTAAATTTGGTATTGCATATTTTAGGGGTTATAGAGTACGATTATTTTTAATAGTACAAGATACCCAACAGCTTAAAGGTATTTATCAGGATTCTGGAATGAATTCATTTTTATCTAATTCAACTTTTCGTATCACCTTTGCTGCTAATAATTATGAGACAGCTAATTTGATTTCTCAGCTTTGTGGTAATAAAACTGTAGAGAATGCTTCTTATAGTAAACCAATATTTTTTGATTTGAATATTAGCACTAGAACAAAAAATATATCAAAGGTTCAAAGAGCTTTATTATTACCTCAAGAGGTAATTCAATTACCTGAGGATGATCAAATTATACTAATAGAATCATTTCCCCCTATTAGATCTAAAAAGATTAGGTATTTTAAAGAACGAAATTTCACTAAAAAGATACTTCCTCCTACTGTTATTCCTCAACAAAAGCCTTATGTTATTGTAAAAAATAATTAAAATAATATAATGCCTGTATATATTTTTGGAGAGGTAGCCAAGTGGTTTAAGGCGCTTACCTGGAAAGTGAGTTCATGTGATATCATGTCAAGGGTTCAAATCCCTTCCTCTCCGCATAGGAAATTATTAAATTTTTTGTTAATATTATTATAAAAAATTATTATAGCTTATAATATTTGGCAATACTAAATACCGAAAGATCTTTTCATTGTTTTTTATATAATAATTGTAGGAAATGAAGTTAAAAGTTATAGATATTTTTTATTTAAGGCTATTTTTGTAGTTAGAATAGTAAGATTAAGTAAATAATTTATGTATGTAGCACTCGTAGCTCAGCAGGATAGAGCATTACTCTCCGAAAGTAAAGGTAGTTGGTTCAAATCCAATCGAGTGCGCATATTAAAAAATATACTTAGTATCCCTGTTAAAGGATCGAAAATCCTATCTCGATATTGTAGTAATTAAGCTTAGACTTGATTCTTAGATGTTCATTCTTTTTCAGGTAATTTGATAGTATCGTAGTAAAAATTATAGAGTAATGGGTTTTTACTTACTTAAACCATAAGATATTTAAATTAGAGAATTTTAAAATTGCTAGCATCATTAATAAATTATTCCACAGCTGTAATATTAAAAGTGCTATATATAATTGTGGCAAAAAGAATGTTATAACAGGATTTAAAAAAATAAATATTCCGTTTGCAAATAAAACCATTCTAATACATTGTTGTATAGATGTTTTTACAATAAATAAGTTAGTAATTAAATAAAAACAGCATGCAATTAAACTTTTTTCAAATAAGAAATGGCCAAATAATATAACAATTAATAATGGGTATGCAAGAAAAATAACTACAGTTGGAAGTTTACTAAAAATAGCTGATAGCTGTTGTTTAATTATATCTGTAGTAAGTAATAATTTATTATAACCAAAAATTTCATTATATTTTAGCTCTATTGAAGCTTTTTTTACTTTAAAAGGATCATAAATAGATATAATCATTTTATTTTTTAACATAATAATAGGAATACCTAATTGCTCATAAGAAGATTTATTATTATTTGCAGAAAGGACTATAACTTTTTTATTATTTAATGATGTAATATATATTGGCAGCTTTTCTGCTATACTTATATTATGTCCATCATAATTTATAGTGGGGATTTGATTAATTATATAGTCTATTGGTTTTGTTTTTTCATTAATTATATTTTGTGTAAAATAATTATTTATTGTATAAATTTGATTTAAGCATAATACTATGAATAAAAATGATGAAATAACACATATACTACTTATATAGCGATAACCATAGCCCTTATATGTAGAAAAAACAGATATATAAAAGTTAATTGATGATAAAGATAACCAAATATGATATAAAAATGTGTATAACCAGTCTTTAATATTAGGTAGGTTGATTTTCATGAATATTATATATATAACCTTAAGGATTTTTTGAATATAGTTTTTAATCCATATATTAATGGTAAATTAGTAAAAAGTAATAGTGTATTATTATATACTAGCAAGCTATAGTATCTCTTGATTATATTTAAATTTTGACTCTATAGATAAAGGAAAACCATATATTATATGTTTTAATTTATTGTTATGTTACTAGTTCACAACACTTTTTAGATAATTATTGAACTTAATTAAGTTAAAAATGATACTATGGTTATAGTATAGCTTTGTTGTTAGATCAATGATAAATTAAAGTATTTTTTTAAATATTTAATAGTAAAATAGTGATAACAATTGATATTAAAACAAATATAACATATAATACTCTTGCTAAAATATAAAAAATGCTGATGAAGTTTTTATATTTTATCATAAGTCATCTAGTAGATACATTTAATTGTTTGATTATTATGCGCGGAGTGGAGCAGTTTGGCAGCTCGTCAGGCTCATAACCTGAAGGTCGTTGGTTCAAATCCAACCTCCGCAACTTTAATAATTAAGTTTTTTTAACGATATTTATCTTTAAATATATATCTTTAATTTATGGTAAATTAGGTAGCATTGCGCTCTTTAGTAATATTAATATACTGAACTAGTAATTATAAGCTATTGTTAACTATTGAACATAGTTTTGTTTGTAAAGTTTTTATTCCTTTTTTATATTTTTTACTAGTAAAAAGCATATTATTATAATAGCCTAAATTTGCTAAGTTATTAATGATAGCATTAGTGTATTGATCAGTGATGTTAATTTTATCTGATTTTGTAAATATAAATTGTATATTAATATTAAAATTTTTTAGTAGATATATAATTTCTATATCGTTTTTATTAATGCCATGTCTTGAATCAATAAGCAAATTAATTAGTACTAGATTTTTATTGTAGCGTATATAATGTATTATTAATGGAATCCAATGGCGCTTTTTATTATATGGGACTTTAGCAAAACCATATCCTGGAAAGTCTACTAAAACTAGTTGGTTTGCAATAGAAAAAAAATTTATTTGCTGAGTTCTTCCAGGGGTCTTTGATATTTTAGCTAGTGTTTGATTGCATAGCATATTAATTAAACTAGATTTTCCAACATTAGACTTTCCTAAAAATCCAATTTGAGGTAATTTTATTAATGGTAAACAAGTAATGCTACTAGCACCAGTTAAAAATTTAACAGGTTGTTTAAAAAACTTATTATTAATCTTATAATTCATTTATATATTATTAAAAAATATTCAAAAATACTGCTGATTAGATAAGATTATTTTTAAACATTATTAATGTAGTATTGTTGTATAATAGATAATATATTGCTCCACGACCAATATATTAGTAATCCTACAGGAAAATTATTAAACATGAATAAAAATATTAGTGGCATAAATTGCATTACTTTTGCTTGTAAAGGATCAGTTGGTTGAGGATTCATTTTTTGTTGGTAAAACATTGTGATAGCCATGATAATAGGCCATACACCAATAGTGAAAAAAGGAAAAACTGAGAGCGGTAATAACCCAAATAAGTTGAAAATATTAGTAGGATCAGAAGCAGACAAGTCTTTTACCCATCCAAAAAAAGGAGCATGTCTCATTTCAATTGTTACATATAATACTTTATATATTGAAAAAAAAACTGGTATTTGTACAATGAGTGGTAAACAACCTGTTACAGGATTTACTTTTTCTCTTTTGTATAAAGCCATAATTTCTTCATTTAGCTTTATTTTATTATTACCGTATAATTTTTTAAAATACTCTATTTCTGGCTGCAAAGCCTTTATTTTTTTCATTGAAAGATAAGATTTATTAGCTAATGTAAACATTAGTAATTTTATAATTACTGTGACAATCATGATACTGATACCAAAATTTCCAACATATGCATAAAAGAAATTCATTGCATAAAAAATTGGCTTAGTAATGATATAAAACCAACCAAAATCAATAGCACGATCAAATAATTTAATATTATATAGTTTTTCATATTTATCTAATAAATCTACTTTTTTAGCTCCAGCAAATAATTTATGTACTAATTCATAGCTATTACCTTGTTTTATATATTGAACTTCAGATATAAATGAAGATTGAAATTTCAGTTGATTATTTTTAATACCATTAATATAATTAGCTGAATATTTTAGTTTTGTATCTGGAATAAAAGCTGTTAACCAATATTTATCAGTAATGCCAAACCAATCAATTTGTGATTTAGGATATTTAACTGAATTTTTATCCATTATATCTTTATAAGTATATTCTTGTAGTTCTCCATTTACAGACCCTATCATACCTTGATGAAATACATTTACTATACGTTCTTTAGGAGCATGATAATTTTTGTTAATTAATCCATAATGCTGAAAAGAAATTATATGAGGAGAGTTATTAAATATTTTTTGTTTTATAGTAAATAAATAATCATTATCCATTGATATTGTAACTACAAATTTTACTTTTTGAGGGTTAATCCAATATGCATTTATTTCTTTGTTAGGGGTTAATTTATTATCATCAACTTGCCATATAGTGTTAGAATCTGGATAGGTAATAGCACTGTCAGCACTAGAAGAAGTCCAGCCTATTTCAGCAAAATAGGAATTTTTTGTTTGAGCTTCTGCAAGTAATTGGACATTTTTACTATTAATATCAGTACTGATATAGTATTTAAGCAATGTTAGATTATCAAATCTAAGCCCTTTTAATGATATTGATCCTGATACAGAATCAGATATTATTGTTATATGAGGAATTTCTTTATCATCATTACTGATATTTTCTTGTTGGGGGACTTTATTATATTGTTTATTTATTTTTTTCTCAATACTTTGTTGAGTTAAATTATTAATTTTTGGTTGTTCATAAAAATAACGCCAAGAAAAGAGTATTATTGTTGAGATTATAATAGCTAATAGTAGGTTTATTGAGTTATTATTCATAATTTAAATTATTTTAATATTATCTATTAATTTATTAGCAATTTTAGTATATTTTAGTTATTTAAATATTTTTGTTTAGTACATAATTATGAGTTATAACATTGTGTTATTGTATTATATAAAATATATTAATAAATGACTATAATTTAAACCAAACTATTTTAATTAAGTATTAAATAAATATATTGCTTATTAATAATTAATTAATAAATACTTAATAAATGATTTATTAATATATAGGTATGGTAAATAGGGTTGATATCTTTTAAATACTGACAGTAGCAATATATTATTTAATTAGAATATCTAAATAATAATCATAAAATCCCAAAAATCATTACTTAGGTAGATTCTTTTATCTGATTTAGTTAAATTAATCAAGTATTTAATTATTAATAAGTTAATAATAAATATTGGTTTATGTATTTTTTAGTTTTATGTATTTTAAAAAAAGTTAATTAGATAACAATAAATGATATTTAGTTATCAAAATATTTATCTAACTGCTTGTGGAAAATTTTAATTCATACATATTTTAAGAGTATAAATTTTTTATAATCATAATTAGTTATTGGGTTTGGTAGTTATTTATTTAAGTTTAATAATATAAAATGATCTATATCAAATAGGAGATATAATAAAAATGGTAAATGTTAAGAAGAAAGTAGTTGTTGCAATGTCTGGGGGAGTAGATAGCTCCGTAGTTGCAGCTATGATGCATGAATTAGGTCATCAAGTAATTGGTATTACATTACAACTTTATGATCAAAATACTATACAAAATAAGAAAGGTAGTTGTTGTGCTGGTCAGGATATATATGATGCTAAAATGGTAGCCAATAAGATTGGAATACCTCATTATGTATTGAATTATGAATCTATTTTTCATCAATCTGTAATTGATGATTTTGTTGATAATTATTTGCAAGGAAGGACTCCTATTCCATGTATAAAGTGTAATCAATCAGTAAAGTTTAATGATTTATTAAAAGTAGCAAAAGACCTTAAAGCTGATGTCTTGGCGACTGGTCACTATGTACAAAAAATTACTAATAAAATTTGTGTTGAGTTACATCAAGCAGTTGATGTTAAAAAAGATCAAAGCTATTTTCTTTTTGCTACTACTTATGATCAACTTAATTGGTTGCAATTTCCTTTAGGTAGTTTAACTAAACAACAAACAAGAGCATTAGCTATTAAATATCAATTAGATGTAGCAGAGAAAGTAGACAGTCAAGATATTTGTTTTGTCCCTGAAGGTGATTATCGTAAATTTGTAAAAAAAATGGCCCCTAATGCTATCAAACAAGGTAGTGTGATGCATGTATCAGGATTTAAGCTTGGTTATCATAATGGAATTATGAATTATACAATAGGACAAAGAAGAGGACTTGGCTTTAGTTATTCTACACCATTATATGTTATTAAAATTGATCCAATAAAAAATATAGTGTATTTAGGGCCTGAAAGTAAGTTATTTAAAAAACAATTTTTGCTTAAAGATGTTAATTGGTTAGCTCATGATATTAACCCTAATAATGTTGAAGTTATCGCAAGGATTAGATCAACATCTGATGGTGTTTTAGCTAGGGTAAGTAAAAATAATGACAATACATTGTTAGTAAGCTTATATGTTAAAGAAAAAGCTATTACTCCAGGACAAGCTTGTGTTTTATATTTAGGAACAAGAGTCCTAGGCGGAGGATGGATTGATACAGATATAAATAATTTTTAAGAGAGAGAGTTATTAAAAATTATTATTTGTTATAAGCATCAATACTATTAGTTCTACTTAAATTTTATATATTTTAGATATACAGCGCTTTAAATTTTTACTAATACATACTAATCTTTAGTTAACTACAAAAATTTATAAAGCTTAATTTATTCATTACAAGCATTTTTAAGATTTTTGCCTGCTTTAAATTTAGGTTGATTATATTCTTTAATTTGTATATGTTCACCAGTTTTAGGATTCCTTCCAGACCTAGATGCTATTTTAATTACACTAAAACTTCCAAATCCAACTAAGGAAATTTCTTGCTTTTCACTTAATGCTTTAGTAATAGATTGAGAAAATACTTCCACTATTTTTTTTGCCTCGCCTTTTGAGCATTGATAATTTTTACTTATATACAGGATAAAATTTTCTTTGTTCATAATATAATTATTTTTTGGTTAATATATATACACTAAAATTTTTTAGTGTAAAACTTATAGTTTAAGTATACTAATTAATGTATATCAATTATAGAATAAATAAATATTATTTTTCTTTTTTTGTATTTTTTTTGTATTTTTTGTATTTTTTTGTATTTTTTTGTAGATACTTATTTATAATATCACATGATAATAGGTTACAATATAAATAATTGTAATTACTATTTAATATTATGTTGTATGTCGAATATATTTATCTTTAAATAGGGTATTTTTTATAAAGTTATTGTATAAAGCTTTTATAAATTATTTCATTTTTAAAATTATAATTATTTTTTAGTACTTAATGGTTAACATTAATAAGAAAGGTTTTAGTTATAAATAAAAATGCATAATAAGACAGCTAATATTTCTAATAATAGATTTCATAAAACCCTTACTGCAATTGATTTAGTTTTTTTTGGACTAGGAAGTATAATTGGAACAGGTGCATTTGTTTTAACAGGAATTATAGCATCTAAATATTCTGGTCCAGCTATTATAATATCATATTTGATATCAGGTATTAGTTGCATTTTTATAGCTCTTGTATATTTAGAACTTGCTACTATGTTTTCTTCTTCTGGCGGTATTTATAGTTATTCGTATTTTGCATTTGGAGAATTAATAGCTTGGTTAGTAGGAAGTATTGTATTTATAGAATTATGTTTTACTGCAGCAACTGTCGCTTCAGGGTTAGCTGCTTATTTAGAAAAAATATTAGCATTATCTCATATTTTTATTCCTAAAATCTGGACTCAGGTCCCTGAGAATGATGGACGTATTAACTTATTAGCATTAGTTATAGTATTATTAATTGGAGCAATTGTATATTTAGGAACGGTTTTAAGTAAAAAGCTTAATATTATAATTGTATTGCTAAAACTATTAACAATTATTGTATTTATTATTATAGCTATTCCAAATGTTAATATTGAAAATTGGCAAAATTTTATGCCTTTTGGATGGCAAGGATTATTAAAAGGTTCTTCTATCTTATTATTTGCTTTTACAGGCTTTAACATATTATCTAGTACTGTTGAGGAATGTAGGAATCCTAAAAGAGATTTAACAATAGGTATTGTAGGATCAATTATTTTAGCAACGTTAATCTATTTAATGATAGGAGCCTTAATTACTTTAATTAGTTCTTATAAGTTATTAAATGATCCTCAAGCAATGATATTATCATTAAAAGGCAAGACTAATTTAATATCCATTATGTTTATTTCTATTGGAGCTATCGTTGGCATGGTAAGTGTGATTATGATGCATATATACGCTCAATCTCGTATATTATTTGTTATTGCTCGTGATGGGTTATTACCTAAAATTTTTTTAAATATTCATAGTAAATATAATAGCCCTTATGTTATTATAATAGTGCTAACTATTATAATAGCTATTTTGTCTGCATTATTTTCATGTGATTTTTTAATGGAGTGGGCTAGTATAGCTATATTATTTGATTATTTAATTGCTATTATAATAGTTTTTAAATTGAGATTATTCATGCCTGATATGCAACGTTCTTTTATTTGTCCTGCTTTTTTTATTGTAGCTCCTATAGCTTTATTTGCTGTATTATATTTGTTGTTACAACAGCTTATTGATTATAATAGCAGCGATGATATTATAAAATTTAATAAAGTGCTACCAATTCTTTATTGGTGTATAGGATCTTTATTTTTATATATAGTTATTAAGGTTACTAAAATTATTAAAGCAAAACTATCCAAAATAGTATAAAGATAAAATCTTTTTTTGTTATTTTACACTATATAATATTAATGGTTTTGTAGTTATTGTTTTATTTGATTTTTTGCTGTATTTTACTTAGTTCTATTATATTCATTATACAAAATAAATATACTTAAATATAATCTGCAATAAAATTTTTTATATTATGATATCATTATTTCAACTTATAGCTTTTTTAGATGATTTTATTTGGAGTTATATAGGATGGGTAATAATTGTTAGCTCAGGATTATATTTTTCTTTTATTAGTAAAGGTTTTCAGTTTAATGTATTTTATAATTTTTTTTATTATATAAAGTTAATTATATCTGCTATTAAGTATAATACTGATAATTATGGTATTAACCCTATAAAATTATATTTTACTTCTATAGGGGGAATGATAGGTTTAGGTAATATTGTTTTTATTAGTACTGCTATAACTAAAGGAGGGCCAGGAAGTATTTTTTGGATTATAGTTGCTTCTCTCCTAGGATCATTATTAAAATATGCAGAAATATATTTAGGAATAAAGTATAGGATTTGTAAAAAAATAGGGGTATTTGAAGGAGGCCCTATGTATTTTTTACCTAAAGCTTTTAATACTAAAATAGTAGCTTATATTTTTGCTGTCTTATTATGTTTATATGCAAATGAAACATCTAATTTTTTAATTATAGTTGATAGATTGGATAATAATGGAGTTGCTAATATTAATAGAAATATCATAATCTTTACTGTGTTGTTATTAGTATTATATAGCGCTTATGGAGGAATTAAACGGTTATCAAATATTTGTTCTATAGTGATGCCTATTTTTATGGTGTTATATATTATAATTATGTTATATATTATTATATGTAATTATAATCAATTACCGGCTTTTATTGTTACTGTTGTAAAATCAGCTTTTACAGGGCATGGCGCTTTAGGAGGATTTACAGGTTGTAGTATGCTTTTTTCTATGTATTATGGAATATCTAAGACTGTATATTCTGGCGATATAGGGTTAGGTTATGATTCTGTCGTTCAAAGTGAAACATCTATAAAAAAACCTAAAATACAGGCTTTAATATCAATTTATGCATTATTTACTGATACAATAATTTGTTTGTTAACTTGTTTTGTTATAGGGATTACTGGGGCATGGTATAAAATGAATAATTTACAACCATCAGATATTATGGCAGTTATAATATCTAAATATATAGTACGTGGTGACTTTTTTATGACTTTATTATTATTTTTTGCAGGATTCAGTACAATTATAGCTTATCTTACTGTAGGAGTAAAATGTGCTCAGTTTCTTAACCAAAAATATGGTAAAGTTTTCTATCTTTTATATTCTTCTTTTACCTTTGTTTATTTTTGTCATTTTTCTCAAGATAATCTTATAAGTTTTATGGGAGCGTTAAGTGGAATATTAGTTATTATTAATTTATTAGGAATTTTTTTATTAAGGAAAGAAATTAAATTTTGAATAGAAATAACCTTAATAAGTTTTTTATAATAAATTTTAAAAAGTATATTTTCGCATTAATAATATGAACAGAAAAGTAAAAATTTTAGCTATTTTTTTTATAGTGTTATTTATAATATTAGGCGGCTTTATATTTTTTTTAAAACCAAAAATACAAAAAGATGTTTTTAATTTTTTAAATGAAAATAATAATTTCATTATAACAGATCTAAATTTAATGACCATAGATACATTGCGATTTAAGTTTGTAATAAAAGATGTAGTGATTTTTCCTAATTCAAAAAATTTTAAGGTTAAAACTGATGAAATAACTTGTTATTATGATCCTTTTTCTAAAAAATTTAGATTCCATTTTACAGGAAAAAAAGTATTTATTGGATCAGATGATACAGAGCTATATGTAAATAATCCTAATATTTTAGCTGAGTTTGATCAAAAGATTTTTGCGTATAATTTTAATGCATTTACAATTAGTATTATTATAAAAAATACAGATTTTTTCTATACAAAAACTAATGAACTGCTAGCTTCTACAGAATTAGATAATTTTAAAATAACTGGTTCTTTAAATTCTAAACTTAAAAAGTATACTATAAAAACTAGTTTGAACTTTGAGGGATTAACATTTGTTCCTAATGTGTTGATTAGATATTATAAAGATTTTATAAAAAGTATTTTTTCACGCTTCATTAAACTGGAAGAGTTATTTGATATTGATACTTATTTATTATATTGTTTATATAAATTCGAATATTTAGAAAAATTAATTAATATTACTTCACCAGTAAAGTATAGTTTTAGTTGGGGAGGAGAAATAGATCAGCATTATTTTAAACAAGTTTTATCTATTAGAACATTATGGGATTTAATTGATTTTTTTACAAAAAATTTTGATTTTTTATCAAGTCAATATAATTTATATTTAAAAGAATCATTAAAAAATTCAGCCTTCTCTATAGACCCATCAATAGAGTTAATTAATAATGGTACTAAATTTATCTTAAGATTATATCATTTGGGAGGCATTAGATATTTTTCAGATAAAAAAGAAAAGATAAAGAATATAGAACAACAATATTTATTGAATAAAATAAATATTTTATTCAATAATGGAAAAAAATTATCTTTAGAAGATTGTGAAGGTCTTGCTAAAGCATTAATATCGATAAGTCACTCAAGTTATCTTTTTGCTTTATATTATGATCTTATTGACTCTAATTTTAATTATAAAATCAGAAATATTATTAATAAATATAAAATTAAATTAGAGGGTGAAGGAAAAGATCGATTATATAAAGGAGTTCTTAGAATTTCTAATTTTTCTAATTTATTAGAAGATTTAAAAATCTTTTATATTGAAGCACTTGTTCCTATTTTATCAAAGTTATTATCACCTAATTATGATATTATATTAGAGAAAGAAGTTATAGAAACTATATTTTTAAATATATTGAAGTTTTTTGCATCTGTGAACAAAGGCGAAGAACTTCATGATGAATTAAAAGTTTATATTAATTATGACCTTAATAAGGGTAGTTGTACTTTTAATAATAAAACATTAACAGAGATTTTACTTGGAGATAATATTAAATAACTAGTTTCTACTAGTAGAAATTAATAATAAATAATCTTGGAATAATGAAATATAATTCTTTGCGTGGTATGCAAGATCTTTTACCAGAAGAATGTAGCATACATAATCATATTATTGAAATAGGGCAGTTTATATCAAAGATATATGGTTATTTGCCTATTAGTACACCTATAGTTGAGTATAGTGAGCTATTTAATCGTTCATTAGGTGATAGTTCTGATGTAGTTAATAAAGAAATGTATAATTTTTATGATAAAAAAAATAGGCAATTAACTTTAAGACCAGAGTTTACTTCAGCTATAATGAGAGCTTGCCTTTCTAATGGATTATTGACTAGTGGGAAGCTACCATTAAAGTTTTTTTCTCATGGTGCTGTTTTTCGTTATGATAGGCCTCAAGAAGGAAGACAAAGACAATTTCATCAGATTAATTGTGAATATATTGGTGCAAAAGGAGCTTTTTCTGATGCTGAAACTATAAAATTAGCTACACATATTTTGAGTAAAATTGGTATATTGGTTGATACTACACTAGAAATTAATTCTCTTGGTTGTATGGAATCAAGAAATAATTATAAGATGGCATTAATTGATTATTTTTTAAAGTACTATGATCAATTATCTGCTGATAGTAAAAATAGACTAAAATTAAATCCTTTGAGGATACTTGATTCAAATGATCCCAAAGATCAAGAATTGATAGTTAACGCTCCAGTTATCACAGATTATTATACAAAAGAATCATTGCAATACTTATTAAAATTAAGGGAATATTTATCATTATTAAATATAAATTATAAACTAAATTATAGATTAGTAAGGGGCCTTGATTATTATTCTCATACTGTTTTTGAATTTACTACTAAGCAGCTAGGAGCACAAAGTACTATTCTTGCTGGAGGAAGGTATGATAATTTATGCAAGATGATAGGAGCTAAATCTGATACTCCTGCTATTGGTTTTGCTGGAGGGATAGAAAGAATTGCTATTTTATATAAAAGAAAAGAAGTCATTTTATCCTATAAGTTAGTTTGTATTATGGTTATACATAATGATTGTCAAGACTATGCCATTACTCTTTCTGATATATTACGTAATAATAATATTATTACTATAATTGATTTTTCGATTATAAAATTATCAAAGCGAATACAAAAGGCTTTGAATAAAGGAGTCAAGTTTATTGTTTTTGTTGGGTTAGAAGAAATGATAGCTAATAGATATAAACTTAAAGATTTAGATTCTCAATATGAAAAATATCTAGATATTAATCAGTTATTAGCTATTTTAAGCACTAATCAAAAATAAACTGAGCTTTGTATTTATTATTATTTATTTAGGTTATTTTTTTATAGGTGTATTTTTTAATAACTTTATAATAGTTTGGTTATTATTAATATAAGCAATATTCATAGGTGTTTGAGATTTTTTATTTAATTTATTAGTTTTTATACCTTTAATTAGAAGTAATTTTGTAGCAGAATTATTATTAGCTTCTACTGCGATATGAAGTAGACTATTTCCTTGTTCATTTTCTAAATTTAATATAGGATAATGCAGTAGTAATATTTTTAGGTCTGCAATATTATTATTATTTATTGCATTTGAAGCTTCAAGGAATGCATTCTTAATATTTTTATTATAGTTATTTTTATTGATAGTTTTATTATTCATATAATATGATTCAATAAATTTATTAATTTTATTTTTATTATAATAATTATCTATGTTTTGATTTGTTTTTAAGAATAGATCAATATATTCTCTATAATTCATTAAATTTAAAGTAGAAGTAACTGTTTCTTTTCCTAGTACTATATCATCATTGCTATTTATAAGCATTTGTAGTTCATTTTTTATAAATTTTGATGATAAATCTATAGAATCAGTATTTTCATCTGTAGTTATAGTATTTAGTTTTTCAGATGATGGTGTATCATTAGGTTGATTATAATTTTTAAAATTATCATAAATAGGAGCATATACTTGGTAAGCATTAACATTGTTTGTTGTATTTTTTGGGTTATAGGAGTTTTTATTATTTTTTGAATGCTCTGATTTATTATCTTTATTAGTTTTAGGTTTTATAGTTGTAGGAGTAGGTAAATTAGGTAAATCTTCAATAGAAGGGATAGTATCTTGGTCTTTAGGATCTGATTGATTATCTGATTTTATAGTTGTAGGAGTAGGTAAATTAGGTAAATCTTCAATAGAAGGGATAGTATATTGGTCTTTAGGATCTGATTGATTATCTGATTTTATAGTTGTAGGAGTAGGTAAATTAGCTAAATCTTCAATAGAAGGGATAGTATCTTGGTCTTTAGGATCTGATTGATTATCTGATTTTATAGTTGTAGGAGTAGGTAAATTAGGTAAATCTTCAAT
>CAYXTI010000011.1:0-23443 GCA_964468495.1 uncultured Rickettsiaceae bacterium | reverse complement strand
TGTATTTCTTTGATTATTATTATTTTCGTTAGAATTTGATTCTAATGTATTTCTTTGATTATTATTATTTTCGTTAGAATTTGATTCTAATGTATTTCTTTGATTATTATTATTTTCGTTAGAATTTGATTCTAATTTGTTTCTTACTGATTGAGCAATTTGAGTAAATGCTTTAAATTTAGGTTTATATGATAAAAGATCCTGTTTTTTATTAGATTCTTTTTGATATTCTCCAATTATTTTGATGTTTCTTCCAAAAATATCAACTTTTTGATTAGATAATTCTATATAAGCTTTTAGATATTCATTCTGAAAACGTTTTGTTAATGAAGATTTTTTTTCTAAATTACTTAGATAATCATATTCTTTTGCAGTTAGATCTTGATTGTTATTTAATTTTTTTAGTTCATCTTTAAGTTCATCAAAACTAAGATTAGTTAGCTGCCAAGCTTTTTTTTCTATTTGTTGATTAGTTAAATAAGGATTAGTTTGTCTTATTTGTTTTATTAAAGCAGTTTTATATTCTTTTATATATTCTTTTTTTATATTATTTTTAGATATACCAGTATTTTTATATACTAAGGAAGCAACAGTTTTATTAGGTTTTTTACTAAGAGCTTTGCGTTTTGCTTTAGCGAGTAACAATTGGTCTGCTAAGTCTGAAGGGAGATTTTTTATATTATCTTTTGTAGTATTTATTTTTTTTACTAGAGAAAAAGCTTTTTTAGTTGTTTGTCCAATAATGCCTGCAGTATTTCCTATTATTTTTGTACCTGTAATAAAGTTGCGACCAGCCTTAGTACTATTTAATTTATGATATAATTTTTGCGATATAGGAGTTCTAGCAATAGCTTGTGTTGTGCCTTTAATAACAGATGTTGTTTTATTAGTATAAAGTTTAGCTAACATATAGCTATTTTTGAGATAATTTTTCATTCCATAAGCAGCATTATCACCTATTGATGCAATATTACTTTGATTACCAGAAGTAGAGGATAAAAAATTACCTATATAGATAGCTAATTGATTTAAATTACTTAATAATAAGGTTGCAACAAATATTATTAACATACCATCAAATTGAACAAATTTTCCGTTCCAAAATTGCTCTATTCTTCTTTTATCTTTGTTTGGATCTAAATAAGGTAAATCAGGATATCTTTGGTCAATACATTCATAAGCATTACAAAAAGTTCCCTTTTCTACTTTTGATCCATCTATTGTTTTGATTGTATTTTTTTCATTACTATATATACCAGCAAGAGGAATTAGTATAGATTGTTTTTTTCTAGAAAAATCGTTTCCTTGCATTGGTTTTGGAAACCACCAATAGAAGAATGAACTTCTGGTGCCAAAGATATCGCCTACTTCAGATAATTTTGGGAAATCATACTTACATACTGTAAAACCAAGTGATCCGTATAATTCACTTCTAATAATATTTGATAAAATGGCTAGTCCTGCAAACAAGATAATTGGTTGTATAGAATAGCTAATAAGTTGTTTTAACCAATTTTCAAAAAAACTTCTAGTAACTTCAAATAATAAAAAACATAAGAAAATTGGAGCCATGATAATAATCATTCCGATAGCAAGCGAAGCTACTAAGTAGATTATCATTGCTTTAAAATATATTATTACAATTAACAATAGTACAAAAAAGAATAAAATTATGTATAGGAATCCTGTCCATTCAATGAATAGTAACGAAAATAGTTTTGCTAAAGTTTGAGATGCTACCATCATAGAGATAATGCTATCAGAGCCTGATCCTAAAGCAGAAGAATCAGAAATCATGGACAGTATTTGATCCATTCCACGTGTAAAGAATATAAAAAGATAATTATAAAAGAATGACCAGCTATATTTTTTACTTAGTAAAACAGAGATTATAGCAATTTTTATAACTCTACTAATTAGTTGATGAGTATTTAAGTTTATTATACCAACTAAATAACCTAAAATAGTAATAATAACATATAAAGTTAATAATGCAGAAACAGTATTTCTATAACTAGGATTATTGACTATTTCTCGATATAGATCGCCAAATATTCCATAATTGTTATTACTTATATCTCCAAATAGAGTATTTTTAATATAATTAGTAATTTGATTTAAAAAATCTATATTTTCGCTATCAATACCAGATTTAATACTCAATATATATTTTCCATTGTTATCATCGTAATGTTTGTCTAAAATCTTAAAAAAAAGTTTATTGTTTAGATATTGATTTGCTATAGAGTTCGGGGATGTTTTATTTGTATAGTTATAAGATATTCCTCCAGTTTCTCTAATAATTCCTTTTTTACTAACTTCTAGCATAGAATAATTATTATTTTTTTCTCCTAGATGAAAAGTTAATCCTTTAGGGAAGCTTTTAGTATTTAAAGTAGCATTTGGATCAGTGTTTGAATCAGCAATTAAACCATATAAGCCAACACCTTTTTTTAATACACAGGGAGCATTTACTATTGGAGCATCATCAAGATCCTCTTGTTTTATTCTATTATCAAACTTGCATTCTAATAATCTCTCACAAAATTTTGCTAAGACCATATCTTCTCCTTCAACGCCAAACCAAGGACACCAAGCTGATAATTCCCATTCTTCATTCAAATCATCACCATATTTCCAATTTCTTACTAATATAGTAAGAGGCCTGCCATTAACTTTATATCCAGAATAACGCCATGGAGCTATTTGTTGTTCTCCTTGTTGATACATTAACTCTTCTTGGGTATATCTAGAGGAGACTTCTAGTTGGATATGCCCAAAATCATCTGCTTCTATGCATTGATGGCCTGTGCAAGAAGTTAATGATATAATTAAAGCGAAACTAAATAAGATTCTAATCATTTTTTATTTGGTCTAATAAAATATACTAAATTAAATTTTTATTTATTATTTTTATTATTAAATATTTTTTTATTTTAGCGAAATAACATTATTGTTCTTGGTCATTGTTTTTATTTTTAGAATCAGATAAATTTGATCTAGTATGAGTATTATTTTTTTTGCTATGATCAGATAAATTTGATCTAGTATGAGTATTATTTTTTTTGCTATGATCAAATAAATTAGATTTATTTTGAATATTATTGTCTTTGTTGATGTTAGATAAATTTGATCTATTTTCAACATTATTATCTTTGTTAATATTAGATAAATTAGATTTATTTTGAATATTATTGTCTTTGTTGATGTTAGATAAATTTGGTTTATTTTGTATATTATTACTTTGTGAGCTTATTTCCTTATTATTTTTTAGATTAAAAGATTGATCTTTTCCTACAATAGGTGCTAACCTACTAGGTTGATTTCTTCTTATTCTTTGGTGAATAAATTTTTCTTTTATAAAGTTACGAGTAGATACTAAAGGACTAGTAATAATACTCATAGCTTTGTTACTATCTGAATAAGAAAATCCTCCTCCTTGGCCTTTTTTAGATTTATGATCAGGAGCTACGTTTGTTAAATATTGAGATATAATATTAGTATATCCCACTAATCCCTGAGATACTTTACAAAAAGCAAAAAATAATAAAGTAGATGATATTATTCTCATCATAGTAGCTTCTCCTGAAAACAAATGATTTATTTCAGTTACTTTAACTATATCTGGGACATAAAATGATATATATGGAAGAAAAGGAAATGGAAATTTAAAAGAAATAGGAATAAATATAGCACTTAAATCAATTGTCACCCAAAGTTTAAACAATATTCCCCAACAAGCTTTTGTTAATGCATTAAGCAGCTGAGTGGTCATTAATTCATCGATAATAAGAAAGAAAATTAATAATATTGTAGGTTTAATTGTATAATGAAATAATAATGATAACCAATTATCGAATATAGATCGAGTTTTTTCAAATAAGATTAACAATATAAAAAATGGTGCTAATGAAATAATAATGGATAAGGCAACAAAAGTAAGGCTATAGCTAATGATTACCTCTAAAATAGATTTAGCATAAGTTAAAATTCCTGTTATAATCATAATAGATAAGATAGCTAACCCATTATGGATTTGAAAAAGTTGTATAGCAATTAATGCCCATAGTCTACTATTAGTATATTTATCAAGTATAGGATCAATATAGCCAAAAATATTTCCTACTGAGCTAGTAGCTCCAAGAATGCTATTAATTAAATAATCGCTTCCAGAAATAAACATTTGAAAAAAGTTATTATTAAAAAAATCCCAGCTTTGTCTAGTAAACAAGATAGATATTAAAATAATTTTCATTATTACTACAACTAGGTTTGATGTAGATATGTTTATAGCTCCTGATAAAAAGAATAAAGTATAAATAATTATATATAATGTAAGTAAAGCATAAGCGATATTTTTAAAGACAGGGTTTGAAGATAGAGAACTATACAAAAGTTTAGTTTGTTCTTTAAATGCATTACTTACAGGTTTTAAAATAGAATTATATACTAAGTCAGATACCCACCTATTTCCTATATAGTTTTCGATAGAGAAATTAATTAAACCGGAATGATCATTATTATTTGGTTTTATTCTTATCCAAATATAGCCATCCTTATGAGCATTAAATTCTGATTGAGTAAATCTATGACTTGTTATGTTTGAATCTTCATTAATATCATAAATTTCATTACTATCCAATATAGCATACTCTATTAATTCTTCTTGTTCTATTTGGGAATCATTGTTAGATGATGAGAGTCCATTTCCTATTTCAATATGCATAAAATAGCGACCAAAATGTAGAAACTTCATTGCTATATTATTTAAATTATCATACATAGTATTGGTTATATTGTTTTTAATTCCCCAATTTTCATAAAGTTGCATATTCCATTTTTTAGTTATATTATCTTTTAGGACATACATTCCTTCTATAGCCCAATCAGTAGTAAAATTTAAATCTCCATCTAAATGTGATAAATAATAAAATAAATGCTTTTCTTTTCCATTATTTAATAAAGGTGTAGTCAAAAAAGGGATAATAGATGGTTTAATAACTTCAGATCCAATAGTTAATGATAAACCTAGTCCTTTATCATAAAAACAGGAAGTAGTGATGTTTTCTAAATTATCAATATTAATGTTATTAGTTGGAACAATACAAGATCCAAGAGAAAGCATTATTGTATTAAATCTACTATTATTAATATTACCTACATAAATATCCCAAGTTCCTGAGCTATCTACATATGTTTTGTTCCCAGGACAGTGTCCTATAATAGAATTTATATCTGTATCATCTATATTTGTATATTGTTTTATGATATTATCACACCATGTTTTAGCAGATGTATAAATTATTTGGTTGTTTAAAACAGACCTTGTAGTCATAGTATTAAAATCTGTATTACCTAGAGTTTTATCAAGAAAATTGTTAGTATTTTTGTTTATCAATGGACTAATTGATAGTTCAGTTTCTAATTCTTGAGTATTTTCATCAAAAAAATTATCAGCATTATCAATTGTAATATTGATTACGTCGCCTTTATTAATTTTTATAGTAGATAAGTTTTTATTATATAAGTATTTTTTGTCTGTAGGATTATACTCTTTGATAAAAATTTTAGGGGTTTTAAATCGAGGATCTATTTTATAAAGAACTTTATATTTTTTTTGGTCTTTTATAATATTAGTTTTAGTTATAGTAAATTTTAAGTACTTGTCTTTATGTACTTTTATTCCGGTAGATAACCATTTGCCTTTTTCTGATAAGTTAAGTTGATGGCTACTAATTTCAAATCCATTAAGTGTAGGTGGGTATAAACAACTATCTATTATTGCTCCGCTTGCTAACTCATCCATAGTAGAACTCATCCATAGAGCAGTATTTTCAGTCTTTTCTGATATCACTTTAGATGCCATACTGTTTGTATTATATAGTACTAGTAATAAAACTAATATTATCATATGTTTGTCTGTGTTGTTTATGAATATTTTTTAATTTTATTTATTAATATCTCTAGTTGTATTATTATTTTTTTATTTCAATATTTTCATTATTTCTATTTAATCTTTTTTGGCCAAAGGCTTTAGAAGATATTTTTTTTGCACTTTTTATCAACATTTTGCTATAATCTGAACCAGTAGATTTAATTTGTTTTACACTCCAGTTACCTGTTTTATTTAAAAAATTGATAGCAAAAAGCTTATTAGACATATATGAAGTTGATGGTCCTCCACTTTGGCCCATAAGTCTTCCAGCAATAGAGCCAGCAACTTCTATATATCCTGCTAAAGCATATGCTATCATTATTAAAGTAGCTATGTCTTGTAAATTTATGCCAAAGTGTTCTGTAGCAACATCATAGCCCCAAGGGCCAAACCACATAAAACAAAATATAGGAACATCTGTAAAAGCTAAGTCTATTACTCCAATGAAAGGTATTTTAAAAGCTAAAGCACATTTCCAGCATACACTAAAGGAAATAACAGAATCTAAGAAAACAGTAAATAAATGGGTTAAGATAATTACTCCTGCAAGAACTATAATAGGTTCTACCATGTATCTAATACTAAATCTGACCCAATTATCAAATAGCCCTCTAGTGGGTTCAAATAATAAAAATGTTAAGAATAAAGGAGTAAGAGAGATTAATAATGCAATAAATATAAATGAGATAGTAAAAACAGCAGTTGCTTTTATTAGGACAAAGATCAAGATACCAATTGATACAAATACTATCATAAAGTATATAACACCTAATAGCCCCATTGACATTACTGCTAGCATTTGTGCAAAAAAAGTAACATTAGTAATCCTAGTCATGATTTCATTCATAAACATTAGAGGATTTGAGATGTTATTGTCGGAAGAAAAGCTGTATCCTCCTATATTTGCTATAATTTCTTCAGAGAAACTAGTTACGAAATCAAAAATATAAGTACTAAACCAATTAAAAGTTGTGCCATTAATTAATCCACCAACTATGCCAACTTTAATTATTCTAATTACTAAATCATAAGTAGTAATTTGTACTGTTCCTAATAAGAACATCATGCCATATATTATAATGTATAATATTAATAAGATTTTTATATATTTGAAATAATTAATGCAGGCAATAGATTTTTGCTTATTAGAACAAGTTATGTTTTGAAAAGTATTAATACTGATAGATTTTATTTTTTCTTTAAAATCTTTATAGAATGGTTCTAATATAAGATTATAAAAATCCATTTCTTGTTTGTGTGATTCAATAGAAATGTTATATTCACCCTTACTATCTTTATAATCATCTTGATGATTTACTATTTTAAACCATATAGTACCTGAATTATTGTTAGATTCTATAATTGCTTTCCCTTCATTATCAACCTTTAAATGTACTGGCTGATAATTAACTTTTTCGTTATTTGTATTAGGATTAAGGCCATTTTCTAGAATAATATATTCTATTGCTCCTCTATTTTTTATTTTATCATCATCTCTCCCTATACCATTAGAATGTCGACATTTAGTATGTTGAATACCTAAAACATATCCTCCTGTAGCTTTATAATTAGTATCTTCAAAGTTATATAAGCTATACTGTAAATAGGATTTGTCTTTTTCTTTATTGTGTTTTTTAAGTATTATTTGATAATGATTATTTGTTGTAGTTTTTTCTTGTTGTTTCTTTAGTTTTGCTATTTCAGGTTCTAACTGATCTTTTGAGGGCATAGGTGGCTTTTTAGTAGCTCCTGTATCTTGAGCTAAGACATCTTCATAATAATTATCACTAGAAGGTAAATTATAAGATTGGTATTCTTGAGTTATATTATCAAAAAGTGGATTTTGATCATCTGAAATTTTTATAAAGTTAGATGATTTTAAATTTCTTCCTTTTACATTTTCAGTAATTTCTGAATTACTAAATTGATAAAATAAGCCTGATGCGTTATCAGCTATATGCCAATATTTTAAATTATTTTTATTAATTTTTTCACTGTCGTAACAACAGCTTAAGTTATCATTAATTTTATGATATTTTGCTAAAACATCTATAGAATCTATTCCTTTAGGAATAGTATATAACCCATCATCGCTATATGGTAGACTAGGATATTTTTTTTCTATTTTACAGGTAGATAATAATTCTTCTGATAAAGAAGCACAACTAATATGATTACATATTGTTTTTTCTTTTATACAGAAACCAATGAATCTTAGGGTACATATTTTTTTACAATCATTCGGGTATATTTTTTTTTTCTTTATACAACCGAAGAAAGCTTTTATTGTGCATATTTCTATATATTTATTGTTATTGCTGTTACATATTCTTTGTTCTTTGGGAAGATTGATATCATCATTAATGCATTTAATATATTCTTTTCCAAATAAACTATTATATTTACCACAAATAGGACTATATTCTGTTTTTAAATTACTACAATCAGCTATTTCTATTTTTTTATTTATAAGATTTTCTATTATTAATCCTTGATTAGTATTTTGGGTTTTATAAAGATATACTATGATTTGATCATCATAAAATAATTCTGTTATATTTCTCCATCCTTTGGTATTAGCATCAAATATTAAGTTTAAGATATTTTTATCACCTATTCTTGGTATAGTAATAGGGTTATTATTAATATCTTTATTACTATCACTTTGAATATTAAATTTAGGTAAGTAAGCCTTACATAAGCTTATTTCTCCACTTACTTCAACATTAATTTTAGTATTTTTTTTAATAGAAATATTAGAGTTAGTCCATTTTCCGTATGGGCTAAAGTTAATGTTATTATTATTTATAGTTGAGATATTATTATTGCCTGTTGCAGGTATCATAACATGTGATTGCTGAACAATTATTTTTTTATTTTCGTTATCAAAAGTATTGTTATAACGAAATAAACAACCATCGGTAATATTAACAGCTCCAAGTAGCATAGCAATAAATAGTATTATTAATACTACAAATGCCATTATAGCTAATATAGATGTTAAAATTATTAACCTTATAGTCATTAAAGTTCTCCTTTTATTAAGCTCAATAAATAATTAATATTTTTTCTATATAGCTATTTTTTATTTTCATTATATTTATTTTTCTATATTTATTTTTATGCATTTTATTATCTTTATTAAGAGATTATTAGTAGATTTTCTACAAAATTTAATAAAAATTTTCCTATATTTTATTTTTTGATTATTTTCCTGCAATTTTAGCTAATGTAACTGCTTTTTTTATTCCTTGTCCTATTGTTTTTCCTATTTTTTGTATAACTGATGATGGTGAAGTAATAATACCAGACATACCAGGTCCAGCAGTAATATCAGCAGCAAAAGTATTTATAGCTGGAAGAATTTGACTAAACATAGCAAGAAAAAAGACAACGTAAATAAAACTACTTAAAAAATTTTCTTCATCACTTAGTTGATAAATTACTAATAAAATTAATGATCTTTCATTCCAACCTATTCCATTAGCATATCTCATTAATGTATATCCGGCGCTATCTTTACATTGTTTAGGATTAGTATTTGGAATGCGTAACTCAAATGTACTAAATTTTTTATTGTTTACATCATAATTATGCCTCATAAATCGACAATTTTTATACCAAATAGAATCCATTAACGTTAGTGTTAGTGCTATAAATGCACCTATTATTACTGGTTGTATAGCAAGTGAGAGAAAAGATCTTAACCAAGAATCAAAATATCCTTTTGTTCTATCAAACATAATCATTGGAACAAATATAGGGCTGATATATGCAATTGTATATAAGCTAACATTACATATTAGATATGAAGTTACAAAAAACATAATCATTGATATTATTATTGCAATGTATATAACGCCTATAACTAATTGTATAATATTACCAGAAAAGAAAAATCCGTATAGTATAGGAAATATCGAACATACATCATCGGTTTTTAAAGTATCAGGAGCATTTTTATTATTATCAATAATAGGAAAATTAGCTGCATGTCCTATTTCCATCTGATTATTAGTAGTATTAGAAGATATTTTAGCTAAGACATTTCCTAAATTATATAGCATTTTATGGCCCAAATAGTAGCCTAATCTGCAATCTAAACTGTCCCAAAGACTATAAAATTTATAACCTTCATTATATCTTTTAACGTCAAAATGACATAGTTCTTGATTTCCTCCGCTATTAAATAAAAACTCAGTAAAGAGAGCACTTACTTGTAATAATATAGGAAGAGCGTAATCTATAATTCCGTTATGTCTATATTTAACTTGTGTATCTACATTTTTATATGCGGGGATTCCAACTGCAAAATATATCACAAATAAGAATTTCACTAAAAATATTGTAATTTGGTTATATGATAAGTATTCCTTATTTAATGTTATTTTAAACCCATACAATATTACGTATATGATTAATGCAGCTGTAATTGAGTTTACTAAAAATTTATGAAAATATGCAAAAGTATTTAATGAAAATATACCTTCATATAAAGATAATCTACAATCTTCATCTACATAAAATAAGGTGTTTAATGAAGCTCTTAAGCAATTAATAGCAGCACCAGAAAAATTAAAAAGAGATTGACTTTGCCAGGAAGAATTTTCACAAGCCTTTTTAGGAGAATAACATTGATTATTTACATTATTTGAATCATTTATATCTCCACTTTTTGTTTTATTTGTAGATTTTGTTTTATAAGATCTGCATAATAAAGCGTTTAATCCTCTTGAAGTAGGCATCATTAAACAAAGAGAGTTTTCTATTTTAGCTACACTTAATTTGATATTAGATAACATTGGATGCTTTCCAAAATTCGGATGATCATTTACTGATTGAAGATCTATTGATTGATCTAATTCTAGAGTAACTGGAGTACAAATATTTCCTATATTAGGTATTCCTCTTACGCAAAATGTAAAATTTGAATCTGTATCTTTGCATCCATCAACATTAGTTTGCATATCTATATTATTAACTATATAGCCATATATTGTTTGAGAATGAAGATAATCATCTATACTTACTGGACTTGGGACAGGTACGCAAGATTCTCCAAATATAGCATAGATCTTAGGAATATAACTACATATTATAATTAATAATATTAAAGTATAAAATATAATATTAATTTTTACTTGTCTCATAAATATATTAATAATATTGCTTTTGATACACTAGGTTTTGTATTTATCTTTAATCATAATTTAATTATTTATTATTTCTTACTTAATCATATTTTTTATTATATTTATTTATAACTAGCTTTATTTTACTCTAATTCTTTATTTCATTTTCTAATAACACTATTAGACGATTTAATATGATTTTTTCTATTAGCATTATCAGATGCTAATTGATTATTATTACTAGGGGTATCTTTATTTGTAGAGAAATTTGAACTATTAGTATTAGGCATAGGAGTCAACATTGTTCTTAATGATATACCTTGAGCCATATCTGTAATAAACTCTGATAAACTATGACTTGCATGATTTAATAAATAAATGGCAAAAAGTGCTATTAATATAGCAACAATTAGACGGATTATTCCCTTTACAGCTAGGATAATAAAATCAAAAAACCCTCCAGCTTCTTCTTCTATCAATGATGAATTTTTTACACTATCTGCTGGATCTCTATTTTTTATTTCTTCCAAATTAAGATTAGAATAGTCATAACTTTTTTGAAAAGGGTTATTTAATATGTACCCTAAACTTCTTTTACAATTTTTTATTTCTTCTTGATTTTTATAAAGGTTGGATCCTTCCCAATCATTATTTATATAAAAGTATTTTTTAGTTTTATTTCCAATTAAATTAGTTATTTTACTAGAATATTTACATGTTCCATAAAATCCAATATCATATACTTGCATTAAAGTAATCATAAATACTGTTGCTATCATTGGTTGAATCATAAAAGATATCATTAATTGCACCCAAGAATAAAAATAGCCTTTTGTATAATTAAATAAGAACATAGGAACAAAAATAGGTGCTAAAACAGATAGTATTACAATTGATACCATACAAATAATTGTTGCATTAATAACAAAAGCTGCTATGCCAGTAACTAACAAAGGATATGATGCTATTAGTGTTATAAGAGAAAAGTTGCCGGATATAAGAGCAGGAATTAATAAAATAAGATAAGGTGGTATTGGAAAGTTTATCCCATCTTGATTTCCATTTTCTACTTGATTTGAAATTACCATGTTCTGTATCATATCTATTCCAAGATAATGGGATACACGACAATCTATTGCGTCCCATAAGGCTAAATGTGAAAATCCTGGATCGTAATCAGATTTATTAAATTCACATAAGCCAGAAGGAGAAGCTTGTATAATCCAATTAGCAAGATCAGTCATTCCATTAAGTAAAAAGGTTAATGACCAATCAACTATTCCATTTACTCTATAATTATTAATTTCTGGTTTAATATTAATACCAATAGAAAAATATACTACAAATATTAATTTTAGAACAAAGACAATTATTTCTGCTGCTTGAGGTATGTTTCCGGATAATAAAATTCTAAAGCCAAAGAAAATTACATATATAGTAAGCAAAGCTGTAACGGTTTTTTTCATATTACTTTGAAAAATATAGAGCATGCTAGATGTGATATTAATATTAGTAGAATTAATGTTAGTGCTGTTTAAACTACAAACACTTTTACTAATTACTGTTTTTGCAATCATTTCTTCAACACATTCTATTACTGGACTAGAAATAACTAAAGGAGTGATAGAATGTTCTGTTGCTCTTTTATAACAGCTATCCATATGTGCACATTGTATAATATTACTTGTGGAAGAAGAAAAATTATTATAACTGTTTTTATTGCTCATAAAGCTAGCATATTGAGATATAGGATATGGTTCTTTAATGTATTTGCATCCTACTGGCAGCCATCCTGTTAATCCTAATGTTGCCAAGCATATTCTGTCGTTTTTTTTCACTACTTTCCAGGGAAATACAGGAATGATTGATAAATCAAACATAACATTTGATGTTCCTATAGGAACATCCTCATATATTAAATGGTAACTTGATTTAGGCATATCCCAAACTTCTGCTACTTTTTCCCACACCGAATCAGAAGAATTTGAAACAGCATGTTGAGCAATTACTATAATAGATTTAAAAAGAGCTGCTACCCTTGCAGCAATTAAATAAATATTATTACACAGCCCAAAACTTAATACTTGGTTATTGAAATCAACTTTATTTTCTCTTTTGCATGTATCTGGAAATAATTCATCATCATTTATAGTAAGACGTAAGAACATATTTGCGTACAAACCTGGAGATATTAGGTTTGCTAAAACAAACGTTAAAGCTGATTCAGGGACACAAGTATGAGAGAATTCTGATCTTAGTAAATTTCCTATGCCTGTAGTTTCGCAAGTTAAATTAACTAATACATCAATAAATCCTTTAGCTACGCTAATACTATCCTCATGGATTGTTTCTTCTCTTACTTTGTCATCAGCTTCATCTACATTATCCATTACTCCTTCTGTATTTTCTATTGCTAGTGAGTAACTTATTAGATTAAAGCTATATATCGCTATAAATATTATCTTAATAAAAATATAATTATGTTTAACCATTAGTAGTATTTATAGTTATATATTATTTATAATAATGATGTTTCTTGATAAAAAATAGGTAACCATTTTTTAGGATTATCTCCATATTTTATCAAAATTTTATCTAATAATTCAACACTTTCGGCTCTACCAGACAAAACACTTATAATATCATTCATTCCAGTTAAATCTAATTTAGCAACTACTGCTGATAATCCTTGTTTAATTAGAAAATAGCGTGAAGTTGGGTTAGTAGTTTTAATTAAATCAAATTCTCTTTGCGATAACATAAACACTTTTTTATATATATCTGTTGCTTTTAAATTAGGTAAAAAAATTTGAGTACTAGTTTGTTGAACTAAAGTATCACTAATACTACTTTTACTAGCATCTTCAACACTTTGTGTTGCAAATATAACAAAAGTATTAAGTTTCCTTAGTACCTTAAGCCAATCCTTAATTTTAGGTCCAAAAACTGGATTATCAATTAATGCCCATGCTTCATCTAAAACAATCATAGTTTTAGCTCCATCTAAAGAGATATTAATTCTATGAAATATATATAATAATACTGGTGATAGGCTAATATTATCTTTTAATAAATTAGACATTTCAAAACCAAAAACTCTAGCGGTAGAGAAATTAATTTTGTCTTCTGTATTGTCAAAAATTTTTGCATGAGACCCTTGACCATACCATATTGAAATTTTATTAGCTAAACTACCTGTTTTTTTTATTCCTAGAAAAGGAACTATATTACTTAATTTTCTATCCTTTTTTTTCAATCTATAATTACCTTCAATTGCTTGAGATAATATTTGCATTTCTTCAGTAGTTAAAGGGGTGTCTGTATTATAAGTAATAAGTGCTATTAACCATTCTAATAAGAATGCTCTATTTTCTCCGGTGTCATCAAGTTGCAATGGATTAAAGTAACATTTTTTTCCTGGGTTAATAAAAGTATAAACACCATAAATAGATCTAATAAAGATTTCTGCACCTCTATCTTTATCAAAAAAGAACATTCTAGGCAAAAATTTTTGAGCTTGTGCACAAAAAAAATTCATTAAGATAGTTTTTCCAGCTCCTGTTGGTCCAATAATCAAACTATGACCGACATCATTAACATGAAAATTGAAATAAAAAGGAGTTCCTGAAGTAGTTCCTAATACTGATACATAAGGCCCCCAATAATTACCAAATTTTTTTCCTATAGGATAATTATGTAATGAAGCAAAAGCAGCTAAATTTAAGGTATTTATAATTGATTTCCTTACAATATAATCAATATTACCAGGTAACTGTCCCCAGTAAGATGGTTCCATATTTATGGTTTCTCTTACTGGTTGCATTCCACAGTTTGATAATTCAACAGCTACCATTGATAAGTAATTTTCAAGAAGTTTTAAGCTATTACCAATACATAAGATAGAGAAGTGATGCTCTCCAAAAGAAATTTCTCCACTGGTTGCTAAATCTAAAGCTTTAGAAATTTCTATAATTTGAGATACTGCTTTATCTTCTGATTGAATCATTCTATTTTGTTGTAATTGCATTTTATTAATAGCAATTGTTCTATTAGTAAAAGTAAAGCTTTGAGTAATAATAAATTCAAAAGGAAATTGTAAAAATCCATCTAATAATCCTACAAAAGTTTTAGGTCCATATTCTTTTATGCTTACTATTCCAGCATATTTTTTACCTTTTATAGATCTAGATTCAATAGCTTTTTTTCCAAAAAATAATCTATTATATGGTAAATACTTATCCAAAGGGTCTTTTCCAACTTTTACTATATTTTGATCACCACAATTAATAATAGTAGATAAAAACTCGCTTATTTCACAAAAACTTCCAAGGCTATTATGTTTTATACTTAATAAGTGAGCGTCATAAGATTTTAAAGTGGTTAATATTCTATTGGTTACTTCATATAAGTTTTCTACCATTTCTTTTATGCTATTTTCCCAAATAGAGGTATTTGATTTTTGTTTTATTTTTTCTAGCATATAAGCTATAAAGGCTGCTCCTTCTTTATCAGCTTCATATAACACTGAGATAAAGAGCTGATTATAATATAATTTATTACTAGATTGTTCTTTTTTTATTTTGTAGTCAAGATAATTAACAAAATCATTATTTTCAGGAATATTCTCATTTTTAGAAGAATTTATTAGATTGCTATGTTTTCTAATAATATGAAAATATAAAGTGATGTTCCCAGAAGATAGATTTTTAAATAAAGAGTTTAGTATCCCTTTTTTTATATCTAGTTCTATATCGTCTGCTGTTTCAAAAGCAAAACCTGATACTTTAATAACCTGTAGTAACGCATTATTTTTAGTTAAGATTGTATCTTTATTCCAATGACATTTGTATGGAATAAAATTTGATGATTCTTTTTCTTTTTTGGCATAATGTTCTTTTTTAGCAACGGTTTTAAAGATTCTAATCATTATTATATTCTTTTAGTAATTAACTATACAATATAAGAATTTGCTCCATAATATAGCTTGTTATTGCATTGGTTACATTTAGCAAAATAATTCATATATATCTGCATAAATCTTGGTTCTTTAAAACATAATAGATAACCTATTAAATGGATTATTCCTGCTATCACTATTATTAAAATGTGTGTTTTTTGTATAAATATACTGATAGAAAACATAATATTGAGCATAACATATTCAAGACTAACTCCAAAAATCATTGATGGTCTAGTAAGTCCTACAAATAAAGTATCTGATTCTAATTCTCCTGACATCGTATTATATCCTTAAAATATTTTTGGTTAGATTTAATTAAAAAATAACTATAATAACTATTATTAAATTACAATAATCATATTTAATCAAACTTATAATATATAATTATTGGAGAATTTTTTGATTCAAGTGTATTTAAGTCTAAAAATATATTAAATAAAAAATCATAATAATATTATGATAAATATATGCTATTAAAGAAGACATATTGGGTAATTAATATATAAACTTGACTTTATATTATAAATATATACTCTAAGCTAAATAATTAGATTCTAGCTGTTATATTATTGTGTTGATTTATTAATTTTTATCTTATGAAAGTTTTTTTAGCAAATCAAAAAAATAAAGTTATTTCTTTATTGGTTTGGTTATGTATTACATTTTTTTATTGTTACCAATATATCTTAAGGGTATTGCCTAATGTAATTATGCCTAAAATGATAAGTAAATATTCTATTACAGCCCATGAATACGGGTCGTTCGCAGGGATATATTATATAGGTTATGTATTAGTTCATATTCCTATTGGATTTTTATTATCAAAATTTGGAAGTAAAATAATATTACCTATTTGTATTATATTAACGGTTGTAGGGTTAATTCCTTTTGTATATTTAGATCGTTGGGAATATGTTGTTATTGGCCGATTTTTAATTGGAGTAGGATCTTCGGCAGCAATAATAGGGGCATTACAAACTTTTAGAATATTATATAAAAATTTTTCTCAGGTATTGGGGTTAATGATATCATTAAGTCTTATTGTAATAGTATATTGTATAAAATTATTAAATATAGTTATTGCAAAGATAGGGTTAAATTATATGTTTCATATATTAATTTTATTAGGAGTAACATTTGCTTTTATAACTTATTTTTTATTACCTAAATCAGTAGAAACTAATAATAATAATTCTTTATTATTAGATATAAAATATATTGTAACCAACAGTAAAATATTATTAACTAGTTTGTGTGCTGGATTAATGGTAGGGCCTTTGGAAGGTTTTGCAGATGCATGGGGAAGTATTTTTTTAATTAATGTTTATGGCTTAGATAAAATTGGAGCTGATTTAAATATAACTTACATACTTTTAGGTATGTCTATAGGTTGTATAATCGTTCCTTATATTGTTGAAAAAACTAATAGTTATTTTTTATTTACAATAATAGCAGCTATAGGTATGTTTTTATTGTTTTGTTTTTTATTTAGTAAGAAAGTTACCTATGATAGTTTGTTATATGTATGCTTAGGCATAGGATTTTTTTGCTCTTATCAGACAGTAATTGTTCCAAAGATAGCAACTTTTAGTAGAAAAGAAAGTAGTGCTTTTTCTTTAGCTGTAGCTAATATGATAATTATGTTATTTGGATGGATTTTTCATAATTTGATTGGTTTTATAATAGATTTTTTATGGGATAATCAAATGATTAATGGTATTAAGATCTATTCTGGCGACATTCTTATAAAAAGTTTTTTAGTGATTCCGATAGCTATGGGAATTGCTATATTATTGTTAGTATATCTTGCTTTGTTTAAGTGTAAATAGAAGCTTTAAATTTTAAATATTATTAGAATTTAAAATATAAAAGAGAAATATTATTGATAATAAATTTATCTAGTATTTTTCATGTTTTAGTTATTTTTTCTTTTTCCAAAGCTTCGTACTTGGCTGGAATAATGATTTATAGCTTTGATGATTTCATTTTTATTAAAATCTGGCCATAATCTATTTGAAAAATATAATTCAGCATATGCTAATTGCCATAATAAGAAATTACTAATTCTATAATTTCCTCCTGACCTAATTAGTAAGTCTACATTAGGCATTTCGGTATCATACATATATTTAGAGAATATCGTTTCATCTACATAAGTTAAATTAGAGTGAATAATTTTTTGGCAAGCATTAACTATCTCAGATCTACTACCATAACTAAAAGCAATACAGGCAGTCATTTTTTTATTATCTTTAGTTAGGTCCATAGCATGATAAATTTTAGATTTTAGATCATTATTAAGCTTACTAAAATCGCCAATAATTTTTAGCTTTATTTGGTTTTTATTGAGATCATAAATTTTATTGTTTATATATTGATTTAGTAGGTTAAGGATTACATCTATCTCTGTAGGCGATCGATACCAATTTTCTGATGAAAAAGCATACAATGTTAGATATGATATATTAAGTTTTGAAGCAATTAAAACAATTTGCTGAGCTACTTCAGCACCTTTTTTATGTCCATTAGATTTTGATACGTTATTAATAGTTGCCCATCTGGCGTTACCATCCATTACTATAGCTAAATGTTTTATGTTATGAAGCATATGTAGATAGTTTTATAATCAAGAATATTTATAAATTAATTGATTAGGTTAATTTTACTTAATATATAATATGATATATAATTTTATATATCATATTATATAGCACTTTTTTGTTCGCATTATATTATATATACAATCACTGCAGCTTATTATTGTATGTTAGTATATTTAATTACACTAATAGATATTCAAAGTAAAAAGATCATATCATAACATAAAAATATTGCTCAATAGAGCTAATAAGTTAAGAATATAACTTATTAATTTTTATAGTTTATTATATAATATAAAATAAATAATGCTATTATATCTGGTTAGATTATTAATACAATATTGATTAATATAAAGTTAATGTAATAAATAATTGCTGTGCTATAGGTGATTAAATATCATAATTTCTAATATAAATCATATTTTATATAACCTAATAATTATTATTAATAATAAATGATATAAGTAAAACGCATGACTAAAAAAATTGTATTAGTTGGTAGGCCTAATGTAGGTAAATCTACCTTGTTTAATAGGTTAAGTATTAGTGAACGTGCTATTGTGCATAATCAGCGAGGGGTAACTAGAGATAGAAAATATTCTAGTGCTAGAATAGGATCAATGGAATTTGATATTATTGATACACCGGGATTAGAAGAAAAAATTAATAATGCATTATCATTTAATATGATGGTTCAAACTAACAAAGCAATTTGTGAAGCTGATTTAGTATTATTAATAATTGATTATTTAGATGGGGTTACATTAACAGATAAATTTTTTTCTCGATTTATAAGAAAAATGAAGAAACAATATATTATTGTTGTTAATAAAGTAGAAAAGGCGAGTTTTTTTGATAAAGATTATTATAATTTAGGTAGTGATAATCCTATAGCTATATCTGCTAAACATGGTCAAGGATTAGCTGATTTATATCAAGTAATAAATGATCATATAATAGAAAAAGAAGATAAAGTTATAAATAATTGCAGTGTATTAACAGAGGAGATTAAAACAGAGGATATTAAAATTATTATAGTTGGAAGACCTAATGTAGGTAAATCTACTATAATTAATAAGATTGTTGGATCGCAACGTGTGTTAACTGGTAATGAAATTGGGATTACTCGTGAATCAATATCTATTTTATGGAAATATAAAGATTATAATATAAAGTTAATTGATACTGCTGGTTTAAGAAAAGCATCAAAAATAGTTGATAGCTTAGAGAAGTTATCGGTTACAGATACGATTAAAAATATATGTTTTTCACATATAGTAGTTTTTATCATGGATGCTTCAATTGCATTTGAAAAACAAGATTTGACTATTATTAATTATGCTATTTCTGAAGGAAGAGGGGTAGTAGTAGTGATTAATAAGTGTGATTTAATTAGAGATATGAAGAATTTTATAAAAGAAATCCAGTATAAATTATCTCATTTTTTATCTCAATTGAAGAAAATAACTATATTGTATATTTCTGCTATTAATAATGATAATATTTTAAGTATATTAGATCAATCTATTAAAACTTATCAGTTATGGAATTTTAAGATTACTACTAGTAAATTAAATAACTGGTTGGTAATAGCAACAAAGAAACATCCATTACCAATAAAGAAGAAGTGGAATAGAAAAATAAAGCTTAAATATATAACTCAAATTAATATTAGGCCGCCAACATTTAAGATTTTTTGTAATGATCCTAGCAATATTAGTAATACGTATAAAAACTATTTATTAACATCTTTAAGAGAAGAGTTTAATTTACTAGGTATCCCAATTAGGATGTATTTTTCAAAAACATCTAATCCTTATGTGAAATAAAGAGATTTTAGTATATTTTTATTTAATAATAGCATAAAACAATGATAAAAATTCTTTCCAATAATGTTATTAATAAGATTGCTGCTGGAGAAGTAATAGAACGTCCTGCTTCAGTGGTTAAAGAGTTATTAGAAAATTCTATAGATGCTGGAGCTAAATTAATTCAGATAATTTTAGAGAGAGCAGGAAAAAATTTAATAGTTATATCAGATAACGGAGTAGGTATGACAAAAGAGGAATTGTTGTTATCTGTTAAAAGGCATGCTACTTCAAAATTAGATGAAAATAACTTGATGAATATCAAATTTTTTGGCTTTAGAGGTGAAGCACTTCCATCTATAGGTGCAGTGAGTAAATTAAAAATTACTACCAAAACAAGAGATTTGCATAAAGCTTATAGTTTATCAATAATTGGTGGAAAGCAACAAGAATTAACAACAACTTTAAGTAATACAGGAACTGTAGTAGAGGTTAGTGATTTATTTTTTGCTACTCCAGCTAGATTAAAGTTTTTACGTACAGATAGAACAGAATTTAATGCAGTAATTGATTGTATTAAAAAGATTGCTCTTAGTAAGCCTGATATTAAGTTTAGATTAGTTCATAATAATAAAGAAATATTTAATTATAAGGTTAGTGATAGCAGTAAAGAAAAACAAATAAAACAACGTATTAGAGATATATTAGGTATAGGTTTTTTAGAAAACGCATTGCCTATTAATCTAGAAAATAACCAAATTAGGGTATATGGATTCTGTAGTTTGCCTACTTTTCATAGAGCTTCTATGGAAGATCAATTTTTATTTGTTAATAATAGACCAATAAAAGATAAAGTTTTGAATCTTGCATTAAAATTGTCATATCAAGATTTTTTAGTAAAAGGTAGGTATGCTGTTTGTGTATTATTTATAGATATTGATCCTATATTAGTAGATGTTAATGTCCATCCATCTAAAACAGAGGTCAGGTTTTTTGATCCTGTTATGGTACGAGCTGTAGTAATTAATGGGATAAAAAGTGCATTATCCAATTGTAATTATAGAGTAGCTAGTACAATTTCTAATAAAGCATTAGATTATATACAGAGTAATGAAAAAAATAATCATTACGTTAATGACGATTTAAAAAACATTAAAGAGAGTTTATATAATCAAGTAGTTAATAGTAAAGATGACAATAATCTAGTACATAATAACAATAATAATATTTTTAGTAACGAGAAAGTAGTAGAACTTGCTAGAACTCAAGATAGAGATATGGTTTTTGGTTATAATAGACCAGATTATAACTTAATAAATGATGTATTGGAAAGAAACTATGTAAAAGATAATGGGAGTAAAGATAATAAGAGTAAAGATAATGATACAGTAAAAAAACAAGGACAAAATTATGATTTAAATAATAATCACTATCCGTTAGGCTTTGCAAAGGCACAGCTATATAAGAACTATATTATTTCTCAAACTAAAGATAATATTATTATAGTAGATCAACATGCTGCACATGAACGTATTGTATATGAGAAAATAAAGTCTCAATTAGCAAATAATGGTTTAATTAAACAGCGTTTGCTTATTGCTGAGATTATAGAAATGCCAGATAATAAAAGGGCAGAGTTAATAGAAGAATATAAAAAAAAATTGTCTAATCTAGGGTTAACTGTTAAAAAATTTGGTGAAAAATCTATTATTGTTTCTGAAGTTCCTAGTTTAATAGGAGATGTAAATATTATTAATTTAATACAAGATATAGCTGATTATTTAGTATCTGAAGGGGATAATGTTGTATTGTCAAGATTGATTGAGCATGTCACAGAAACTTATGCTTGTCATTATTCTATTAGATCAGGAAGAAAATTGTTAATTGAAGAGATGAATGAATTATTAAGACAAATAGAAAAAACCCCAAATTCAGGACAGTGTAATCATGGGCGTCCAACTTATATAATGTTAAAACTTAATGATATAGAAAAGTTGTTTGGGAGAACATAAATATTTGAAGTTAATTTATATGATTGATAATAAAGCATAAAAATGGACAAATATAATATAATGAATAAGAGGCAAAAAATAAATTGGATAAAAATAGATGGCTATACAGAATATAATAAGTGGTTATTAGTTATGAATGAGGTAGTAGAGGAGATATTAATAAAGAAAAAAATAGGATCAGTTTATTTAGTTGAACATAATGATGTTTATACAGCAGGCAGAAGTTTTAAGGATAGTGATCTCATTTATAGTGATAAAATTCCAATTACTTATACTGACCGAGGAGGGGGATGGATATATCATGGTCCTGGACAAAGATTAATTTATCCTATTTTGAGTATGGAATACATTTTAGGAGGGAAGGATATTAAAAATTATATTAAAAATCTTGAACAGTGGATTATTAATGTATTATTAGAATTTAATATTGAAGCATTTTCAATATCAGGAATGGTAGGAATTTGGACAAGATATAATAATATTATTGCAAAAATAGCAGCAATTGGAATAAAAGTTAGAAAATGGATAGCATATCATGGTATAGCGGTTAATATTAACCCAAATTTAGAAAACTATAAAGGAATAATTCCGTGCGGTATTAAAGAATATTCAGTTACTTCTATTGTACATTTAGGTAAAGTTATCAGTATCGAGGAATTTGATAAGGTTTTAAAATTACATTTTGATAAAATATTTATAAATTAGTGATTACATTAATTCTACTTAAATATAAAATTATATACTATCGATATTAGTGGTTACTTTATAAATGATGGGGGTTGTATTTTATATTATTTTAGGCTAGAGTGGATAATGTTTCAGAGTTTTAAAGGTAAATTTTAATAGAGCATTTATTTATGCATATTTTAGATATATCATTCATAGTTATTTTTTTAGTTGGAACTATTATAGCTGGATTTAGTCATACTTCCAAATCTTTTACTGATTTTGCAGTTGGTAATAAAGAATTTTCTAATTTTGCGCAGGTTGCTACCA
>CAYXTI010000010.1:0-85095 GCA_964468495.1 uncultured Rickettsiaceae bacterium | reverse complement strand
AATTTAAATAAATTAGATATCTATTCTAACGCCTATAGAAAAATTAACATTATGATGTGTTAATTTATTTTTTCCATCAGTACCTTGTACATACCACTTGTCATCAACAGCTTTTGCTATAATATCACTTGTTCCTTTATATGCATAACCTGCAACAAACTCTCCATGTACTATAGGTGTAAACTGCTTTGAGATACCTAAATATACCTTTCCACTAAAAGTCAAGTCTTGTTGATTTTGATCTTTCTCTTCTACATAACTACCTTGGCCAGCTTGAATTTTTGCAGTACTTTTATCATCACCATTTTCTTTAGCAATTTTATCAACCTTTGTAGCAAGTCTTTTTAACTCATTAAATTTTCCTAAATCTGATTCTAAATATGAATTAACTAGTGATACTCCTGGACCTCCTCCTATAAATACTTTACAAAATGATGAATCAATTATATCATATTCTCCAACAATCAATGCTAAATATGATGAAGCAACAATCTTGCTACTGTTTGCAAAGTCAGTAATAGCATTGCCTAAATCTCTTCGTATTTTTGCACAAGCTATCTCATTCATTATAGTTTTTTCTGATGCTTCCTCAGATTTTACTTTGTCCTCTGCTTTAATCTTATTAATTTTAGCATCATCAACAGCTTTAGCAACAGCCCTAGCTACACCAGAAACAACAGTACTGCTATTCAAAATATTAGTAGCAATCTTAACAAAACTACCCATATCATTAGCCTTAGCATGATCACCAACTTCTTGAGTTTTAGTAGTACTAATCTTTAAATTATCATTTTTTTTTATATTATAATAATCATTTAATCCTAAATCTAGGCTTATAGCAACTCTAAATTGATTATTAATATAATAACCTGCATCAATATTCAATCCAATAATAGATGTTATACTATTATCCTTTTTAAACTTTTTTTTTACAATTGAATCCTTTTCTTTTTTAGAATTTTCTTCTTTTTTAGTATCTGTCATCCCTTGTGGTACATTAAATTCAACTTCTGTATCAAAAAAGTTAAAAGATGCCCCTGGTAACAATCTGAAGAAGAATTTTCCTTCTGAAGCATACACAGACGCACTACCTAACAATACAGCAGCTGATGCTGTTAACATAATTTTTTTCATAGCATATATATTATATTGAAAAATTAAAATTACATTATATGAAAGTAACTAACCTATCTAAAATCTTTGCTTTTTAGTAAATATAAATTATTAATTATTAATTTTTATTCCTAACAACAATAAGGAGAATCTTTTCTTTAAAATATTATACTAACTGTTAAAAATTAGTTATATCACACAGGGCTATATAGCAATAAAATAGTTCTATATATCTTTAAAAAATAAATTCAAAAGATAGGGATAATATCCCTATCTTTTGAAGAGAAAATTTAAATAAATTAGATATCTATTCTAACGCCTACAGATACATTAACATTATGATGTGTTAATTTATTTTTTCCATCAGTACCTTTTACATACCATTTGTCATCAACAGCTTTTGCTATAATATCACTTTTTCCTTTAAAAGTATAGCCTGCAACAACCTCTCCATGTACTATAGGTGTAAACTGCTTTGAGATACCTAAATATGCCTTCCCACTAAAAGCGATGTCTAGTTTCTTTTGATCTTTCTCATTTACATAATTACCTTGGCCAGCTTGAATTTTCGCAGTACTTTTATCATCACCTTTTTCTTTAGCAATTTTATCAGCCTCTACAGCAACCCTTTTTAACTCATTAAATTTCCCTGAATCTGATTCTATATGTGAATTAACTAGTGATGCTCCTGGACCTCCTCCTACAAATACTTTGCAAAATGATGAATCAACTACATCATATTCTCCAACAATAAACGCTGAATATGATGAAACAACAATCTTACCACTGTTTGCAAACTCAGTAATAGCCTTTCCTAAATCTCCTGGTGTTTTTGCAAGAGCTACTTCTTTATTACTATTATCATAACTCTTTTTCTTCTCGTCTAATACTTTTTTGGCTTCATCATGCTCACTCTTCTTAGAATCAACAACACCCTTAGCAGTGTCATAGTTAGTATTAGCTGCACTAGCATCAGTTGTTGCCTTTTGAAGCGCAGATGCAGCAGCAGTAGCATCTGCAGTAGCCTTCTCAAGCTTAGCTTTAGCAGCCTGCTTATCACCTTCAGCAGCATTTTCAGGTAGAGCATCATTAGCAGCCTTAGCAGCCTCAGCAGCCTTATCAGCATTATCCTTAACAGTCTGAGCATTAGTCTTAGTATTTTCAGCAGTCTCTTTATTATTTTTAGCAAGATCCAAATCAATATTAGCCTTAGTTAGAGCATCATTAATCTCATTATGTTTTTTTTCTGCATCTTCTTTTGCTTTTTTATCACTTTCCATAGCATTGGTTAATGATTTTATATTATCAACATCAGTAGAACTAATTTTGAAATCATCAATTTTTTTATCTATATTATAATAATCACTAAATCCTGACCCTATACTTAGAGCAACTCTAAATTGATCACTAACATAATAACCTAGATCACCACTTACTCCAACAATAGATTTTATACCATTATCCTTTTTAAAATTTACTTTTTTTACAATTGAACCTTCTTTTTTTGTTTTTGTATCAATTTCTTTTTTATTAGTATCTGCGATTCCTTGTGGCACATTAAATTCAACTTCTGTCTCGAAAAAATTGAAAGACGCTCCTGGTAATAATCTAAAGAAGAATTTTCCTTCTGAAGCATACACAGATGCACTACTCAACAATACAGCAGCTGATGCTGTTAACATAACTTTTTTCATAATATATATTTTCTCCAAAAAATTAAAAATTGTATTAATATTAGTAATCAGCCTATCTCAAATCTTTGCCATTCAGCAAAGGTATGTTATTATCATTTATTATTGCTAGCAATAATAAACAACAATCTTCTTCTTGAAATACCACTATCTTACTGGTTAAGTATTATATAACATATATGCTATAGATAGCAATAAAATTATTCTTAAATAATAGCTTAATAGATTTTAAAAACAATAAAAAAAACAATAATTGTGATAAAAATATCACAATTATTGTTTTTTTATATTTACGCATTATTTAGTTTGGTTTTATTTGAAAATAAAATAACATTATAATGTTTAAGTCAATAATACTTAATGCAGTATTACAACCATGCTATATTAAGTATATATTTATTTAGCATTCATCTTGAATATCAAAAATAATATGTTTAATTAGCTTAAACATAACATAATCCTTAAGTAAATTATAGCCAGGCTTATAAATATTAGGTTTATATAATAACAAAAAGGCATGTATCTAACAATTAGAATAATATTTAATAATGCATATTAATTCTTTAATTTTATTTAATTGCATTTAATGAAATCTTGAAAATATTGATTATTAGACTTATAGATATCTTTACTCTTTCCCTTCCAGGCAATTTTTCCATTATGCATAAAAACAACCTCTTGAGCTATATCTGCAACATTTTCAAAATTATGAGTTATTATTACAATAGTTGATTCTATATCTTTCTTTATTTTTTTTATTAAACTATTAATAGTCTGACTCATTAGCGGGTCAAGTCCTGTTGTTGGCTCATCAAAAAATATCAGCTTAGGATTAGTTGCAATTACACGTGCTAAAGATACTTTTTTCTTCATTCCACCTGATAATTCTATTGGATATAATTCTAATATATCAGGAGATAGCCCTACCTCTTGAAGTTTCTTTCTTGCTAATTCTAACCTCCCATCTTTAGTAAGCGAATACAAATTATTAGCATGAAACGTAATATTTTCTTCTACTGTTAATGAATCAAATAATGCTCCTCCTTGAAACATAAACCCACAACTTTCAAATAATCTCATTCTATCTTTATTTGACATCCCAACTGTCTCTTTTCCGTCAATAATTATTGAGCCAGAATCTGGAGTCACTAATCCTACTAAACTTTTTATTAAAATTGACTTTCCAATTCCTGAAGGACCTAAAATAGCTACAGATTTATTTTCTTTTATTACTAAATCTATCCCTTTTAATACCTTATTATCTCCAAATGACTTATATAAAGAACTGACTATTATTTTATTATTCATATTTTCCTAATGCTTTAAGATTATCTTAAAATTATTCCAATAATATTATATAAACTAATTAACAATTCTTGTGTTATAGCTTATTTATCAATTAATTAGAAAAGCATAACTTAGCTTTCTCCAAAACTTAATTCCTTATTATGATATATATATCAGTTAACTTAATTTTATAACTAAATCAGTACATAAATATTGTTAACAAGTAATTACTTACTAAGATCAATATAGATGACCCAGCTACTGATTTAGTTGCAGCCCTTCCAACTCCTTTTGCTCCCCTTTCTGAATAGTACCCATTATAACAACTAATGAAACTAATTAAAAACCCAAAAATAATTGCTTTTATTAAACCAATAACAATATCTTGTACTACAATTGCATTTATAATATATCCTAAAAATAATCTATTATTAAAATTTAGTTTATATATACCCAAAATATAACCTCCTAATATACCAGTAATATTTCCAATAAAAACTATACATGGAATAGTAATTAATATTGATAATACTCTAGGAACTATTAAGTATTTTATAGGATCTGTAGCTAATACAAATATAGCATCTATTTGTTCTGTTACCCGCATTGTAGCTAATTCAGCTGCAATAGATGAACCCACCCTACCTGCTACCATCAAAGCAGATAGCACTGGACCTAGTTCTTTAACAATAGATAATACTAATATATTCGCTATAATAGACTCTTTAGAATAATCATAAAAATAATTGTAAATTTGTAAAACAAGAACTGCTCCAGAAAAAAAGGTAGTCATACCTACTATTAATAATGAAAAAAATCCCATTACCATTATTTGATTATATATCAAATGACAAAAATACGGCTTTACAAACACTCTAGATAACGTAATAAATATAAACTCCATAAACAACCATAATCTGCTAATGCTAGAAATAAAACCTGCTCCTATATATCTAATTCTCTTTATTAAAAAACTTACCAGCATCTTGTTCATTAAATTAGTATTAATAAGTCATTTATTATATTAACTAATATATTAGTTATACTTCAACTAATATAACTTTTTTTTAACCGATTTCCTAACCTAGTTACTAAATCATAACTGATTATGCCAGCTAAATTTGCTACTTTATCTAAATTATTATTATCTCCTATTACTTCAACTTTTTGCCCTAAAAAAATATCATTTTTGGCTATATTAGTTACATCAATAGTAGTTAAATCCATAGAAATCCTTCCTATAATAGGAGCAATCTGATTATTAATATACACACAACCTTTATTACTTAAAGAAATAGGTAACCCATCAGCATAACCAATAGCTATTACCGCAATTAACATATTATTCTCGACATTAAATGTTGCTTCATAACCAACCGACTCTCCCGATTTCACCTGTTTTATTTGTATAATTGGAACAAATAATCTAATTACAGATTTCAGTGCTAATAATTTAGCATTTATTCCATATAACCCTCCCCCTACCCTAATTAAATCAAAATGATATTTTTTACCTAATAATACTGCCCAAGAATTAGATAAACTTTTTTTTATTTCTTGAAAATATTGAGTGATTTTTCTAAATCTTAATAATTGCTGATAATTTATAATATTATCTTGATTTTTAGAATTTATCATATGACTCATTATATAATAACAATCTAGAAAACTAGATTTTAGTATTTCAAAACAAGGTAATAATTCTTGCTCTGTTAGCCCAAGTCTATTTAATCCACTATCTACATGTATTACACACGGTAATTTTTTTTGGCATAATTTAGCTTGATTATACCAAATAGATAATTGTTGTAAATTATTAATCACTGGTATTAAATTATTTGCTACTAAGTCATTAACATTATCAGCAAATACTCCAAATAAGATATAAACATTAGCTCTCTTTGATAATAATTGCTTTACAACAACCCCTTCATCGCAATTAGCAACAAAAAAATCGTTGCATCCACACTGATATAAAAATGGAACTATCTTTTGTACCCCTAAACCATAGCAATTAGCCTTAACTACTGATGCTACCTTTGTTTTACTTACTTGCAAAAATTTATTATAATTATATTTTATTGCAGCTAAATTTATTTCCAAAACAGCTGTAGCAGTATAGATATTTTTAAAGCCCATAAAATTATAATCACTCTTAAAACTAGACATATTACTATATATAGATTAGCTAATCTAGCATTAAATTAAAACTATTTTTTCTATTTAAATCTGATATTTGCTTATTAAGCTTACCATAAGCTTACTTAAAACTAAAAATATATATTGTAAGCGATATTAATAAATCATCACAGTTAAAAAATTTATTTAAAATGCAAATAAAATAACTTAATATTGTTAATTATATTATAGTAATTTATCTTATTAAAGAATTTATAATAGTTTATAATAGGAATTATAAATACCTATTGACAATAGGGCCAACAATTCTTAAAATTCCTATAGAATTTTTGAAATACTAAATAAAAATATTGGATAATACTTATTATATTGATGATACTAATTTAAGTTTAAAATAAGGATGTTATCCTATAAGATTACACATACAAAAACAATGCAAATTATGTATTTTTTATTATTTACCTTATGTTTTATCATGTACATGAATAAAACTATGCTTGTTATTAACAATGTTATGCACTATAGGTACCATACCACCTAATTATTTATAGTTTTACTGAACACTACTCCCCCCCTATTTATATAACTTTAAAACAACTAAATTATGATAATGCTTAGTAATATCATAAATAAAGGTAGCCTAAAAAGATGATTTTATGTTTTAATAACAAAATTATTAAAACAAATACCATTTATTCATTTCATAAATTTTAAAATTTATTAATAAATTATTTATTATGATACAATTAAAAAATAATTCAGCATCTACAATTTCTGAATTTAAGCAAAATAATGATACTAATATGATTAAATATAGATATCCTAATTTTCTTATAGTACTATTTTTGGTAGAAATGTGGGAACGTTTTAGTTTTTATGGTATGAGTAGCTTATTAATGATCTTTTTAACTAACTATTTAAAATTAAATGATCAAAGTGCTTATGCAATATACGGCCTCTATACTGCTATATGTTATGCAGGGCCTATATTAGGAGGTTTTATAGCTGATAAATTGCTAGGCTTTAAATCTACCTTAATAATAGGCGCTTTGCTTATGATAATAGGACATACATTAATGACATTTATCTATTTTGAAAAAAATTTCCTATTCCTAGGTTTAGGTTTCATTTCAGTCGGAACAGGTTTTTTTAAAGGAAATATTACAAACCTATTAGGAATATGTTATGATAATCATTCGCATGAACATAGATCTATTGGTTTCACTTTATTCTATGTTAGTGTAAATCTTGGAGCTCTTATAGCAACTATTAGCTGCGGATTTCTTGCAGAAAAATTTGGTTGGCATTATGGATTTGGATTAGCTGCAATTGGTATGGCAATAGGATTAATTACTTTAAAAAAATATGAGCATATCATTAGTAGTGAAAAAAATTTAGAAAACCTTGCTATAAGAAAAAAAATTTCTCTCACTATCAATACTATCAACTATAGTATAACAATTTTTGCTATAATCTTAGCTATATTAGCTTCCTTTGTATTTAAGTTTCATTATATTCTTAAAAAGATTTTACAATATGTTAATAATGCTCTTACTACTATCCATCCTATTTTAAATATTACTACAATATTTTTATTAATGTTAATAGCATTCTTATATTATAACTGTATCAATATAAGCAAAAAAGAAGAAAGAAGAAATTTTTCTGTCTTATTAATTTATATTCTTCTATTCCTTATTTTTTTTATATTTGCAAATCTAACTCTTAGTTCGATTACTCTATTTACTGATAGACATATTAATTGTTTAATTTTTGGTATTCATATACCAACATCAGTATTACAATCTATTAACCCTTTAGTGATCCTCTCATTAGGGATAATTTATGGCATAAGAAAAAAGACAATCATTAATCAGGACTATTTAATATTCCCTTTTGCTATATTATCTATTACTATATGCTTTTTTATTTTATATATTGGATCTATCAATGCAAATATTTATCACTTAATTAACTATAAATATCTATTAATATCTATTGCCATTTTAAGTGCAGGAGAATTTATGCTATCTCCGTACATGCATAACCAAGTAACTATTCTTGCACCTAAAAATAAAAAAGGATTTGCTATGAGTATATTAATGTTATCAATAGCTATTACTAATCTTATTGGAACAAAAATAAATAATACACTATTTGATGTTCATGAGGATAAAGCAAATACTATAAATAAAATAGCGTCATTAAATATATACAAAAATGGTTTTCTACAAATTACTTATGTTAGCTTATTATTGTTATTACTAACAATAGCTTTGTTATTGTTAGTAAACTATAAATTAAAACCTAAAACTAAATAAGTTCATAGTATTATTTAATTTAACCTAATTATATATCAAATTCTGCTTGAACTTATCAATACTATATAAGATCAAGCAGATTATTATCTTTTATTTATTAAATATTTTCATTTACTTTCCTATACAAAAATTAGAAAATACCTCATTTAATATATCATCTACATTAATTTTTCCTGTAATACTTGCTAATTTTCGTATTGCTAAACGAATATCTTCAGTTGCTAATACTAAATCAGTATTAACAGCAAAAGAAGATAAAAATTCTACAACCTTTGTTAATTCTATTCTATGCCTAGCTCTAGTAATCTGAGGATAATTAGTAGGTGCCGCAATTTTTTCAGCAATATTTATAATAGAAGAAATTATTTTTTCTAATCCTATCTGGGATTTAAACGATAAAAAAATAGGACAATTATTGTATATTTTCTTAGGAAGATTAAGATTATCTAATTTATTATCAACAAGATCAATCTTATTAAAGATAATAATAGTATTCTCATCAATAAGATTAAGTAAATAATCATTATTACAAAAATTAATATTAGTAATATCATAAATAATAATTTTAATATCAGCCTTTTTTAATAGACTTTTTGCTTTTTCAATACCAAGTTGTTCAATAGTATTTTTACTATCATTCCTAATACCAGCAGTATCATATATATTAATAGGATAACCAGAAATATCAATATGACCTTCAATAACATCACGAGTAGTCCCTGCAATATCTGAAACAATAGCTACTTCTCTACGTATTAAAAAATTAATTAATGTTGATTTTCCTACGTTAGGTTCACCACAAATCACTAACCTTAAACCTTCCCTTAATCTTTCTCCTCGATTATTATCATCTAAATGTTTTATAATATCTTGCTTTAACTCCTGTACTAACTGATAGCTATCAGTCAAGGCATCAGAATAAGAAATCTCTTCATCAGGAAAATCAATAGAAGCTTCTAGAAAAGCTATTAATTTAATTAACCGTCTACGCCAATCTTCATATATTTTTTCTAACCCTCCTTCTAACTGCCTAATAGCTTGTGTATGTTGTAACTCAGTTTCAGCATCAATTAAATCTGCTAAACCTTCTGCAGCAGTTAAATCAAATTTACCGTTAATAAAAGCTCTTTTAGTAAATTCTCCAGGCTCAGCTAATCTAAAACCGATAGATGATAAAATATTGAATAAAATCTTAACTACAGCCCTACTCCCATGTACATGTAGCTCTACTACTTTTTCTCCAGTAAAACTACATCCAGAATTAAAATAAACTATTAAAGCTTGATCTATTTGCTGCTTAGAAATAGGATTAAAAATCTTACGCAAATACATAATCCTAGGTTTTATTTTAGTAATATCACCATCAGTGAGTCGCTCTATAACAATGTAACTATTAGGACCAGAAACCCTAAAAACTGCCACACCTGATTTTCCAAAAGCAGAACTTAATGCAAAAATTGTGTCCATAAAAACTAATAACTAGTATACTAAAAATATAATATATATACTTATTGATACATAAAATAAATACTGTATTATACACAATAAATACTGACTAACCATAAAAATTCATTGATATGTTAAGGAAAATCAATATGAATACTACTCTTAAAAAGATCAACAACATAGAAAAAATTTATGAAATTGAAGATCATGGTACAGAAATATTACATTTAGTACAAGCTAAAAGAAATAATCCATTATATAAAAAATTTGTTAAACAATTTCTTAATTATATACCTATCGATTATAAAACTAAAAATCAAGTAAATATATTTACTAATTTTACAGAACTAGCATTTGATTTTTTTAAGAAAAAAGAAAATTTATCTAAAATAGAAATACTACAAACAGAATTAGAAAAAAAACCTACAACAACCATATTAATAGCAACACAAAATAGGTCTTTTATTATTGATTCAATTAATAATCTGATTTCTTCTATGCTTATTCATCCTTTATTTATGTTTTATCCTGTAATATATTGCCTACGGAACAATACAGGAGATTTAGAAGAAATTTATACTAATTATAATGATAATACAGAAAAAACTGGAGAATTATTAATCTTTATAAAAATATTAGAGAATTTTAAACAAAATAAAATAGATATCATTAAAAGTCAAATAGAAGAAATTATCAACTTAATTGAAGTTACCTATAAATCATGGAAAAGTCAACTGAATAAATTTGAGTTAATAATAAATAATATTTTAATCAACAAAAAATTGTATATCTCATTTGATAAGAATAGTGAAGAAACATTATCTTTCCTAAAATGGTTATATAATAATAATTTTACCTTTTTATCTACTTTAGATTATAACAGTAAAAACTGCCAAATATTACAATCAGAAGGTCTAAAAAATGTATGGAAAAACAATATTAATGAAATTCAGCAGATTATTAATCTGTCAAAAAGTGAGCCATACTCTAAACATTTAATGATGGTAGGAAAAATTAATAACTTCTCTTTAGTACATAAAAATCTATTAATTGATTATATCTTAATAAAAAAAATTAATAATAACGGAGAATATGAACAAGGTTCTATTATATTTGGATTATATGGTAATGCTATTTACTATCAATCAATAGAAGAGATACCTATATTAAGAGAAAAAATGAATTATGCCATTAATAAAGCAGAATTTCCAATAAATAGCTATAATAATAAAAAACTTAAAAATATTATTGAATCTCTTCCTAGAGAATTATTAATTCATATCGATTCAGAAAATCTATACTATATATCAATCCATATACTCTCTAGTATGTTAAGTAATAAATTAAAACTGTTTATGCAGCAAGATTGTTTAAACTTATTCATAAATATTATAATTTTTTTACGTAGAGAACAATTAACGCCAGAAGTATATAGTAATATAAATAAATATTTATCTCTAAAATTTAATAGTACAATTCTTACTAATCATATAACAGTAATAGCACAAGATTTCACACATTTATTTATTACAATAGCCTCAAATAATAGTATAGACAATAATTGTAATACTAATAACCAAATAAATAATACTGTTTCTATACAGGAAATAGAACAATACCTATCTAATATTACATCTAATTGGTCAGATAACTTACTACATAAATTATACGAAATAAAAGGTAGGTATCAAGGAGCAGAAATACATAAGAAAATAGAAACAAAATTCCCTGTTGAATATAGATATAAATATAATGCAAATATAGTAATTCAGGATTTTGATTATCTATATAAAGCTACAAAAATAAATAAACCGACATTTAATTTAATTCATTGTAAAAATAATGAGTTTTTATTAAAAATATACAGCCCATCTACGTACCTAACACTTTCAAAAACTCTTCCTGCTATAGAAAATTTAGGGTTCATAGCAATTGACTCCCAAAGTTTTATAATTAATAAATCATTATATTTTGATAAAAGTTGGATTTATGTATTTAAATTAAAAAGTCCTATAAAAATTAATATTAACTTTACTCAATTAAAAACAAATATAGAAAAAGTATTAGATAAAATATATGAAGGCATTTTTACTAGTGATGCATTAAGCAAATTACTAGTATTATCAGGCTTTACCTGGGAAAAAGTAAAATTAGTAAAAACATTAACCAGATACCTACATCAAACTGGATTTATATATGGTAAGGGCTATGTACAATTAACTCTAATAAAACATTATGTCTTTACTGATCTATTAATTAATCTCTTTGATGCAAAATTTAATGTCAACAACCAATCTAAAGAATTAGCTAATCAAATAATCAAAAAAATTTATAAATATTTAAAACAAGTATCAAGTAGTGCAGAAGATAAAATATTACGTACTATGTATATGCTAATAGAAGCAATTACTAGAACAAACTACTATCAAACTGTTAATAATGAAATAAAAAAATATATTTCAATTAAATTTAACTCTGCAAAAGTTCCAGATTTACAACTACCTATTCCAGCAGCTGAAATTTTTGTATACTCAAATGAGTTTGAAGGTATTCACCTACAAGGGGGAAAAGTATCTAGAGGAGGAATACGTTGGACTGATAGAAAAGAAGATTATAGAACAGAAGTACATAAATTAGTTAAAGCCCAAATGACTAAAAATACTGTCATAGTACCTGTAGGGGCAAAAGGAACATTCTGTGTAAATTTTACTCCAGATAATAGCAGTAACGAACAGTATATGAATAAAGTAATAGAATGTTATAAAGACTTTCTACGTGGATTATTAGATTTAACCGATAATTTAATAAATGGAAAAATTAAAAAACCAGAGAAAACAGTAATATATGATGATGATAGCTATTATTTAGTTGTTGCTGCAGACAAAGGAACATCCACATTCTCAGATTACGCTAATGCAGTATCAAGAGAATATAAATTTTGGCTAGACGATGCATTTGCATCAGGTGGATCTGACGGATATGATCATAAAAAAATAGGAATCACAGCTAAAGGAGCATGGATTTCAGTTAAATCGCATTTCGATAATATAGGAGTAAATATAAAAAAAGATGCTATTGCTGTAGTAGGCATTGGAGATATGTCAGGAGATGTATTTGGAAATGGCATGCTATTATCTAAAGATATAAAATTAATTGCTGCATTTAATCATAAACATATTTTTATTGATCCTAATCCTGACTCTATAACCAGCTATAATGAACGTAAAAGATTGTTTAATAAATCTAAATCTCAATGGAGCGATTATAATAAAGAAATAATATCTCAAGGAGGCGGTATATTTGATAGATCACAAAAATTAATTACTATTTCAACTACTATCAAAACACTATTAAATACTGATTCTACTACTGTTAGCCCAGATGAATTAATAAAGTTAATATTATGTACTAAAGTAGATCTGATATGGAATGGTGGTATAGGAACATATATTAAAGCATCCTCGGAAAATAATATAGATGTTGGAGATAAAACTAATGATAATGTACGTTGTAATGGAAATGAGATTCAAGCAAAAGTTATTTGTGAAGGAGGAAACCTTGGAATAACACAATTAGGACGTATTGAGTATGCTTTAAATCAAGGACATATCAATACCGACTTTATAGATAACTCAGCAGGAGTTGATTGCTCTGATCATGAGGTCAATATAAAAATTGCTTTAAATAGTGCTATATCATCAAAAAAAATCAATTTAAAGGAAAGAAATAATTTATTAGCAACTATGACTAAACAAGTTGAAGAACTAGTTTTAATAGATAATTATAACCAAAATCTAGCTCTTACTATTGCACAATTCACTCCAGCAATAAATATTGAGTATTATAGTCAATTAATAAGTGAGTTTGAACAAACAAAATTACTTAATAGAAAAGTAGAATTTTTACCAAGTAAAGCAGAATTAACAAAACGAGCTTTATCTAAAGAAGGAATGACAAGGCCTGAATTATCTGTACTCTTATCCTATAGTAAAATGTACATAGAAAAAAAATTACTAGAATCATCAATAGCAGATGATAGTTATTTTAATACAATTTTATATAATTATTTTCCTTTATTAATGCAAAAGAAGTTTTATGAAGAAATAGAAAAACATCCTCTACGTAGAGAAATAATAATTACAATAATAACAAATAAAATTGTTAATCAACTTAGTGGTCCCTTAATAAGAACTATCCAAATAGAAACTGAAGCAAAAATATGTGATATTACTAAAGCTTATATAGTTATTTGTGAGATTTTTAATCTAGATAAATTATGGAAACAAACTGAAAAACTAAACAGTGAAATAAATACCTCTATAAAAGTAGATATATTTAATAATTTAACTAAAATTATGCGTAGAGGAATTGCTTGGTTTATAAAAAATACTCAAGTGCCAATTAATATTGGATACTCTATTAAGGAATATCAAATACCTATTCAAAAATTAATTAAAGTTATTAATGCTTTATTATTAGGAGAAGTAAAAACAAAATTTTTAACTACAATAAAATATTATACTAATAATGGAGTTGATAAAAAACTTGCTCATGATATTGCTGTACTTGAAAACATTGTTTCTGCTTTTGATATAATATATATTGCAAAAATAACTAATCTTAAAAATGAACAAGTAGCAAAACTATATTTTGAATGTGGATACTTATTAAATATAGATTGGTTACGGAAAGAATGTGATAATCAAGTTACTGATTCATATTGGAATAAATTATCTATACAATCATTAAAAGATGATTTCTATGATAAACAAAAAAGATTAATAATTAATACAATTAAATTAAATCGTAATATTAACACTTTATCAACATGGTTTGAAAATGATAACACATATTCTACTATATTTACTTCTTTTATAGAAGATTTAAAAAAACATGACACAATAAGCCTAAATATGCTAATACTAGCAAATAAAAAATTTGAAACTTTTATAAGAAAAATTAGAAAAATAGATGAGTACATTAATTAAAAAAAATCAAAAATCAAATTATTCTATACTTAAAGAAGCTAGAGAAAAAGCTGGATATTCTATTGCAGAAATATCTAATCGGTTAAATATAAGGAAAGCATACTTAATTAACATAGAAGAAGAAAATTATAATAATCTCCCAGGTCAACCATACATTAATGGTTACATTAAAATGTACTATAAATTTCTTGGTCTTACTCCTCCTCTGCAAGAAGAAAAATATAATGATAATAACACTAAAAAAACTATATTAAAAATAAGCTCGATATATTATAAAAAATATATTATAATAACAACTATACCACTAGTTTTTCTAATAATTTGGTTCAATATAACGACACAAGACAAAACAAATAATATCAATAAAAAAATATCAAACACTGAGTTTCCTTATTTTAAAATAGATAATTTTATACCAAATTCTAATAGTTATAATCCTTAAAATAAATTATCTAAACTTTAAATTATAGTTATAAATTGGTTAGGCTGCTTAGTACGAATAGTAAAATAAAACCCTAGGAGTATAATTTTATTAAGGGATTGGTCCCTAGTTATTACCGTGGTATAGCTAACACTGAGCCCACCTGTACATAAGTTCTCTCAGGTGAACTTACTAAATTCGGCTAAAGTGGTCTAACTATAAAAACATAATATATATTATATATATAAAGCCTATTTATGTAGAAAACAAATTTTTTGTCTTATAATTCATTTTACTTATTTATATCAAAATAATCTTTTATTATTTTTTTAACAAAAGGGATAGTAATTTTTTTTTTACTAATTAGTGCTAGCTCATTGACTTTATTAACTATATTGATAATTTTACTATACTCTCTAGGCAATACCTTAACTAAATAATGAATTACTTCTATTCTAATAGTAACAGAATAGTTAGAAAAAAGCTTAAAAATTAAAATCTTTATTAATTCATCATTAGGTGGATCAATAGTAATAATATTAATAGAGCTAATTCTTGATGATAAATCTGGAAGAGTTATATTATAAATATCTCTGCAGGTTAAAAGTAAATACTTATTATTTTCATTAAAATAATTAAAACAATACAATAAATCCTCTTCTTTCCAATTATCATCTAACCCATCAATAATAAAAGCATTATATTTACTAAGAACTATATCAGTAATATCAGAATAGCTATAAATAAAAACAGCTGATGATATTTTTGCCCAAATTTTAGCCAAAATTGTTTTTCCGCCAGATTTACTAGCTTTAATAATAAGTGTTTTCTCATAAGGTCTAACACCCCAGCTATTTGGCCATCCTAATATGGTATTATAGGCTAAAAGATTAGCTTTAGATACAATAAAATCATCTGGTTCAGATAGATTTTTTAATAAACCAAAAGGTAAAACTATTTGCTGCATAAAAACTATTGTTTATATATAATAAAACCCTATACTAGGTTAGTAGATAGAAATTATCCATTATATATAATACTAGATTTATAATAATTAATAATATACTTAATTATTATTTTTACTATTCCAGCGATAGGAATAGCAAATAATATACCAAAAAATCCTAATAAACTTCCACTAATAAGAACAGCAAATATTATCCATACAGGATGTAACCCTATTCTATTTCCTATAATTCTAGGAGTTAAGATATAACCTTCAAACACTTGTCCTATAATAAATAACAATAAAACATATAATAATTTAACTGAAAAACCATTTAAAAAAATAAATCCAATAGATACTATTAAAAAAGAAATAAAGACACCTATAAAAGGTAAAATAATCATAAACCCAGATAAAATACCTAAAAATAAAGCCATATCGACAAGCCCTATTAAAGCTATTCCTATAGCATAATAAATAGATACAATACAACAAATATTTAATTGTCCTCTAATATAAGCTGATACCAAACCATTAATTTCAATAAATATTTTTTTTACCATAATCTTATTATTTATAGGTAATATTGAATTTATAGTTAAAAATATATTATTCCAATCACGTAAAAAATAATATAATATGATAGGAAATAAAAACAAAGTAATAAAGAAATTAATTGTAGCTAAAGCATAATTCCAAACATAATATGTATAAGATGAAACCATATCTAACACTAACTGTAAAAAAACTTTTATTGAATCTGCTATCCTAGTCGCAATCTCTGGATTTAGCATATTAAATTGCCTTAATAAAAGAGTTACTACTGCATTTAATTCTGCTTTATAAGACGATATTTTACTAATAAACAAAAGTAATTCCTTATATAAAACTGGAATTAATAGTGTAAGCATTAATATCAAACTACTAATAAAAATTATAAACACTATAATCGTTGCGCTAGTATATGATAAATTATATCTTGTTTTTAATAATCCAATTAAAGGCTGTAAAAAATAGGCAACAATAAAAGCCCAAAAAAAAGGTGCTATAACGCTAGATAAAAAATAGACACATGAAAAAAATATTAAAATAAACAGCAACCAAAATAACATTTTATACATAAAGAGTAGAGTAATTTTTAATCAATTTATTAGTAATTTTATATTCCCTGTTGAACATTAATTAAACTACGTACATTATTATTAATGCTATAACTTAAGCCGTTAAAATATAAGCCTTCAGCTAAATCATAATCAGAATGATTGGTATAAATATTAATTTTATAGCTTGATTCTGCTTCTTTTTCAATAGAAAAATTAATAATCTGAGCAACCTTTTTAATTTTCTGTTCTATAATACTTAACTCTTCCTGATCATATACATTAAAATACATTACAACTAGCCTAGTTAGATCTTGCTGCAATGGTGATAAATCTTCAGCATTTGTTATATTATTAGATAAATCCTGACTATCATAAGAAGTATTATTTCTTAATATTCCATATTTATCAATTAAATTATCGATAAATCTCTTAATAATACCATTAATATCCTTCACGTTATTAATAATAAAATTCTCTTCATAGATAAGAGAATGATTTATAACCTCAAAATCCATCAAGAAACACTTTACTTTTAATATATATTTATTATTTTCAAAATTTGTAAAATACTCTGCTACTACAATCATTACACTCTTAAATAAAGATTTATCAAATATTGATAAAAAATCTTCAAAATTTAAAGAGAATAAATTTTTTTCATGAATTTTTTGTTCTATAAAAAGACTATTTTCTGGATATAGCATTTTATTATTCTCTAACACTATCCGAAAACTATTCCAATTATTATACCATTGCTCTCCTGTTTTACCATTCCCCCAAACATCTATTTTATTCCCTCGCTTTACTACTGGAATAACCAAATAATTATAAAATAAATCATTTATATAATCACTTTTATAATTTGCCAACAATCGAATAAACTGCACTCTATCATAAGCATATGTTATCATTGCTTTATACTCTTTTTCACTACTAAGTTCATTAGTAACTAAAATAGGAGTAAAAATCTTTTTTAAATCATTATAGTCAATTAAAGGTAATAACTCTTTATGCTTATGAATTCCCCACTTATCTGTTAACAATAGAAAAACTCTTCTTAAACCATATTCTTGAGCTTTTATCTTAGATTCATAAACGTTATTTCCTCTTCCTTCAATTATTACTTCTGATATTTGATCTTGTTCTAACATCGCAAAAACAGTCCAAGTATAACTTGAACTTAATAAAAAAATTAATAAAATAGTTTTTATAAAATTTTTTCTAAACAACATAAATTTATATAGTATATTTAAACAATTTTACTTTACTAATCATTTGTATTCTTGCTTAACAACAGTAACTGATGCTGGCCTAATTAGTCTATTATTAATTTTATAGCCAATTTGCATAACATCCATTACACTGCCTGCACTATATTCTGTGGTTTTAATCTGAGAAATCGCATGATGATTATTTGGGTCAAAAATATCCCCTTTTTTAGGTACTATTGATCTTAAGCCATGTTTGGTAAATGCTACTTCTAAATCTTTTTTTACCATTTGAATCCCTGTTGATATGCTTTCTATTTCTTTACTAGGGTTTTTAGGTATATAAGCAAGAGCTCTAGTAAAATTATCTATAACAGGGATTAAATCTTTTGCAAAAGCAGTAATAGAGTAATCCTTTGCTTCTTCCATCATTTTGCTAGCCATATGGCGCATATTCTCTATTTCAGCCATACTACGAAGAAGTTTATCTTGCAACATTTTCACCTGCTTAGTTAAATCATCTATTTTTTCTTTAGATTTTTTATCAGGTTGTAGTAATACGCTTTTTATATCTTTAATTTCATCTTTTATATTCTTTTCTGTACCATCTAAACCAGTATTAGCATCGCCATAATATTTTTTTTCCGTTTTAGCATTTTCTTTATTAGTCTTAACCTTAAGATTTTGATCTGTATTTAAATTACTTTCATCACTGCAATGCGATTGTTCTAAAACTTCATCTTTTATATTAATATTTTTAACTATATCTTGATCTTTTTGGGCACTTTTTTTATAAGCTCCTTCTTTATCCATATCTTTACCTCAATTAACTAAAATATTTTTATTTATTTTGAATAAATCCCGTATTATACTTAAGTAGTATTATCAGAATAACTTTATTATAGATAATACTTAGTAAAATATAAAACAATGATATTAATAATAATTAATTTGCATAGCAATAAACCCAATAATACTAATAACACTCTATTATTATATACTTAGCATGTAACATTAACTTAATTCCCTTTTAAATATAGTACTAAGACAGTCATTTTCAAGGATAATTTTTATAGTGCATATTTTATATGCATATATTATTAAACTATATTATTTTTTATATAAAATGCTAATAAAATTAAAACAAACCTTAATATTTAATTTTAATTGCCATAAATTTAATTAATTCGTAGATAAATACTTAATTTTAGCTAAATAAAAATAACAACAATTATATAGTGACTAACTTATTATTTATCACCACATTCCTAAAAGGGTATACAACTAATGCAGCATTGATTATTGGGATAGGTATTCAAAATATATTCATTCTTAAGAATGGCATTACCAGATCTTATCTATTTACTATTGCTGCAACATGCTCAATGATTGAATCTATAATGATAATAGTAGCAATATATGGCACTAGAGCAATTAGTGAATATAACTATAATATAATAACAGCTCTAAAATATGGAGGCATAATATTTTTACTCCTTTATGCTTGTAAATCCTTCTATAACGCAATATTTATAGATACAAAATATTATTCTTATAATAATCAAAAAATAGATAGTTATAAAAAAACTATAACTAATTTACTTATAATAAATTTTTTCAATCCACAAATGTATCTAGATAATATCCTAATTCTAGGAGGAATAAGCGGACAATTTAATAACCAAGAAAAATTATTTTTTGCAACAGGAGCTATCTTTGCTGCATTAATGTGGTTTTTTTCTTTAGCATATGGAGCTCGTTATCTTTCCCATTTTTTTAAGGAGAAAAAATCATGGAGAATTCTTAATACAACCAGTGGTATTATAATGTGTTTTATTGCTATATCATTACTTTTAAAAGAGTTAAATTTACATTAAATTTTAAAATATAAATTAAATTAAACTTAATTTATATTTTTTCTTTATCTAATTAATACTCAATGATATTAAGCATTAATAAATTACATTTATCTCCACATCTTCATATACTAAATGCTGACAGGTAGAAGAGAATTCCTTAACAAACTTAATAGATTTAGATGATGTTACAGATTTAAGATCAGAAATTAAATCTTCTGTTAAAAAAGATACTCCTTTTATCTCAATACAACTTATTACTCTTTTAATTGAATATTTATTCCTTGCTTTTATCTTCCTTACTAATTCTAATATAATTAAAGCTTTCTTAGGACCATCGACAGATAAATCATTAAAATACCATCCCTTTGTTATAGGCCAATTACTGCGTCTATGAATAGACTTAGCACAATAAATACTTTGAAAAATCTCTTCAGTAATATAAGGAATAAAAGGAGCAAATAAAGTTAGCAACACTTGGAATGAAAAATATAAAACATACTGTGCACTTAGCCTAGTTACTTGCTGATCGCTAGATGTATTGTAAACTCTATTCTTTATAATCTCTAAATAATTATCACAAAATAATTTCCAAAAAAATTCTTCTACATATGCAACAGCATTAGAATATTGATACTGATCTAAGTTATCCTCTACAACCAGAATTAAGTCAACTATCTTGTTAATTAAATACTGGTCAAATATACAAGATATTCTATCCTTAACTTCAAGAAATGAGATTTGTTTTTTATTGATATCACTAACATTATTAATATGATGCTTAACAAACTTTGCAGCATTATATAACTTATTCACTAATCTTTTACCTTTTTGAAAAACTTCTTCACTATAAACAGTATCTACTCCTAACTTTGTATTAGCTGCCCAATAACGAACTAGATCAGCTCCCCAATTATTTAACAATTGCTCTAAGCTAATAATATTACCTTTCGATTTAGACATTTTTTTCTTATCTTTAGCAAGACACCACCCACTAATCATAATGTTAGACCAAGGAAGAGTATTTGTATGAAGATATGATTTTAATATCGTATAAAAAGCCCATGTACGTATTATCTCATGTGCTTGAGGCCTTAAATCTGCTGGAAATAATTTTTTATATCTATCCTTATTAATAACAAAATCATCTGTAACACCATGAGAATTAATTTGTGGTGAAAGTGAACTAGTAAACCAGGTATCCATAACATCATAATCAACTATAACTTCATCTCTACTATAACCATTAGGTAAATCAGTAAGAGAATTTACAGGTAACTGTGTAATATTAGGTAATATCACTTTTCCTTTTTCTCCTACTCTATTAGAATACCAAACTGGAAAAGATACTCCAAAATAACGTTGCCGACTAATACACCAATCAAATTCTAAATTATTAATCCATTGATCTAATTTAATTTTCATTGACTTTGGATACCAATTTATTTTTTCTGATTGTTGTAATAAGTATTTTTTATGCTCAATTGTCTTTATAAACCATTGAGGAATAACTAATATCTCTAATAATGCTCCTGAGCGCTCAGCACGCTTCACTATTTGTTTTTTTTCAATTTGAGTAGATAATAAATTCTCATTTTTTAACAAAGAAATTATAACTTCTCTTGCTTTTATTACCTTTAACCCTATAAATTTAGAAGTAAAAAATTTAGCTTTATTAATATTAATACAAGTATGATCATAATCAATATTATCAATACTCCCATATTCAGTAATAATTATTTTTAAAGGTAATTTATATTTCTTCCACCAAAATACATCTACTTGATCCCCAAATGTACAACACATCACTAAACCTGTACCTTTTTTTGGTGATACTGCAGTATCACTCATAATTGGAATTTTTACGTTAAATAATGGGGATAAAGCTATCTTCCCAAGAAGGTGCTGATATCTCTCATCTTCTGGATGAAAAAAAATTGCTACGCATGCAGGTAATAATTCTGGACGAGTTGTTGCAATTACTATATTTTTTCCATCTTCAATAGTTGTAAACTGTATATAATTCATAATAGTAGTTTGTTCATGCTCTTCTATATCTGCTTGAGATAAAGCAGTTCTATCTACTGGATCCCAAATAATTGGTTGTGATTCACGATATATATGACCTTTTTGAATTAAATCTAAAAACGACATTTGGGCAATCTTACATGATATAGGGGATATAGTTTGATAGCTTAAATTCCAATCTACTGAAAGAGCTATATGAGAAAATAAAGATTGGAATTTTTTTTCTTCATCTATAATCACCTCTTTACAAACTTTAATAAATTCTTTACTATTTTCTTTATTAGCTCTAATTTTCTTTTTTTTTTCAATTAAACGCTCAGTAGGTAAACCATTATCATCAAAACCCATTGGATAAAAAATGTTAAAACCCTTCATACGCTTATATCTTGCAATAAAATCAGTATGAGTGTAGCTATATATATGACCTATATGCAATTCTCCTGATACTGTTGGAGGAGGGGTATCTATAACATATGTTTGTTCTCTTGATAAATTATGATCCCAAGCATAAATTGCTGAATCTTGCCAGAATTGTTGCCATTTTTTTTCACTTTTAGTAAAGTTGTAATTTTTTAAAAAATCAGTCATTATATTTAATTAATTTTATAAACCCTCTTAATTCAAAATAATATTATGTGATTAAATTAATTCCCTTAAATATTGTTAATAATAGCAATAATCCCTTATATTTAATAATATGATATTTATTATATAATTATTTAATAAAGGGAATAATTTTTTGATGGTTACTATAATTTTTAAAATCGAATTTTAAGTGATGCTACAAATTTTTACAACAATTATTAATAATAAAACTATAAAAATCATATGTTTACTATTTTAATGTTAAGCATTTTTCAATAATATAATGGTAAAATATAAAACCTGATACTCTATACAAATATACTATAATTGCAAATAATTAAGTTAAAACTATAATGCTATTAGTAATGCTACCAAAAAATTTTTTTCTATCTTAAGTATTAATATTAATATGATAAATAAGATTTCATTAAAAATTTATTTAGTTACCAAAACCTAAGTTCTTAGTATAAACATAGTAATATGTTATAAAAAAAACTACTTTTAACAATCCTGATAAATTTTAATTAATGCAACTAACTACTAACAAAAAACTGATAAATATTATTACACTACTAAGACTAGATAACCCTACTGGATATTTATTAGTATTCTTTCCAGCAGCATTTGGTATCTGCTTAGCAGAACAACATCCAATAAATTTACTAATAATCCCGTTATTTTTTCTTTGTAGTATTTCTATAAGAGCAATAGGATGCATAATAAACGATATATTAGATAAAAATTTTGATAAAAAAGTATACAGAACAAAAAATAGACCCATAGCAAATGGAGCAATAACAATAAAAAAAGCATTAATGATTTTAACGCTCTTATCTCTTCTAAATTCATTAATATTATTAATATTATCAAAAACAGCTTTAATATTTTCTCTATGTGCGCTTATTATGATGATAATCTACCCACTTATGAAAAGATACATAACTATGCCGCAAATCTTCTTAGGCTTTACATTCAATCTAGGATGCTTAATAGGATATACTACACTAACTAATAAAATTACAGTTGAAATTATAATTCTCTATATTGGATGTATATTTTGGACAATCGGCTATGATACTATTTATGCTTTCATGGATATAGAGGATGATAAAAAAATAAATTTAAAATCTAGTGCTATATTCCTTGAAAATAAACCTTATAAACTAGTAATTATGCTATGCTATTGCTTTTTTACAATTCTATTTTCAGTTGCAGTTATACTTGGAAGACAAACCTTTCCGGTAATTCCTATTATTACAATCATAATTTGCCAAATAATATTTACCTACCAAGTAATAATACTAAATACTACTAAAGCACAAATATGCCTAAAATGTTTTAAAATGAACGTATACATAGGAATTATCTTATTAATATCTATGATAATTAATTGTATCTATCCAATATATAATTTAATTTATTATCAATAATGTTAATGACTTGCAAAAGTACAAATTAAGTTTATAATTATACTGTATAAGACTCTCAATAACTTTAAATAATATATTTAATTTTTTGAGATTTATTTATTAAATTACAAAATAAATATGAGGTTAAAAAAATGATTGACTACACAAGTGTTTTTGTTCAAAACAAAAAAGGTTTTGATCAAGGCTTAAAAAATTATATGTTAAAAATATATAATTATATGACTTTAGCCTTATCAATAACTGCTGTTACGGCATATGCAACAATAAAATTTCCACCATTAACTCAACTGATATTTAATGTTACCCCAAATGGAAATTTAGTCGATTTTACTGCTTTTGGAACTATTGTAAGCTTTCTTCCATTAGCAATAGGAATTTATTTTTTCATGGGAATAGGTAAAATGTCATTAAACAAGGCACAAATAGTGTTTTGGATATATGCAAGCGCTATGGGAGTATCTTTATCATATTTAGGGTTAATATATACTATGTACTCTTTAATAAAAACTTTTTTTATATGTGCATCAGTATTTGGAGCAATGAGTATTTATGGTTATACAACAAATAAAGATTTAACTTCTATGGGTTCTTTTTTTACAATGGGATTAATAGGTTTGATAATTGTTTCCATAGTTAATTTATTTCTAAAAAGCAATGCTATTGAATTTGCTATATCCTTTATAGGTGTTGCTGTATTTATGGGATTAACTGCTTGGGATACCCAAAAACTAAAAAGATTATATTATTCTTCTGGTTTATCTGGTGAAATTGCACAAAAGGTTTCTATAATGGGTGCTTTTACTCTATATTTAGATTTCGTAAATTTATTTTTATACTTAATTAAATTTTTAGGCAACAGGAAATAATATTGTTTTTTTTACAAATACAAATAAAGTAATGTTAGTTATTTATCTTTTTGCAGTTTTTAGTTATTAATGAGTTTTATAAAATAAGTAGGAGGGGGCGCTGATTTAATTTTCTAAAACCAAATGTAATATTTTATTTTCTTTATTCTTATACAAATTAAGAAATTTTAGTTTTTTTATAAAATTAGCGCTTTTATATATTTGAAGTACACTTGCTAAAAAAGTGATGTTATTTTATATATAAATAATATTATTACTAAGTTCTAATAAATTTATATCATTAAAATATGACACTATGTTTATCAATAATCCTACAGCAGCAATAGTTGTAATTGGAGATGAAATTTTATCAGGCCAAGTATTAGATACTAATAGCAGAGATATCGCAATTGAGTTAGATAAATTAGGTATTAACTTAAAAGAAATAAGAGCAGTATCAGACCAAATAGATATAATAGCAAACACTATTAACCAACTCAGACATCAATATACTTATATATTTACTACTGGTGGAATTGGTCCTACTCATGATGATCTAACGAGTGAAGCAATATCATTAGCACTTAAAACAGATCTTATAGAAAATAAGGATATTTTAAAAATAATACATAATCATTATAACCAAGATGATAAGAAATTAGACATAACAAAACGGAAAATGGCATTTATTCCTAAAGGAGCAAAATTATTGTATAACAAAGAAACTGACATTCCAAGTTTTTATATTAAAAATATATTTGTTTTTGCAGGAATACCTTCTATAATGATTTCAATGTTTAATGAAATTATTCCTTTACTTAAAAAAGGCATAGTTATAAAAAGGAAAATGTTAGTCACTGCAATAAAAGAATCTAATATAGCATATAAATTAAAGATGACTCAAATAAAATATCAAGATGTTATAATAGGTAGTTATCCCTTCATTAAAAAAGGAAAAATAGGTACTAGTTTAGTATTAAGCTCTTATAATGAAGAAAAATTAAAAAACTGCTATTCTGAATTAAAAAGAATTTGCAAATATGAGGTATAATATATTTATAAAGATTTAAGTATATTATAAATAATAAATACTCTTCTAACTTTAAATTTCTAAAACATTAAAAATCTACTGTTTTAGAATCACTTATTAACTATAGATATTAAAACTGTCTCAAGAATCATACTTGCTGATACTAAATCATCTAATTTGTGACGTTTTTTTCTTTTCACAGAAAATATTTTTAAAAAATTATTAGCTGCTTTTGATGTTAGCCTCTCATCCTGTAAAAATATCGGTAAATTAGTATTTTTTGCTAATTTTTGTACAAAATTCTCTACTATTGTAGTTTGAGCATTTTTAGTTCCATCCATATTAATAGGCATACCAACAACAATAGCACAAACATTATTATCCCTAAGAAAAATATTAATATATTCTAATTGTATGATAATTGAACTAGTATTCACTACTTTAAATGGCATAGCAATAGTATGGTTACATGTTGAAAACGCTATCCCTATTTTCTTTGTTCCATAGTCAATAGCCATTATTCGCTGCCCTATTTTTAAAAATTGTAAAAAAACTTGTAATGAGTTTACTATCATGATACCTGTTTTACTAATATAATAGAACTTTACTATAAAAAATAAATTAATTATTAATTATACATCTCTCTTAATTTTAATAACTATTTTTTAATTTACTATAATTTTTATTAATAAAATTTTCACTTTGTCACTTGCTTGTTTTATTGGTTTAAACTCATTAAATTACAATTTTACTTATCTTAAAATGCTATATAATCAATAAAAACAGTAAATTGATTTCTTTATATTAAGAATAAAAAAGAGATTCTCCTTATAGTTAAAGACAAAAACAAGCTATCTTATTAGTTAATGCTATATAATAAACAATATATTTATTGTATTAAAAATGCAATAAATAGTAATAATATGGAAATTCAACTATTATCTTAAAAAGATTTACATTTCCAGTCTTCTTTTACGATTATTTTTTCTAATACGCCTCTCCGTTTCTTGGAGTTTCCTTACGCGCTTTACTGAAGGAGGCTCATAAAAACGAGCAACTTTCATAAGACGAAAGACCAATTCTCTTTGCATTTTTCTTTTCAATTCTCTAATAGCTTTTTCGCCATTATCACCATGTACTACCACCTGTACAGCCATTATTCTTTACCCCATCTATACTTGTATAACTTTAAACACCATCTTTATTATATAATAACATCAATTATAGGTCTATTATCTATAGACTGCAATTAATGTCAAGATAAATAGGCTTATTCAAAAAAACTACTTATATATATCAATTTATTTAATTAATCAAATTACTTATTATTACATAGATCACAATAATGATTGATTATTAAGCAATAATGAATTAACTTACTTAAATATAATTCATTATAAAATATAATATTAACATCTAATGTTATTAGATAACAAAAAAAGATCCAATATATAATAGTATTATTAAATATAGATTTAATAGGTAATAATGACAAATAATATCTCTAAAAATAACCAAAAAAATATAAAATCTATATATAGTCCAATTGAACAAAAATATTATAACCAAAAACTAGAATTTTTAGAAAAAATAACAAGCTTGTTAGCAACAGATAATAAATATTGGAACTATAAATTAATATCTCAGGCTGAAGAAGAATGCAAATTTACTCATGGATATCATTATATACTTTTTCCCAATGGAATATATGAAATTATTGAATCATTTGAACAATGGATTAACAATCAACTATTAAAAAAGCTAAAAACTAACATAAATCAGCCTCAAAAAATTAGAGAAAAAATTTCTTTAGCCTTGCATACACGTATAATAAACATTATACCTAAAAAAACGTTATTTAATCATATATCTTTTCTACTTATACCAAATAATATCTGGTTAAGCCAAAAATATGCTTTTAAAACAGTTGATCTAATATGGCAATATGCAGGAGACCAATCTATAGATTTCAATTATTATACAAAAAGAAGTTTATTATTACCTATATACCTAGCTAGTATCATGTTTTATATTTCTGATGAATCTAATGAAAATCAGAAAACAGATGAGTTTATAACATCTACTCTAAATAAAGTAGTAAATATTATTAGCTATAAAAATAAAATTAAATTACCAAAAATAGAAAATATTCCAATATTAAGATATTTTTTTTAAAAATTTATTAATTTTTACTAATATTTTTTTTTTTAATATTAATAAGACTAAAATTTTTCTAAAATATTATTAAGTCAATTAAATACAAATAAGTATTTGATTAATAATCAAAAAATATCTATTTTAGAGTGGTATAAAATATAAGCTGTCCGCTAGAATTAATAAAAATTAGTTAATAATCAAAAAAATCAATATAAAATCTTTTAAAGAATGAATACAAAGAAATTCTCCCCTTATCCTAAAGAACTAACAAATACAAATTTTGTTAAAATAGAAGAAGATATATTAGATTATTGGCATAAAAATAATATTTTTCAAAAATCTATAGATAATAATCCATATATAAAAAATAATAAAAATAATGAATTTATCTTCTATGATGGTCCTCCATTTGCAAATGGATTACCTCATTATGGCCATTTATTGACAGGATTTATAAAAGATACATATGCTAGATATCAAACTATTCAAGGTAAAAAAGTAAATCGTAGATTTGGATGGGATTGCCATGGATTGCCAGTAGAAATGCAAGCAGAAAAAGAACTTAATTGTTCAGGGAAAATAGCAATTCAACAATATGGAATAGCAAAATTTAATAAATATTGCCGTGAATCAGTAATGAAATATACAAAACAATGGCAGCAATATGTTAATCGCCAGGCTAGATGGGTAGATTTTAAGAACGCATACAAAACCATGGATAAGAATTTCATGGAATCAACATTATGGGTTTTTAAAGAATTATATAAAAAAGGATTAATATATAAATCTATGCGTGTTATGCCTTATTCTTGGGCTTGTCAAACACCACTTTCAAATTTTGAAACAAAAATAGATAATTCATATAGAACAAAAATAGATAAAGCAATTACTATTGCTTTTACATTAAAGAATAGGCCTAAAAATGCTCCAGCAGCAGAAAAATATTATATATTAGCATGGACAACAACTCCTTGGACATTATTATCAAATTTAGCTTTAGCATTAAATCCTGATATAAACTACAGCTTTATATTAAAAAATAATATATGTTATATTATCGGCTCGTTTGCTATAAAAGCATATGCCAAAGAACTTAGAATAGAAAATATAAATAAAGTATCAACAATTAAGGGGTCAGAGTTAAAAAATTTAGCATACTATCCTTTATTTAAGTATTTTAAAAATCACGCAAATAGTTTTAGACTATTAATGGCAGATTTTGTTACATCAGAAAATGGAACAGGAATAGTACACATAGCACCTGGATTTGGAGAAGATGATTATATACTATCTAAAAAAGAAAATATATCACCAATATGTCCTGTTGATGATTCTGGTAGATTCACTGGAGAAATCGAAGATTTTGTTGGAATACATGTTTTTGATGCTAATGAAAAAATTATTACATGGTTAAAAAAACAAAATGCTTTAATAAAAATAGAACAATATATGCATAAATATCCGCATTGTTGGCGTACAGATACAGCTTTAATTTATAAAACTGTATCATCTTGGTATGTAAAAGTTACAGCATTAAAAGATCGTATGTATGAATTAAATAAAAAAATAAATTGGATACCAAAACATATTAAAGAAGGTCTATTTGGTAATTGGCTTAAAAATGCAAAAGACTGGTCAATAAGTCGTAATCGATTTTGGGGGACTCCAGTTCCTGTATGGGAATCTGATAATCCATTATACCCAAGAATAGATGTATATGGATCATGTGAAGAAATAGAAAAAGATTTCTCTGTTTCTATTAATGATTTACATAAGCCATTTATTGATAATATAACTAGACCTAACCCAGATGACCCATCAGGAAAATCAATGATGAGGCGTGTTAATGATGTTTTTGATTGTTGGTTTGAAAGTGGCTCTATGCCTTATGGCCAAGTACATTATCCATTTGAAAATAAAAAATGGCTCAATGACCACCTGCCAGCAGATTTTATTGTTGAATATTCTGCACAAACTAGAGGATGGTTTTATACTTTAATGGTGTTATCTACAGCATTATTCGATCGTCCTGCATTTTTAAATGGAATCTGTCATGGAGTAATACTAGATAGTTCTGGTCAAAAATTATCTAAAAGATTAAATAATTATAGTGATCCATTAGAGTTATTTAATAAATTTGGAGCAGATGCATTAAGAGGAGCAATGTTATCATCAAATGTTATCAAGGGACAAGAATTATTAATAGACAAAAAAGGATCAATAGTACATAATACACTAAGATTATTTATTAAGCCTATATGGAATGCTTATCATTTTTTCTGCCTTTATGCTAATATTGATAAAATAGAAGCCCATTGTAGTTATGAGCCTACCGATCCCTTAGATCAATATATTATATCTAAACTTAAAATAAGTATAGAAGAAATAGAAAAATCTCTAAATAACTTTAATAGTCAAAATGCATATGCAACAATAAATATTTTTTTTGAGGTGCTTAATAACTGGTATATACGTAGAAGCCGAGCAAGGTTTTGGCAAACTGAAATTAATAAGAACAAAATATCAGCTTATAACACGTTATATACATGTATAGAAAATATAATAAGAGCAATCTCTCCTTTATTTCCACTAATTACAGAATATATATATCTTGGTATTACTAAATCAAAAAAACAAGGAGATAGTGTTCATCTCTGTAAATTTCCAAAGTTAAATAATACAATCAATACCCAATTAGTAAATGTCATAGACCAAATACGTGATATATGTAGTTGTGCTTTATTTATTCGTAATAATAAAAATATTAGAATCAGACAACCACTAAGCTCATTAACTATTATCACAGAAAATAATATACTTTATAAAAAATATGAGCATCTAATAAAAGAAGAAGTAAATGTAAAATTTATTATTTATAAAAATAATTTAGAAGAATATGCTGATGAAAAATTAGTAATAAATTTTGCTATACTAGCAAAGAGGATTCCTAAAAAAATAAAAAATATAATATCTTGTTTAAAGCAAAAAAAATGGACCTATAAAAATAATGAAGTTTTTATTGCAAATGAAAAACTATTTTCTGAAGAATATGAATTAAAATTACAACCAAAAGAGTCTAATAACAGTAAAATACTGTCTAATGTTAAAGGTTTAGTTCAACTTAATTGCATAATTAATAAAGAACTAGAGCAAGAAGGAATAATACGTGATCTAGTAAGATTTATACAACAAACAAGAAAAGATTGTGGCTTTGCTGTAGAAGATCAAGTATTATTACAAATAAAAACAACAATAAATATAACTAATATTATAAATACATATTCTAAATATATAGAAAAACAAACCTTAAGTAAAATCAGTTCTAACTTTACTGCAAAATTTTCTAAAACTATAAAATTAAATAATGATAAAGTAGAAATCTTAATGACACATATTTAAGTATTTTTAAAGATAAAACCTAGATTGAAATTAAAAAATATATCTTATATAGTAATTTGCTATATGATTAATGTAATTATACACTAACTTAAATAATTATTAACGCTAAGAGAATATGATAAAAACAAAATATAATGTTATCCTATTTATTATAAAAATAATAGTACTAAGTTATATAAATATAGTATTAGCATTTGCAGATCATAATCAAGGTAAAAATGATCAAGCTCAAAAACTATTAACTAATCATTATATAGACCAATTTAAAGAAATCTTTGAAAAAATAGAACGTGATTATGTCTTAGAACCTAATCGACAAGAAATGATAGATAAAGCAATTAATGGAATGCTTAATTCACTTGATCCATATTCAGAGTATATAACAGATGAAGATCTAGAGTTATTTATGCAAAATCAAGAAGGAGAATTTGGGGGTATTGGAGTTGAAATAATGTATGAAAAAAATAATATAAAAGTAATTAGTGCAATTGATAATTTGCCAGCCTATAATGCTGGAATAAAAAGTGGGGACCTGATAATTGGAGTAAATGGAAATCTTGTAGCAAATATAGGTTTTAATAAAGCTATTAAAGCTATGAGAGGAAAAGCCGGATCAACTGTTAAGTTATTAATTATAAAAAAAGAATCTAATAAACATACTGAAATAGAACTAAAACGTCAATTAGTACAAATCAAATCTGTTAAGTATGAAGTAGAAAACTTCTCTCTTGGAACTATAGGTTATATAAGAATAGCAACTTTTAATAACAAAACACTTAATGACGTAAAAGCATCAATAAAAAATATAGAACTAGCTGCAAAAAATAATAACAATTCATTGCAAGGATTAATTTTAGACTTACGAAATAATCCTGGAGGCTTACTAGAACAAGCACTATCTATTAGTGAATATTTTTTAGATAATGGTAATACTATTGTTACTACTAAAGGTAAACATAAGGAAGATAATAAAACAATTGTCGTGGGTAGATTTTCGGCTAAAGCCCCTAAAATACCATTAGTAGTCCTTATAAATGCTGGAAGTGCATCTGCTTCAGAAATTCTAGCAGGAGCTTTACAAGATAATAAAAGAGCTATAATTATTGGAACCACTACTTTTGGTAAAGCAATAGTTCAAACATTAACTCGAGTAAATAATAGAGCTGTAGTTAAACTTACAACTGCGAAATATTATACTCCTAGTGGCAAATCAATTAATGGAAAAGGTATTAATCCTGATATCTTTATTGAAAATGCTGAAGTTAAATATGATGAGAATAAAGCAAATCTACAATATAATATGCTAAAAGAAGATTTAGAAAAATATAATGATAATACAGAAAAAAATACTACTCCTAATAAGAATATTTTTACTAAATCTAATAAATATAAAACTGATTTTCAATATGCTAGAGCATATGATGTAATATGTGGATTAATTGTAACTAATCAAAATCTATTATCAATAAAGGACAAATAATTTAAAATCTTAATATAGCTATTATAAATTTTTATAATTAACTCTAATCACATTTGATTAATACAAATAACATAAAAGATAGTATCAACCTTAATAAGGTTGATACTATCTTTTAGAAAATAACCAAATTATTAGCATTAAAATTAATAATAGAACTAGCTATGGTAAAAAATCTAGAAATCACAAATAACCTAAAACAATACTTAATTGGAATAAATATTTTTTTGATTATCATATTATTTGCTCTATTCATATATTGGCTATCTATAATAAGACCGAATCAAATAATTCAATCCTCGCGTATAGGGCAATATACATCATTAAACATAAATAACATAACTATGCTTAAAAAGCTATCCAATATAGCTAAAAATCAAAATAACTCAAATACTGAATTAATAGAAAAAGATTATACTAATAATATATCAACACAACATAATATCGATGATTTATTAAATAATGGGGATAAATTATTAAATAATGGGGATAAATTATTAAAAAATAATTCAGTAAAAAATTTACCTATATCTGATGAAAAAAATAAAGTAAAAGAAAAAAGCAAAATTGCCTTTATCATTACTAATCTAGGAATGAATAAAAAAGCAACTGAATTAGCTCTAACATTACCTACTGAATGTGCTCTAGGATTTTTACCTTATACAAAAAGCTTAAAAACATTAATACATAAAGCTAAAATTAAAGGACATGAAATCTATTTATATTTACCCCTTGAAACAGATCAAAGTTCTTATATACCAGGAAAATATGCTTTAACACAAAATCTTGATTCAGAACAAAACGCTATAAATTTAAATATTATCCTAAATTCTCAACTTTATTATAAAGGCATATATACAAGCTATAAAGAAATATTTACTAATAACCCTCAAGGATCAGAAATGTTAATAGATTACTTAGCAGATAGAAATTTATCATTAATTATAGGAAAAAATAATAGTAAATTATTACTAAACAGCAATTATCCAAATCTTATAGCAGCTAGCATAATTATAGATAAAATACCTGATAAAGAGCATATACTAGCAAAATTAGATGAGTTAATGAATATTTCTAAACAAAAAGGATACGCTTTAGGTTATACACACGGCTTTACGTTAAGTACAGAAATTATAAATAATTGGCTAAGTAGTTTAAAAGATCATGAAATTATATTAGTTCCAATTGAAAAAATAATAAAAGAACAACATAACAGATAATATTTATTTATTATGTCAATAATATCTTATAAATATATATTTTTATTATAAAATCAATTACAATATAATAAAACTTATTAAGTTTCTATAACAATGCAAATTTCTTATCAACCAAATAATCAACTAAGACAAAGTGTAGGAATGATGATTATTAATAATCATCATAAGATATTTGCTGGAAAAAGAATAATGACAAAAATTGATGGATGGCAAATGCCTCAAGGAGGTATAGATAAAGGAGAAACACCTAAAATTGCTGTATTAAGAGAAATGCATGAAGAAATTGGATGTTCTAGAGGCTACATAATAGCTGAAAGTAAAAATTGGTATAGTTATTATATACCAAAATATTTATTACCTAAGATATGGAATGGTAAATACCAGGGCCAAATACAAAAATGGTTCCTAATTAAATTTACTGGCAACAATAATGATATAAACATTAATACAGCTAATCCAGAATTTAGTCAATGGAAATGGGTAACTACAGATGAATTATTAAGAAAAATTACTAAACTTAAATATAATGTATATTATCAAGTAATTAATGAATTTAAAACAATATATACTAATATTATATAATTCATTGTTAGGATTATTCAAAATTTAAAATCAATTTAGTAAAAATAATATTATCTGTTATTAAAAAACATACCTATATGATATAATAACTAGTATATTAGTTAGTTATGGTAAGGTTAAAATTAATAAATTGGTTTAATTGATAGCTGAAATCCAAAGAATATAACAATAAATGATCTTATTCTTAAGTAGACGTAAATTTTTACTTTTCAAAATAGGGTTCAAAAACATCTATGTATTTATTTAGTATCATATTTTTTAAAATATTATCCTCACTACTTAGTGTAGTAGTGGGCTATCTTTCAGGTAAATTTACTAAGGTAGAACAAGAAAGTATAGCATCCTTATTGTTATATTTTGTAGCACCTATAGTATTTTTTGCAATCCCAACAAACTCAAAACTATCTATTACTACATTCAGTATTACTTTAATAACATTTATAATAAGCACCATAATAGGGTTATTAGCATATTGGTTATACGGAAAAATATGGCATGATAATCATCGCAATATTATAGCATTATCAGCCGGAACAGGTAATAATGGTTATATTGTATTACCTATAGCAGCAGCAATATTTGATGATTATACCTTAAGTATATATGCCTTAGGATTAATAGGAGTATCAATATATGAAGTATCTATTGGATGTTTTTTCTGTGCTAGAAGTATTAATTCATTCAAGAAAAGTATAATTCAAGTAATAAAATTACCTATATTTAATGCATTCTTTCTAGGATGCATACTAAGTATGTTAGGATTTCAACTTCCTTCTTGTTTTGATACTTTTGTATCAGATATGAAAGGTGCCTACTCTATATTAGGTATAGTCATAATAGGAATAAGCTTATCAAAAATTACTTCCTTTAAATTAGATCTAAAATTTACAGCAGCAATGCTTGCAAATAAATTTTTATTTATGCCAATTTTATTTAATATCTTTATTTTATTAGACCAATTTATATTTCACTACTATACTATTGAACATTATAATGCAATCAGGTTAATTACATTATCTCCAATTGCAACGAACGTACTGATTATATCATATTTATATAAAATACAACCTGAAAAAATTGCTACAATAGTCTTAATTTCTTTATTATTTGTTTTAATATATATCCCAATTATGGTAACTTTATTATTGCATAATATTTCAGCAAGCTTATAATTATATGGTCGTTTATAAAATGAGATATATATATTATCTACTATATTAGTAGAAGTAAAATCAATAACAATAAAATAATGGTCAATAAATAACTAAAATAACAAAATTATGACTATATCAAATGAATTATCAACAAAAGTTACAATAATAGGATCTGGCCCTGCTGGACTAAGTGCATCTATTTATGCAGCTAGAGCTGGTTTAGAACCAATACTAATTGAAGGAATACAACCAGGTGGACAACTAACTATTACCACAGATGTAGAAAACTATCCTGGTTTTGCTGACCCTATACAAGGACCTTGGCTAATGACACAGATGAGTAAGCAAGCTAAAAATGTAGGAACTAAAATAATTAATGATTACGTTAAAAAAATTGATTTTTCAAATAAACCTTTTACCATATATCTATCTTCAAGTTATATTAATAGCAATAGTATAATTATTGCTACAGGAGCTGAAGCAAAATGGTTAGGTTTAGAATCAGAAAAAGAATTTCAAGGGTTTGGGGTATCAGGTTGCGCTACTTGCGATGGATATTTTTTTCGTAATCAAGAAGTTATAGTGATTGGAGGAGGAAATACTGCAGTTGAAGAAGCCCTCCATTTAACAAATCATGCTAGTAAAGTTACACTTATTCACCGCCGCAATAAACTAAGAGCAGAAAAAATTCTACAAAAACGATTATTTACTAATAAAAAAATATCTGTAATATGGGATCATGTTGTTGAAGAAATATTAGGAAAAAGCAATCCAAAAGAAGTAACAGGAATAAAACTAAAAAATGTTCTTACTAATAAAATATCAACATTAAAATGTAATGGGATATTTATTGCTATAGGACATAAACCAAATACTAGTATATTTAGCAACACTTTATCTACAGATGAAGAAGGTTATATTATTACAGAATCTGACTCTACAAAAACAAATATTTCTGGTGTATTTGCAGCTGGTGATGTACAAGATAAGGTATTTAGGCAAGCTGTATCTGCTGCTGGAACAGGTTGTATGGCTGCTCTTGAAGCCGAAAAATATTTAAGAAATACACTTTAAGCCTAGACTAGTTAAGTATTAGGCACGTTAACTAACATGTATCTATAAAGATTTTTAAAAAAATATTAATATATGAAATTACTTTTGCTATAAAAATAACTATGTTATGAACAATGCTCTAAATTGTTAGAAATTTAACTGTAATATAACAATGAATAATCAAAATGACTTATCATATAATACATTAACTAATATAAATGATTATAGTAAATCATCTGAATTAGTAAGACAATTACCTTCAAATATACAAGCAGAACAAATCTTATTAGGAGTATTATTACTTAACTGCGAATTAATTTATAAAATTAATAATTTTTTAGATTATAACCATTTTTTTCACCCTTTACATAAGAAAATATATCAAGCAATAGAAATAATAATAAAAAAAGGATTGATTGCTACGCCTATTACACTAGATTCGATGCTAAACAAAGAGCAACAATTTCAAGCTTCTGGAGGGGTAGAATATTTAGTAAAATTAACTACCTTATCAATGACCATTATTAGCCCTTATGATTATGCAAAAATAATATATGAGTTAGCTATAAAAAGAAACTTAATTACTATTGGAGAGAATATTGTAAATGATGCTTATGATAAAAATTTAGAATCTAGTGCACTAGAGCAAATAAAAACTGCTGAAAATAAATTATATATGCTAGCTACTAATCATTTAAATGAAAAAAAATTTCAACCAATTTATTATTCAATTAATAAATCTATAGAACGTATTAACAAAGCAATAACAAATAATACACGTATTACAGGAATTTCTACTGGATTAGTTGATCTTGATAGAAAACTATCAGGATTTCATAATTCAGATTTAATAATACTGGCAGCTAGACCATCAATGGGTAAAACAACATTTGCAATAAATTTTGCTTATACAGCATGTAATGAACTAAATAAATCCAATAATCAAGAATCAATTGCAGTAGGTTTCTTTTCTCTTGAAATGTCTGCTGAACAGTTAGCCTCTAGATTATTATCAATGGTAACTAAAATTAATTCTGTAAACTTAAGAAATGGTGATATAAAAGAAGAAAGCTACAATGATCTTAAAAATGCAGCAAATGATCTATCGGATTTACAACTATATATTGATGATACTCCTGCACTATCAATTGCTTCAATAAGAGCTAGAGCTAGGCAGTTAAAACGTGAGCACAACGTAGGAATTATTTTTATTGATTACTTACAGTTAATACATAGTACAAATAAAAACGATAATAGAGTCCTTGAGATATCTGAAATTACAGGTGGATTAAAAGCTTTAGCAAAAGAACTAGATATTCCTGTAGTAGCTCTTTCTCAATTATCAAGAGCAGTAGAACATAGGGAGAATAAAAGGCCTATGCTATCAGATTTAAGAGAATCAGGAGCAATTGAACAAGATGCTGATGTTGTCATGTTTTTATTCCATGAAAAATACTATTTACTAAGAAAAGAACCTGGTATACAAGATCCTAAATATATTGAATGGCAAGAACAACTAAATCAATGCAACAATTTAATAGAAGTTATTATTGCTAAGCATCGCAATGGAGCAGTAGGAAATATATCATTATATTATTCTGAAGAATCATCTACCATTACTAATTTACAAAAGTTAAATAATATTATCCCAGCTAAAGCTAATTCTATTCATAAATAATCTATAATAATAGCCTAAGATATATGATTTCTTAGCTATTGATAAAAATATTTTATTAAACTCATTTTAGTAAATTCTGTTAAAAAGTTAAGTAATAAAATAATTTACTATTTTTATTAATAATAATTAATAAAATAATTACAATTAAATAAAAATATGTATAATGTAACACTAATAAATAATTATATCGAATAAATATATACTTTTTAAATTTTTAATCTACATATCCTAATAAAAATTAAGTACTATATAATTAAAGTACATTATAAAAATGAATATTAAAATAGTATAATCAATATGATTAATAAACCTATAATAGGAATTGTATTAGATACTTTAAAAAATTCAAAAAAATATACTTACTCTAGCTTTCCATGGTATGCTATTCGTCAATGTTACAGTAAAGCAATAATTAAAGCTCAAGGAATCCCTATTCATATACCTTGTCATGTCAATCCTAATGAAATACTAAAGTTAGTACATGGATTAATTATTCCTGGATCAGATTTTGATATCCATCCTAAATTTTATGGACAGAAAATTTTATCAAAACACGTGGTAACTAATATAGTTAAAACAAAGTTTGAAATAAATCTAGTTAAACAAGCATTAATACATAATATACCTATTCTAGGAATATGTAACGGAATGCAAGTAATAAATACAGTACTAGGAGGTACACTTATACAACATATTCCTGCTCAAATAAACAGCTCTATCAATCATTTACAACCTAATCCTAGGAATATCCCAAGTCACTATATCTTTATTAAAGATAATAGTATGTTAGCTAACCTGACAACTAACTTATCAATAAAAGTAAATTCAAGCCATCATCAAGCAATTGATACTCTAGGCAAAGGATTAAATATCTCTGCATACGCAAATGATGGAATTATAGAAGCAATAGAATCAAATGAGTATAATTTTTTATTTGGAGTACAATGGCATTGTGAATATAAAAACTCAAACATAGATAGTAATTTATTTAAAAAACTAATTGCACATAGTTATAATTTCATGTATAACTAGCCTGCAGAACGATATTTTAAGAAGTATATATAGCATTATAATTTGTAATGATCTTGTTATTAATTACATAAATATTATAAAAACATTCATTTATTTATGTTTCCACTGGTTAGATTAAGACGTAATAGACAAACGGACTGGGTACGTGATTTAATTGCAGAAAATTATATTAGCGCTCAAGATCTTATATTACCTATTTTTGTTATAGAAGGAGAAAATAAAAAACAAGAAATATCAACTATACCTGGAGTATTTAGACAGTCAATAGATTCTATAATTACTACAGCTCAAGAAGCTCAAGATCAAGGAATAAAAGCAATTGCTCTTTTTCCTTGTTGTATAAATCAAGAATTAAAAACAAATAATGGTATAGAAGGATATAATGATAATAATCTTATTTGTCGTGCTATTAGAGCACTTAAAAAACATACTTCAAACATAGGCATTATTTGTGATGTTGCTTTAGACCCATATACCATTCATGGTCATGATGGCGTTATTGTTAATAATCTAGTAGATAATGATCTAACAATAAAAGCACTAGAAAAACAAGCACTAGTCTATGCACAAGCCGGAGCAGATATTATTGCCCCATCTGATATGATGGATGGAAGAATTATAGCTATACGTAATAACTTGGATAAGCATGGTTACTATAATCTTAATATACTATCTTATTCTGTAAAATATAATTCTAGTTTATATCAACCTTTTAGAGAAGCTATAAAAAGTAATAGCAATAAAAAAATATCTAAGGCAACTTATCAAATGGATATAAGGAATAAAAAAGAAGCTTTAAGAGAAATAGAACAAGATATATCAGAAGGAGCTGATATTATCATGATTAAGCCTGCTATTTTTTCTCTTGACGTAATTGATAAAGCAAGTAGCAATTTTAATATTCCTATTTTTGCATATCAAGTTAGTGGGGAATATGCTATGATAAAATTTGCTGCGATGTCCAAAGCAATAGAATGGCCTCAAGTAATGATAGAATCTTTAATTAGTATAAAAAGAGCAGGAGCTTCAGCTATCTTCTCTTATGCTGCAAATGATATTATTAATCATATTAAAAAACTATAAAATATTATGACTGAAACAAAGAAAATTAGCTTACTAACAATAATAATTATTACATTTAGTGTAATAATAGCTTTATTAGCAGCTTACATATTGCTAGTATATGAGTTACCTTCTAAAAAATTAGCTGGCCAAGGAACAACAATAGCTGTCAATGATCAGATAGGTGGTAATTTTACACTAAAAGATCACAATGGCGATAATTTTACTAGTGAAAATTTAAAGGGACAACTATCTTTAATATATTTTGGTTTTACATTCTGTCCTGATATATGTCCTGCTTCCTTAGAAAAATTATCTAGAGTATTATCAGCCTTAGAAAAATATCAAATTAAAGTTCTTCCTATTTTTATTAGTGTAGATCCTAATCGAGATAACATTAATATTTTAAAAAATTATCTAATGTATTTTAGCCCTAAATTTATAGGGTTAACTGGAACTGAAGATGAAATTAAGCATGTAGCAGATTTATATAAAGTATACTATAATAAGGTCTCCTCACCAAATGAAGTTAATGATTATATGATTGATCATACATCTTTTGTATACTTATTAAATAAACAAGGCAAATGTATAAAATATTTTTATTCATCTTCATCAGCAGATGAGATAATAGAATATATTAGAATTCATAAAAATGATTAGAATAATATATATTATATAATATAGGTAGGAAGTTAAAGAGTATTGTTTTTTTGTTCTATTAATTTTGGTTTTCTACTAAGTTACTAGAACTTGTAATAGTGTCTGTAACCTTATTCTGTCTTTTTTTAAGCTTATTAGAATTAATATCCTCTTTATATTTTATTAGCTTATTATTAGCATCAGACTCTGACTTAGCAACTACTACTAGTAGCTCTGTTATTACATCAGGATGTAATACTACTTTTATGTTATATACACCATTAAACTTAATGGGAGTATCTAATAAAATATTTAAATAAGTTACTGAGTAACTTGTAAGCTTATTAAGCCTCTGGGCAATAAGTCTTGCGGTAACTGATCCAAATAGCTTACCATCAATAGTTGATTGCTCAATAAAAATTATATCTTTTCCTTTAATTTCTAATAATGCTTGTTCGCTTTCCTTTTTATTTTTAATATTATTATTTTCTAATTCTTGCTTAATATTAGAAAATAACAATATATTATCTTTAGTTGCCCTAATTGCAAAACCATTAGGAATTAAATAATTACGACCATAACCATCCTTAACATTAATTCTATCTCCTATTAGTCCTAATCTTCTAATTTGTTTAACTAAAATTACTTGCATACCTAGATCCTTAGATTAATAAATTTAATAAAAAGCTTAAAATCGACTTATTATCTCAAAAACAAAACACAACTATTTCAGTTTATATATAAAAGGTAATAAAGCAAGAACCCTACTATGCTTAACAGCTTTTTTTATATGACGCTGATGCCTGGCACAAACATTAGTAATTCTACTAGCTAATATTCTGCCTCCTTCTGAAACAAATCGTACAATGAAATCAGGATTTTTATAATCCAATTGCTTATCACCTGATTTTATTGCACAAACAGGGCATCCTACTCTTTTTTTAAAAAAAACTTTAGACCTATTTGTTTCTATAAGATTCTTAGGTGACTCAGATAAATTATTATTATCGTAATACATATGTATTTAATAGTTTATATTATTGTATATAATATTTTCAATAAATTGATCTAGATTTAGTCATCTTCAACTATTAGGTTTTTCTATAGTTGAATTATCCACGCTATTATCATTTAATGAATTATTTAAATCTAATATAGGAGAAGGTGTATCACTAATCTGTTCTACTTTAACTATAGAGTGCCTAATAATACTATCTTTAAACTTGCATTTCTTATTAATAACTGCCAATACACTACTATTAGATTTAAACCCAATAAAAAAATAATAACCTTTCTTACATCCAGAAATCATATATGCAAGAGTACGCAATCCCCAATCTTCTTTTTTTATAACTTCTCCTCCATTATCGCTAATACATTGAATAAAATCATCCAGTATTTTTTTAGTATCAACACTTAATGTACTTTGGCTAAGAATAAAAACAAATTCATAGCATGTCATAAACACCAATTATTAAAAAATAAAACAAAAATAACTAACTTTGCCATTATATCAACATGATAAATTTACGCAAGCCTTATAAATTATTATTTAAATAGCTTAAGTAAAATAACGATAAAATAATATTGTATAGTTTAATAAACTTAAATAAAATATTATATTTATTTGTGCATTTATAAAAAAATACTATAATTAAGTGCATCTATAATATAAAACAACATATTAACAAAAACAATAAATATAATTTACTTAAGCAGTGTTAAAATTACCTCCAAAAATTTTATTAATAGAATATAACGAATCATTTAATAACAATATTTGTAATACAATTGAAAAAGCTTGGTTTGATGTTATTAGATCAAAAAGCTTAAATCAAGCTTTAAATCTTATAAAATTATCTACCCCTCATATTGCAATTATTAGTTCTACCATTCAAAATAGTTCTGCTACAGAAGCATTAGTACAACTTAGAAAAAAACAAGAGTTAAATAGTTTACCAGTTATATTTTTAGTAGATAAAGATGAAGCAATAGATAAATATTATTTTTTTTCTAAAAACTATATGGAAATTTTAGCTAGACCATTTTTATCTAGTGATTTAATATCAACTATTAAATCACTGCTACGAAAAACAAAGCCAACATTCCAAAATAAAATTATTAAGTATAAAAATATTAGTATGAATCTGGCAACCTTTGAAGTCTTTCAATCAGAACAAAGAATATATTTAAGCCCTATAGAATTTAAGATTCTACAATTATTACTTACATCATCTAATAATATTCTCTCTAGAAAAGAAATAGTACATTCCATCTGGGGAATTAAATGTAATATCTCCGATAGAACTATAGACGTACATATTAATAGAATTAGAAATTTAATTAAAGCAGACTCTAAAAATAAATCGCTTATAAAAACAATAAGATCTGAAGGATATTGCTTGGTTTAAAATAAAATCAATTAACCGATAATTGGTAATTTAATAAAAATATGACATATACTACTATCATACACTATAAATCTAACTCATTTAATAACCAAGTTAACTTTAATTGATTTAAAAATAAATTAATATAACAAAGCCATTATTACCTAAAAACAAAATCTTAATTTCTATAAACAGCTCATTTAATAAGAATAACAAATATTTAATATATAAAATTATCTCTATTCACTACTAATATTATTATTTATAATATATTAAAATGCTATGCTACTATAATATAGTATAGTATGAGTAAATAATTAACATCTTATTTATCCTTTATTTAGATTATATAATTTCATTATCTGATAGTAAATTTATTGTATAAAAATGTATATATCAAAAAAACATACAAAAATTATTTATAGGTTACTTAAAGAATATATACACCAATACAAAACTCAAATATCAATAGCAATATTATTTATGATTACTGGAGCTATATGTTCACCAATAATTATAAAATTATTGCAAATTATAATAGATCAATTATTTTCACTTCAAAAAAAATATCTACTAATAACTATCGCAATTAGCATATTGGTAGTACATTTAATTAAAGGAATATCAGAATATTTTCATAGTTTTATTATAAGATATATAGGGCATAAAATATTTACTGATTTACATAAAAAAATGTATAAGCACATACTATACTCAGACTTATCTTTTATAGAAGAGCATTCTTCTGGAAAATTAATTTCACGATTTACTAATGATATGATATTAATGAGAGAATCTTTATCTATTTTTTTATTAGGAATAGTAAAATACTTATTATCAATAATTTTTTTAATTATATTAATGTTCCAATTAGAACCAAAACTCTCCTTGGGTGTATTACTTGTCTTCCCTTTTACCTTATATCCTATACAAAAAATTAGTCAAAAAAAACACTTAATAGTTAAAAATACACAAGAAATTATTGCTACTTATACTGAAAATTTAGATGAAACCTTTAAGTCTATAAAAACTATCAAATCCTTTAACAATGAACAAATCAAAATTAAAGAATCCCAAAAAATTAATTTTCATATACTGGAATCTTTAAAAAAAACCACAAAATTAGACTCCATTCCTAATCCTATTATGGAAATACTAAGTGGCATCGCTATATCATCTATATTATGGTATGGAGGAAATATAATTATAACAGAAAAAACTTCTCCTGGAGCTTTATTCGCTTTTATTATGGCATTCATTTCAGCTTATAGACCTTTTAAATCTTTACTATCACTATATGTTAAAATTCAAGATGGAATAGCAGCTGCAGAAAGAATATTTTATCTATTAGACCAAAAACCAGTTATTAAAAATAATACTAAATATTATACTCCCACTTTTATCTCACCTCAAATTACCTACCAAAATATATCACTCTACTTTAAAAAAAAAGTAGCCCTAAAAAATTTTTCATTTACTATTCATAAAGAAAAATCTTATGCTTTTATTGGCCCATCAGGGGGTGGTAAAAGCTCAATAATAAACTTATTAGTTAGATTCTATAATCCTTCAGTAGGAAAAATTTTAATAGATAACTACAATATAAAAGACATTGAGCTAAGTCATTTACGCAATCAAATTTCTTTAATCACTCAAGAAATATTGTTATTTAATAAAACAATTATTCAAAATATTGCATATGGCGATCCAAATGCTTCAATGGTTAACATTATTAACGCTGCTAAAGTAGCTAATGCACATGAATTTATCACTATGCTTCCAAAGGGCTATAATACAATAATAGGACATAATGCCTTTTCATTGTCTTTAGGTCAACAGCAAAAAATTACTATTGCTAGAGCTATACTAAAAAATGCACCAATATTAATTCTAGATGAAGCTACTAGTGCTCTTGATATTAAATCAGAACAAATAATAATTAATACTATTACTAAACTTAGAAAAAGAAAAACAACTATATTTATCACACATAGACTCCCTTGCCTATTAAATGTCGATCAAATTGTAGTGATAAAATCTCATAATGTTATTGAATACGGTACTCATCAAGAACTCCTGAAAAAAAAACAATATTACTATAATATATATAAAAAAAATTATTATAGTTAAAAATTATACTTATTCATAATTAATCTTTATTAACATAAAATACTCCTAATACTAAGCTTAGCTACTAAATAAAAACTACTTAAAATTAACTAAATTATTAGTTACTCAATAAAATTAATTGCAAGAATAATCTAAAAATGTATAATGACATGATAAACAATATAATGTATATCCTTACAAATAATTAATAAAAATAACTTATAGTATTAATAATAATTATGTATATAAACAATATCTACGCTAGTAATGTAAATAATAATGAAACTTTTTCTGTACAAGAAACAGAATCCTCTCCACAAAAATCTAAGATGGCTGATTCAACCTGGGCCACACTTATTCCAATGATATTTATCTTTGTGTTATTCTACTTCTTATTAATTCGCCCACAAGAAAAACGTAAACGTATGCATGCATCGCTTATATCTGGAATTAAGAAGGGAGAAAGAATAATAACTAACTCAGGACTATTTGGAAAAATTACTGCAATTAAAGATGATGATACAATCACACTTCAAATTGCTGATGGAGTAGAAGTTAAAGTTCTAAAAGCTTCAATAGCTAATTTAGATAATAATAATGATAATGCAGAAAAAAATCAAAACAATACTGCAAAAAATGGAAATACTAATAAACTTATTAATAAAAAAAATAAAGAATCTAATGTAAAATAGGTGAAAATTATAGTTTTTCCAATAATTGATAATCATTCATTGTTACTTAATCCATATAATTAAGAGTAATTCTTAAGACCAATAGAAATATTGGTCTTAAGCTCACGTTAACTTTTAAAATGCTATTATGCCCCCTATAAAGAAATTGCAAGTAATAATTCCCATTATAATAACCATTATTGCAATATTTTTCACCATTCCTAATGTTTTGGTTAATAATTCTAATAGTATTTTAATTCCTAGCAAAAAAATAAAGCTTGGCTTAGATCTACAAGGAGGATTACAATTACTTCTTAAGGTTGATCTTGATAGCTATAGAGAAAATAATATCAACTCAATTACTGATAACATTAAACAACATTTTAAAAAAAAAAAAATAGGTTATCGTAACCTTACGTGTACAAACGATACTATCAACTTTGTAATAAAAGAAAGTAATAATATTAATGCAGTAAAAAAAATTATTTCTAATATAGATAAAAATTTACAAGTAACAATTAATAATAACAATATTTTTATTTCTTATAGCAATCATTCAATTAAACAGCAAAATGAAAAAATAATAAATCAAGCATTAGGAATAATTCGTATGCGCATCGATAACACTGGAACTAAAGAACCTATTATTCAAAGACAAGGAGAAAGCTATATTTCACTGCAATTAGCTGGAGTCACTAACACTGAACAAATTAAATCAATACTAGGAAAAACTGCTCAGCTAACATTCCATCTCTTAAATGAAAATATAGATGTAAATAATACTCAAAAAGGCTATATCCCGTACAATTCAAAAATACTCCCTCTTATAGCTAATGAAGATATAAAAAACCAAAATTCCCCTAAATTCCTTATAGTATATAAAAAAGTAATGCTTAGAGGAGATCATCTAAATAACGCTCAAGCTAGCTTTAATAAAGATAGCCAACCAATAGTAAGTTTTTCTTTTAATAACTTAGGAGCTAAAAAGTTTGCAGAAATTACTACTAATAATCAAGGAAAAAGATTAGCAATAGTATTAGATAATCAAATTATTAGTACTCCCGTAATCAATGAACCAATTACATCTGGCGATGGTATTATTTCTGGTAATTTTACTACTGAATCTGCTACTAATCTTGCATTATTACTCAAATCTGGAGCTCTCCCAGCACCAATCACTATAGTTGAAGAACGTACTATAGGCCCTACTCTTGGTATAGATTCAATTGAATCTGGTAAATTAGCTGGCTATATAGGATTTATCTCTGTATGTATTTTTATGATATTATATTATGGTATTCTAGGAGTATTTGCTTCTGTAACATTAATAATATCAATTGTTTATATAATAGCATTATTATCAATATTACAAGTAACTGTTACATTACCAGGAATAGCTGGTATTATTCTAACAATAGGAATGGCTGTTGATGCTAATGTATTAATTTACGAGCGTATTAGAGAAGAATTACTACAAGGTAACTCTAAAGCTTATTCAATAAAAATAGGTTTTCAATCAGCTATAAATACTATTACAGATTCTAATATTACTACTCTAATTGCAGCCTTTTTTCTTTATTTATTTGGTGTTGGTACAATAAAAGGATTTGCTGTTACCTTAACCATTGGTATTATATCCTCAATGTATACTGCTATTGTAATTACAAAATTATTAATTAATATCTGGCTCAAATATGTTCGCACTTCAAATTTAGGTTTAATTTAAAATATAGATTTTACTTACAAGTTGAATATGCTATTATAATAATGTATCTAATCAAATAAAGTCATTATATAGAAAATATGAGAGCATTATTAAATATATTATTTCATACTATTCTAGTAATATATATTTCAGTTTATTCATACCCTATTTTATCTTTAGAAGATAATCAAATAAGTTTAAAAAAATCTTGTTTACATGATTTAGATTTTATTTATAAAAATATTATAAATAACTCAGCTCAATATAAAAATGAAGAGAATTTTTATAAATGGGTTAATGAAGGATACAAAGAATCATGTAAGTTAATTCAAGAAATAAATAAATTATATGATTGTCACTATATAATTACATATTATATTTATGGATTTAAAGATACAAGCATAGATATAAAACCTCTTATCGATTTACCTCCAGTAGAATATCCTGCTATACTTAGTATATTACAAAATAACGAACATATCATATTTTATAAAGAAAATAATATATCATCTTTAAAAAATATAAGTATAGGAGATAAAATAACACATATTAATGAAATACCTGTTTCAGAATATTTTAAAGAATACATAGTACCTTTTTATACTAAAAATTACTTTTATGATTCTCTAGTAAAAAGTAGTGTTTATTTATTAATTAATGATGCTAATCGTTTTATTATAAAACCTAAGATAATCACTTACATACATAATAATATCTCTAATAAATTAGTCTTAAATTACACTATTTTTACAAAGGAAGCTTTAAATAGTACTTATGAAATACTAAAACAATTTAATAATAATTTTTCTATTGAATTAATTAAAAAATCTATATGGATTAAAATCCCTAGCTTTATAAAAACAAATGAGAACTATCTTTTTTTTGAAAAAATGTTATCTAATTTAAAGCTATATTCTCAAGACAAGAATTATATTATTTTTGATGTAAGAAATAATAAAGGAGGGGATTATAATTTAGCTAGAGCAATTATTAGAAATTTATGGGGAGATCATTTTATTAGGAATCAAGTTAAAAATCATGATTATAACAAAACAATAGTTCAAAAAATTGCTTTAAGTAAAGAAAATTTTTTAAACTTTAAACAAAAAAATTCTATGAAAGTAAATAAATCATATTTAGAATGCCTAACAAAAAACGAAGATTTTTATTATAAAGAATGGTGTATTTATGATGAAAAGGAAAACTTATACTCAAACACTAATAATAAACCTGTTAATGCTACTATAATAGTATTAACTAACAACATATGTGATAATGCATGTTGGCATTTTATTAATGAAATAAGGCAAATTCCAAATGTAATTCATATAGGAATAAGCCCTATTATATTAAATAATGTATACAGCAATATACAACATAAAACTACTCCTAGTCAAAAATACGAACTTTTTTTTCCTATTGAAATCAATGTTGCCAATCTGTATAACAAAGGAAATAGTTTGGTTCCACATATATATATTGACAGCAGTGAATTTAATAAAAGTAATACAGAGTTATTTAATATAATAAAATCAACAATAGAAAAATAGCTCCTTTAAAACTTCTCTAAATATCTCGAACTTGGGTAAAGCATATTTTCTTAGAGTAATTTTTAAATCTAAATAAAGAAAAGATCTTTTTGATAAAATTTTTTTCTTTTATCAAATAATTACGACTATATTGTTGTTTACTAATATTACTATAGCTCTTAATTAAGTCAGGAATGATTTCTCCATAATATACTTTATATAAATCATGCATTACCGTTTGAGTAGTTAAATAGCCCCATTTTATAACTTGTTGAGGAACTCTTGCTAATGATTCAACACAACTAATTGCTTCTTCTGCTTCTTTGTTATCTCTTTTATATACATCAGCTGTAGGGGTTAAATTCATTTTCATATCATCAATAATTAACTTTATTAACAATCCAAGATACTTATCTTTTTTAAACCTTAATATAAAATATAATTTATGATCTTTTGCCAATTTTAATAACCGATAACGATAAAATTTGACTAACATTGATATAAAAATTACTTTTAAATTTACTAACTTATGATTATGATAAAATTTTAATTCTTTTTCCAAAGCAATTAACTTATCCATTCTATTTTTTAATAAAAACGTTAATAAATTATCACATCTATAAATATCATTATTTCTGCTCAATTTTATATATTCATTAGCACGCCTACATGCCATATCAGCTGAATATCGAACAGCTAAAGACTTTCCATTCAAATCTCTTTTTATATCAGCAAAATGTCCTATTTCTTGAGCTGCAATAATTTGTAAACGAGCTAAAGCTGCCCATCCATCACCTTGCTTAGAATTTTCTTTATTATTTTTTGCAAAAGGATCACCTCCACAAGAAACATATATTCTTATCTTCTCTCCATTTATACTTTGCATTCCACTGTTACTACCTGAATTTTTCCAATTTTGGATATCCATTATGTCGCCTATTATATTAGAGTAAGTAATAAATATCTCTACTTTACAAATAATAAGCCATCTTATAACTATAGGATGAGCTGCCTGTACAAAAAGCCTTGTTAGCATAAGTTGCAATTCTATATTAACGGGATTAAGTTTTTTTACTTTTTTGTACAAAATACTTATTACAGCTTCAACTTTACTATCATCTACAAACTTTTCTTTTCTTTGATAATTCTTTCTAATGGTATTTCGTGTTTTTTCTAATAAACTAGGTTCTAATATTTCATCTTTGCTAAAGACAAATTTAAATCCTGTATTTGAATCATAATAATAAATAAAATTAGAATAATAATCAGTATCTATTCTAATAAGTCCTGACTTTACTAGTTCTAAAGTAAGCAATTCATACTCTTCCTGCATATCCTCTGCATAAATTGCAGGCACCTTATCAAGAAAATAATAAACCAAACTCACGACAAAATACCACCATGCAATAAATTTTATATGTTAATATAAACTATATTAACATAAGATTATTAAGATAAAAAAGAAAAATTTTTCTAGCAATTACACTACAAAATAATAATGAGTTTTTACACCAAAATATAATATCTACTAAATAACAATAACTCTTTTATATAGATAAGTTTTTATATAAACAATTTTATTATTTATAATCTATTTTTTTATTTATTGAAAATTTTTAACTACATTTGTATCAACATTACATTATTAGAAAAGAATTTAGTTATAAAAATTAATTTTACATATTGTTGATATTAAAATAGCTGATACTAAATATGGATCAGCATTAGCACCTGGTCTTCTATCTTCTATATAACCATATCCTTGTTTAGCTGTTATTTTAGGTATACGAATAGAACTTCTTCTATTTGCTTCTCCTACAGAAAAATTATCTATCTCTGAAGTTTCATGCAACCCTGTAAGACGCTCCTCTAACTTATGTCCATAATACCTAATATGTTGCTTATGCGCTAATGATAAATTATTAATTGCAGATTTAATAAATTTACTTCCTTTAATAGGATCCCTCATATCTTTAGTTGAAAAATTAGTATGCATTCCAGCCCCATTCCAATCACCTTTCACCGGCTTATTATCAAAAGAAATTTCTATTTTAAACTCTTCTCCAATACGTTCTATTAACCAGCGTGCAAACCATAAATGATCGGACATATTTAAAGCACTTACATCTTCTTCTATCTTTCCTCTATATCCAATTTGAAATTCCCATTGACTAGGCATTACTTCTGCATTCATCCCATAATATACTAATCCTGCTTTAATACAAAATTCTCTATGTCTATTAGCAAGTTCTCTTCCTAATGCCCTATTTACTCCTACTCCACAATAATACTGTCCTTGTTTATCAGGATAACCTTCTTTAGGCCATCCAAGCGGAATATTATTTTTAAACATAGTATATTCTTGCTCAAAACCAACCCAAATATTATAATTATTTCCTCCTTGCTCTAATAACGACCTTAATTTAGCTCGATTATTTAATAAATGCATAGTTCCATCAGGATTTAATACTTCACATAATACTAAATAATCACCATTATTAGGCAACGGATCTAAAACAGCATTCACTGGAACTAATATACAATCAGAATTAGTAGTAGATGCTTGTCCTGTTGATGATCCATCAAAACTCCAATATGGAAAATCCTTTATTTTAGGATTATCTGGTAATAATATTACTCTACTTTTAGACCGTAATTTATTTACAGGATTTATTCCATCTAACCATATATATTCTACTACAAATAATTTCTGCATATCTTAAAACTTATAAAAATAATTTATTATACTCCTAAAATTTTCTTTAATTAAGATAAAAATAACTAGTAATTTATTTTTTATAACTAATAATGGATTATCAGTATTTTATTAAAAATACATTTCCTATAAGCAAATCCAATATGAAAATTACCTTATATAATAACTTTAACTAAATCATATTTTAGTTAAATAAAATCAGCTTTATTTTTTACCTTGATTAACTTTATTAATTTTTAGGAATTAAAGCAAATTCTCCAATTTGCATTATTTTAATATTATTACAATGGTTACCATAACTACTTATAATTTCTTTTAGATCAGATAATGCTTCTCCTTGATTTTCATTTGCTAAGTTAAATACATCATAATGACAAGGAACAGTGACAGGCATTCCTAAATCAAAGTAAGCTTTAACTAATTCTTTAGGCCCCATATGAGAATACTCCATCATATTTCTTGGTTTATATGCTCCCATTGGAATTAATGCTAATCTAAAAGAACCAAATTTTTCTTTTACATCCTTAAAATATCTTCCATAACCAGAATCTCCAGTAAAATATATATTTCCAGCAAAAGTTTCAATAACTAAAGCAGACCATAATGCTTTGTTTTTATCAATAACCCACCGTGATGACCAATGCTGAACAGGACTAAGATGCAATTTTAAATCATTATTGACTTCAACAACATCATACCAATCATAAGCCTCGCTAATAATATCTTTATTATATAACCTAATAATCCTATCATTCCCTAAAGGAACTATTATTCTAGGCTTATCTCTAAACCATATCCTCTCTATTGTTTTTAAATCTAAATGGTCATAATGATTATGACTAATCCATACTAAATCAATTTTAGGTAAATCTGAGAAATCAATGCCTGGTGCTATATACCTTTTTGGCCCTATAAATTTAAAAGGACTAACACGCTTAGACCAAACAGGATCTGTTAAAATATTTACTCCAGCAACTTGTATAAGAAACGTTGCATGACCTATATTTAATATTCTTAAATCATTATTACTAAAAGATCTTAATAACAATGAACAATTCTGCTTTTCTACTGTTTTTTTTTCCCAACGATTATTAAATTTTGCTATTAGAAATTTGATTATTGTAAAAAAATCTAATTTTTGAGAAGAATCATTCTCTGCTAATTCATTAAGATTAAAAAATCTTTCTCCAGTAAAATGATTAGAAACTGGGCCAAAATAATATACTCTTTTTTTTAAAAAAATAATTATACTTATTATTCCTATAAAAATAATACAAAAAAAAATAATTAAAAAATTAACCATAATTATATAATATTATTAACCTCCTAAAATAATCCTCATAGCTAAATTTTAGTATATAAATAAAACAACACTATACTAATATAATCTAAATACCACAAAAATCTTTTAAAATATAAAAATAATTATAAACTAACTATTATTAATAATTGCATTATATTCATCGCTTAACTTATATAGAGATATCAACCATAGTAGAACTACTACTAAAAATATAATAGCAAAATATGGAGCACCCTCTTGTAAGGAGTATCGTGGAAATAAAATAAGAAATGTTGACTGAATAACCGCTCCACCAGATTTACCAAGACGACCACCAATAACATCTACTGCAGCTTTACCTTTAGTCTTTCTTTCATTATCAAGGGGAATATATGCCATTTCCTTTGTAGCATCAAATAACGAATATTTTGTTGCCTTACTTAATATATTCTGTATTGATCCTATTAAAATAGCTGCTGCAATAGGACCTGTTCCTAAGAACATTGCGCTGCAATATAATGCAAAAACCTTATCAAATATAATACACGCAAAGAAAATTATTCCAGTAATCAGTATCATTAAAGGTGTTAATATAGCTGCTCTAAACCACGACACCCGTCTTATAATATTACTACCTACTATCATAAAAACAATCGCTACTATCCCTTGATAAGACTGAAACTTTGCCATAAATAGTGTATAAGATTCCGCAGTAGAATAGATTAACTTAATATTTGCTTTCCATACTCCTTCAACTAAATTTACTGAAACACCATATGCAATTACTAGCACTGCTAGAAAACCTAGATATTTAGATGTAAATATTATTTTTATACTTTCTATTAATGAAATCTTTTTCTTTCTACTTTTTTTACCAACATTAAGATCTTTATTATTATTTTCAGTAATATTATTTTTCAATATTAAAATATTAATCCATGCATAAAATAATACGGATAATAAACTACACAGAATAATTATATAAAAAATAGGAGTAAATTTGAAATCAATACACATCTTAAAATTATCACTTAGGAAGTAAGCAATTGCTATTCCAGAAATTGGTAAAGCAATATTAGCCAACAATCCAAACATAGGATAAAATCTTCGAGCTTCATCAGTAGTAGTAATCTGATTAGCAAACTGCCAAAACAATAAACTTAACATCATGCTGCCATATATTTCTGCAACAGTATAAAGAGTTGCTAATTTCCATTTTCCTATAATTCTAATAAACCAAGCAAAATTAGGATAACGTTCTACTAATAAATCTATTTTTTCAGGATTAATATAAAAAAAATTAGGATAAGGATAAAGTATAAAAGAATATATACAAAAATACACAATAAAAAAACCTGCTATAGTATAAAAAACCTTTTGCTGGCTCATAATACTAGATAGTTTTGTATATATTATCATCATTAATATAGCTACCGGCAATACAATATAAGTCTTTAAAAAACTAATTGCTTCTGCTCCAATACCAGTAACTATAAAACCATCCTTTAACGATCTTAAAGCTGAAAAATTAAATAATATACAAAACATCATTCCTGTCATTAGCAAAAATTTTTTATGCTCCTTACCTTCTATTGGCCAAATAATTTTTCTTAACTGGATACTACTAAAACTCATTAATTTATTAAATAATTTATAATATTTACAAATAAACTCTTAATTAACAATAAAAAAATACTAATCTATACTTAACTAGTACTACTTAAATTTTTAAGGTATTTATTTTTAATTATTACTATATATTTATAACTGACAAAGTCAATTAAAAAAATTTTTAGATTTTAATAACTAAACTATAATTAAAACATATCTATAAAATCACTATTTTCAATCAAATTTTAAAAATTTTATCCATTAAACTTGTATCTATTTTTACAATTATATATAATCCTAATCAAGATAACTATAGAATAACACAAACTTTTTCAATCATAAGTTATAGCATTTTAAGGCAATCTGTAACTTCAAAAATAACAGCTATATATATTAAATAATAAATAATGGAGTGTTTCTAAATAAATGAAAACTATATATAAAATTCCTGTACTTTTGACTGCAATCTGGTTTTTGCTGCTACCATCTATTACCCTATCTAACTCTAATAATAGTCAAAATCTTAAAACAAATAATAACGACACTAAACACAACAAGGAATTTTATGATAAAATTATTAATGAATATAAGAATTACTTAACTGAAGTTCCTCAGGAAGTAAAAGAGGAAATAATTAAGTATCGTACTGAAATATCTAAGTTAAATAAACAAAAAAAACTATTATATAAAAAATTATCTCAAGAAGCACAAAATCATCTTAAAAAGGAACAAAAATATAAAGCCCAAATACCTATTAATAAAAAGCGTGTTAGCTATTAATTAAATAATTTATATATTTTATAGTTTAGTAATTGCTATAGTTGATAGGATTTTATAATCATTTTTTTCTTTCATATGAACATTCCTTCTATATGATGGATATTTGTCTAAATTTAAATATGTATCCTCATCATAGCAATGGACAATATCTACATCAAATTCTTTTAATTTTCTTTTAACTAATTGTCTTAAATCAAAATTATAATACCCTAATCTGCTAGAAGGAAAAAATAAAGTACTATAACTGCTACAATCCATAATAAAATTTTGATAATAATTACTATCCACTTCATAAGACTGTTTAAAGATAGAAGGTCCAATAATGGCTAAAATATTCTTGACACCTTTATTAACCATAACACCAATAACAGCAGATATAATACCTGCTTTTGTTCCTCTCCACCCACAATGAGCTATCCCAATAGTACTTCCTTTACTACATGAAAACAATACAGGGACGCAATCTGCTGTTTCAATAGCCAAAATTACTCCTTCTTTACTTGAAACTAAGCCATCCCCAACCAATAATATATTATTAAAACAATGTAAATTATCTATATCAATTACAATACTACTATGTATCTGCTTTAATAATATAATATCATTTAAATTATAGTAACTTTTAATAATTTGCAAATTTTTATTAGCCTGATATATTTTTTCTATATCTCCATAATATAGAGACTTATTATAAATATAGCTAAGATCTTTATTACTTTTATCAAAAATCTGATAACACACATTATGCTTTAAAAATCTTTTTATCATATTTTCTTTTTTAGATTATATAAAATCTTTTAAAAAAAGATAATTTTATAAAATTAAGATAAAATCTTAATAAAAAATTATATTTACCGCACCTTTTTTCAACTAAATAAAAATATACTATAAAATACAGAAATTATTTGTAGTATAAAAGAAATTGAATAATAATCTATATATATTAGATCTAAATAATTAAAAATTTATTGAATTTTTTATACATTAACTAATATTATTATGGTAAATTATAAATATAAAAATACTTATTTATTAAGCATGGTTTATAACCAGCTAAAAAAAGAATTTAATATAACACCATGCATAGGAGCAGAATTAGAATTTTTTTTATCTAAAAACCATATAATTAAAATATTACAACAAAAAATTGGATTATCTATAAAAAAAGAAAAAGGTAATAACCAATTTGAAATCAATATTCCCCCCTCTACAAAAATAACTCAATACCCATATTATATAAAATATATGCGTAAGAAAATTATCAATTATTCCTTTTTTCTAGGATCTTTAGCAAATTTCGATTCTAAACCATTTGATAATGATTATGGTAATAGTATGCATATTCATCTTAGTTTTATTGAAAAAAATATTAATATAGAGAAATACGCCCAAATATTATGCCATTATACCCAAGAATTTATGAATTATTATCTACCAACTAGACAAGATTATAACAGATTAGATAAACAATTTATGGCTCCTACACATATTTCATATGGTTATAATAATAGAACTGTTTTAATTAGAATAATCAATTCTAACCCTCAAAGACTTGAATATAGATTAGCTTCAGCTTCTGCTAATCCAATAAAAGTAATTTATGCCATATTATATTCCCTGCTACAAGGATTAAGAAATCCTCAACAAATTACCCCTATTAAAGCTACTTATGGAAATGCTTTTGATCCTCAATATAAATTAAAAAAAATAACTACATTTTAAACTAAAACTATAATATGTATTATGTTTTAGAAATTAAAAGTTTGTTGTTATTATTATTTAGACAATAACTTGGCTATTTATATATATCTATATATAATATAAATACTTATATTATATATTTAATAAATATCAAATTAATCAATGTATAAAAATTTTTTCTATAAAAAAAATAACTCTTTTTCAAAAAAATTCTTATTATTAAAAATAACAGCAATATTAATACCAGTACTTATTTTAATATCACTTGGCACTTGGCAAATATACAGGTATAAATATAAAACAGAACTAATTGCTACAATAAAAAACAATCTTAGGGATAAACCTATAATATTTCCTAAAAAAAATACTAATTATAATATTAAACCATTTTCGGTCATTAAAATTTCTGGGCATTTTATTAATAACAAAACTATCCTAGTTTATGGTAAACGATCCGGTACTACCGAAAATCATGGCTATTACTGGATGACCCCATTTCATTCTTCAAACGGACAAATATTCTTAGTTTCTCGAGGATGGGTTCCTCATAGTTTAAAAAATACTACATATAACATAAAATATAATAAAAACGAGGAAATAACTGCTATCGCCTTGTCAGGAGAAAAAAAACCAATATTAATTCCTGAAAATGATGTCGATAAAAATATCTGGTTTACAATCGATTTAAAACAAGCTCAAAAAGTATTATCTACTAATGTTACCGACATATATTTAATGCAAATTGAAAATACTAAACTACCTAAAGGAATTATCCCCCTCAATGGAAATAAAGTAATTATTGGACTAAGAAATAACCATCTAGAATATGCTATTACTTGGTATTCATTAGCTATTAGCTTAATTATTATAGTCTTTCTATATCAGAAAAAAAATATTTCATAATTTAGATAAAATAATAAATCTATTTTCTCTCTAATAATCTTAATGCTTTTGTAAAACCAAATCTAATTCTTCTGCTCTTCTTTATTCCTTTGATACTAAATTCTGCTCTAAATTAGCCAATAAATCATAAGCTCTATCAATAATAGATTGTGGTAATCCAGCCATTTTAGCAATATATATACCATAAGAACGATCTGAAAAACCTTTTATAATTTTATACAAAAATAATAAATTATTATTATCCTCTTCTATGATAGCAGTATAATTTTTTATTCCTTTTCTAGTATCTGATATGGCAGTAAGCTCATGATAATGAGTAGCAAACAAACATCTAGCCTTAAGTCTATCATGAATATATTCTAATACTGACCATGCAATTGCTACACCGTCATAGGTTGAAGTACCTCTCCCTACTTCATCTAATATAATCAAAGACTTATCTGTACTTTGCGCTAGTATTGCAGAAGTTTCAACCATCTCTAACATAAAAGTTGATTGACCTTTTGTTAAATCATCTCCTGCCCCTATCCTACTAAAAATTTTATCTATAATTCCAATATTTGAAACACTAGCAGGAACAAAAGACCCTATATGACTAAGTATTGCTATTAAAGCATTTTGTCTTAAAAAAGTACTCTTACCTGCCATATTAGGCCCTGTAATTAACCATACTCTCTCATTAGCTGATAACTGACAATCATTAGTAATAAAAACCTTATTACTATTAATTAAATATTGTTCCACGATAGGATTCCTTCCTTCTTGTACATGAAATATCCTTTCATTATTAATATGTGGACGATGATATCCTCTTTCATGCGCAATAAAAGCAAATGTACAAAATAAATCTATATATGCAATAGCTTTTGCTAGAGATAATAATTTACTATATGATAATATGATTTCTTGACAAATATTGTTATAGATTTCTTTTTCTAAATTAATACTAGTTTGCTGAGCGTTAATCATTTTCGATTCTAATTCTTTTAACTCTTTAGTAATATAGCGAACTGAATTAGTTGTACTTTGGCGATGAATAAATTTTTTATCTAAAACCTTACTGCTATGCCTTGAAGTAATATCTATAAAAAGACCTAATACATTATTATATGATATCTTCAACGTATCTATAGATGTTTCATTTCTATATTGTTGCTTTAAGGATTCAATAAAAGCTTTGCTATCATTAATTAATTTATGCAATTCCTTAATTCTAGGATGATAATCTAACTTTATAATATTCCCTCCAGAAATTAAAGCTGGAGCATCTTCTCTGATAGAATCTTCAATTAATTTATATACATAGTTATGTCCTAATAATGGTTTTGTTAGATCATCAATATATTTAGGAATATTAACCCCTAATAGACTAATTAGTTCCTCTTTTATTGATTCAGCATTTATAATAGTATTTTTAATAATTAATAAATCTTTTGCTGTACTTCGTGATGAATTTAATTTTGTTATGCACCTCTCAATATCACCTGTTTTTTTGATTTTTAACCTTATCTTTTCTACTACATCAATATTTTTATAAAAAAACTCTGTAATATTTAAGCGATTATTTATTTTTTCTATACTTATTAATGGAGCTGATAAAAATTTATATAATAACCTGCTTCCAGCTTTAGAAATAGTTTTATCTATACAATAAAAAAGACTTCCTTTAACATTCCCTTTTAAAGAAACAAATAATTCTAAATTACGCCTAGTAGCTGCATCAATATGCATTAAATCAGAATAATGTATTACTTTGGGCTTAGGTAAAGTTGATAAATATTTTTTTTGAGTAAGTAGTAAATAATCTATCATACTACCTATAGCACTAATATGTAATAAAGATAATTCCCCTATAGACGATATAGAATTAATTTTATAAAATTCTAATATTATTTTTTTACACTTTCTATCTGCAAATATACTATCTACCTGAAATGAAATATGGGTAACTATTTCTTGGATAATAGAATTGACAAATTCAGATGACTTATATCTATCACTCAACAATATCTCTTTTGGAGATATACGTACTAGCTCATTTAACAATTCTTTCTTTGGTATTAAAATAACATAAATATCCGATATCGATAGATCTACATAACAAATTGCTGCTTGATTTTTATCTAGCACTACACTTGCTAAGTAATTTGGCTTTCCTGATTCTATTAATGATTCTTCTAATACTGTTCCAGGAGTAATTATCCTTATTACTTCTCTTTTAACTACAGCTTTATAACCTCTTTTCTTTTTTGCTTCTTCAGGAGTTTCAATTTGATCGCATATTGCTACTTTAATATTATTTTCTAACAACTTATTAAGATAAGTTTCTAAAGCATGATAGGGAACTCCACACATTGCTATCTCTTGATCTTGAGTTTTAGACCTTTTGGTTAAGGCTATCCCTAATATAAAACTTGCAGTGACTGCATCTTCATAAAATAATTCATAAAAATCGCCCATACGAAAAAGAACAAAACAATCTATATTAGAAAATTTAATATCTAAATATTGCTGCATTACTTGAGTTGATTCATAATAATGGTATTTTTTTCGAAATTGTTCTTGGTCCATCTGACTATTATTATCTAACAATAAAGTATCTGAAATATACTAAATTTAGCTTATAAATTAATAATATTTTCTAATAAAAAAACATAATAAAAGCTTATAATAAGCTTACCAATGCATAATAATTTTTTGAAAAAATTTACCAAATATTTTTGTTGCTAAAAATTTCTATAATTTTATTACTTAAATACCATATTAGGTTAACTTATTTAATAATAAGCTGCACTATATGATCTACAAAAACTCTAAGCTTTGAATACATATAAGGTAAAAAAATAATTAATGAAAAATAAACAGAAAAAATCTTAGGAACAAAAGTTAACGTATTTTCTTGTATCTGAGTTAACGCTTGTAATAATGAAACCACTACCCCCACTATCAAAGCTATTAACAATATTGGAGCCGAAATCATTATTAAAAGATAAATTGCTTCTTTATTAATTTCTGTAATTAACCCTAAATCCATCTTTAGTTTATTTGATCTAATATTTAATATTATTAAAATTTACACCTGAATTAAAAATTAACAATAAAAATCTCATTATCAATATAAATTAACCAACAATATAATCTATGCTCTTTAATCTATACTCTTTAAAATTGTTAACTTTAATTTTATATTATAAGCAATAAATGAGTAAATAACCATATCAAAATTACTAATATGATATAAATTTTAATTATAAATATATTAACAATAAATAACAAAATAAAAATTGTTTATAAGTATAGAATATATTAATATAAATAGTACAATTTTTTTTCATAAAAACATTATTTTAAAAACTTTCAATGACAAAAGAATCATTAAATATTAATCAAATTACTCAGTTAATTCCACATAGATACCCTCTTCTGCTAGTTGATAAAGTAACCAATATAGTTTATAATAAATCAATTACAGGAATCAAAAACGTTACAATCAACGAACCACATTTTGTCGGTCATTTTCCAAACAGACCAGTAATGCCAGGGGTTTTAATAATTGAAGCAATGGCACAACTATCTGCTTTACTAATATCCTTATCAATGGAAGATGATGTAGCTGATAAAAAAATATATCTAATGTCAATAGAAGAATCTAAGTTTAGAAAAATAGTAGAACCAGGAGATAATTTAATAATGCATTCAACTATAGTTCAAAAAAGAAAAAATGTATGGAAATTTTCTGCTTATTCTAAAGTAGAAGAAATATTATCCGCAACAACAAACTTTACTGCTATGATTAAATAACATACCTTAATACTTATATTGATCACTTAAACTTTAATAAGTCTAAGAATTTTATATTTTTTATTAAAATTAATTATTAACCATTATATTATGGTAATGGTATTTTAGGTAAGATAAAATTTTCTTTTTAAAAAACAAAAATAATTTTAGTTTTAAACCTTGATTAAATGCTATTTAATTATATATTCATAATTATAACACATAAAAATTAAATTGTAACAATACAGAAATTTTAAAATTAGGTTATTTATTTTATGAATAGGATAGAGTTAATTGAGTTAATTGCGAAATCATCAGGAGAACCAAAAAAAGAAGCTGCAAAATCTCTAAAACTAGTCACCGATGCCATTATCTATGCTCTTTCCGAAGGAGAGAATATTAATTTAACTGGTTTTGGCTCTTTTTCTATAAAAAATAGGCCATCAAGAGAAGGTCATAATCCTCACACTGGAGAAAAAATAAATATAAACTCATATAAACAATTAATTTTTAGGGCTAGCAAAAGAATGAAAAAAGCTTTTAACTAAGCTAGGTTATTTTGCTTAAAAATAACCTATTTGAATATAAAGCTATAAATACTTTCATTATCTATTATCCCTTAACTATATTATAGGTTTTTAGCAGCATTTTTTTTACTAAGTAAAAATTTAACCTTACGCACCTGATTCTTAATCTTCTCTAATTTTTGACCACTATACTTTTTTGTTATTCCATAGTCATATTTCTTGGCAACTTTATCACCATAAATTATATTATTATTTATAAAATTAGCTTTTTTACTTTCTCCAGCTATTTTTTTCGGATTCATTACTTTATATAATTCATGGATAACTAACATTTTTATTACCTCCTTTAAATCCTTTTTTGATTTTTTAGTAATATTAATAGTATTTTTTTTATCTAATTCTCCTTCTATATTTCTAATTAATTTAATATTATTTGATTTACTAATTACTTTTATAACATTACTATTAACACCTTTTGATAAATTTTGTTTACTATCATTAGTCCTTGCGTTATTTAAATTAATATGATACTGTTCTTTATATGCTGTTAGTAAATTAATAACTTCTTTTTTTATTTCTCCAAAATCTGTTGATTTACTAAATATATTTTCTATATTATCGTCTATTTCTTTTTTAAAAAGATTATTATTTTGCTTTAAATTAACCATATAATATTTACCAATTATTAAAACCTATAATTTATTATAAAATTTATATTAATTGAATAAAATACAAATAATTTATTAATATTCTAATTACTTTAACTAAAATCTTATTTACTAACTTAGCATAAAAACTATTCTATGCTTTACTTTAATAAAATTTCTTTCTCCTTATCAAGCACATATGAATCAATCTTAACGCTAAATTTATCTGTTAATTTTTGTACTTCTTCTGAAAAATAATATAAATCGTCCTTTGATATTAAATTATCATTCTTACTTTTTTTTAAAAAATCTATTGCTTCCCTTCTTAAATTACGTAAGGTAACCTTATAATTACTACCATATCTATAAATAATTTGAACTAATTCCTTCCGCCTTTCCTCACTTAAAATAGGAATAGTAATACGTATAAGTTGTTGATCAGATATTGGAGTTAACCCAAGATTAGCTTCAGCAATAGCCTTTACTATAGATTTAACCATAGATTTATCCCAAACATGTATAGAAATAGTTCTGGCATCAGGTGTTGATAAAGTTGCTAACTGAGATATAGGAACCCTATTTCCATATATGTTTACTAAAACAGGTTCAAGCAAATTAATGTTAGCACGCCCTGTTCTAATGCCATTTAAATCTCTTTGTAAAAAGGCAAGAGATTTAGTAAATTTTTCTATTAACTTTTTTTCATATTCTTTATACATAATAAAACTTAATTGTTATACACCTATCTTATAATTGAAAATTCTCCTTTATCTTGTAATACTTTTAAAAAACTTCCTGGTTCTTTAATAGAAAAAACTTTAATAGGTAGTTTATGTTCTTTTGCTATTGCAATTGCTGCCATATCCATAATCTGTAAATTATCTTTTAAAATATCATTATAGCTTATTTCTTTATATTTTGTAGCATTGCTATTAATGATAGGATCTTTAGAATATATCCCATTAATAGTTGTTCCTTTAAATAAAAAATCACATTGCACTTCTATTGCTCTAAGCACTGCAGCACTATCTGTAGTAAAAAAAGGATTCCCTATACCAGCAGCAAAAATTACTACTCTTCCTTTTTCCATATGATTTATTGCTCTTCTATAAATAAAAGGTTCGCAAATACTTGGTATAGGTATAGAAGATTGTACTCTTGTAAATAATTGGGCTTTTTCCATAATATCTTGTAATGCAAGAGCATTAATAATGGTTGCTAACATCCCCATATAATCTGCAGTAATTTTTTCTGTCCTATGCTTTATTAAATTATTTCCACGACAAATATTTCCTCCCCCAACAACTATACATACTTCAATTCCAAGCTTCATAACTGCTTTAATATCTATAACTATGGCTTTTAGTAAATTATAATCATGAATGCGATTATCCCCCATAAGAGCTTCACCAGATATTTTAAGTAACACCCTCATTTCTATTTTTGCATAATTTTATTTCATTTCATATTTTAAGATAAAAATAATATATACTTAATTTAATTATCTCATTTTAAGCTAATTTAATAAAGCAATAAATTGTTTTATGTCATACAATAAATACTAAAATGTAAATACTTTCATATAACAAAAAAAATTTGTAAATCTTTAATATTACAGAATCTATACCTAAGATTATATTTTTATGTAGATTAGCGTAGCTATAGTTTTTGTCAAGTATTAAAGTAATCTAAAAGTATAACACAAGATTTTTTAAAAACACCTATAACTAATTAGAAACAGTTATTTGGATAGTGATTAGTAGGTGCATAAAAATGTAATTAATGTTATAATGAAATAAAAATAGATGATATTTAATCAATAACAATGTTAACTATTTTCTCAATTTGGTCTATACTTAAGCTTATTTACATATAAAATTTATATTCACATTTTTACAGAGTTTTTTACAGAGTTATTTATTATAATAATTTTTATGTATTATACTTAAAAATATCTTATAAATATGATTAAACTTACTATAAATAAAATACCAATCGAAATAGAAGATGGTTTAACAGTAATGCAAGCATGTCAACAGGCAGCTTATGAAATTCCTCATTTTTGTTTTCATCAACGCCTAAACATAGCAGGAAACTGTCGAATGTGTTTAGTAGAATTAATATCATCTCCAAAACTTATCGCTTCTTGCTCATTTCCTGCAGAAAATAATATGATAATTGAAACTAATAGCATAAAAGTACAAAAAGCTAGAGCAGGAGTAATGGAATTCTTATTAATCAATCATCCATTAGATTGTCCTATTTGTGATCAAGGTGGAGAATGTGATTTACAAGATCAGTCCTTTAAGTATGGTAAAGGAAAAAGTAGGTATATAGAAAATAAAAGATCAGTAACAGAAAAATATTTAGGTCCATTAATAAAAACTCATATGACCAGATGCATACATTGTACTAGGTGCATTAGGTTTGCCTCTGATGTTGCTGGCATTGATGAGATAGGTGCAATTGGTAGAGGAGAAAATATGGAAATCATTAGTTATTTAAATAAAAGCTTAACTTCTGAGCTATCTGGTAACTTAATTGATTTATGTCCAGTAGGAGCCTTAACTTCAAAACCATATTCTTTTACATTAAGAAGCTGGGAAGTAGAAAAAACAGAATCTATTGATGTGATGGATGCTATGGGATCAAATATTAGAATAGATGCTCGTGATCTTGAAATTATGAGAATAATTCCTAAATTAAATGAAGATATTAATGAAGAATGGATATCAGATAAAGCTCGTTTTTCTTATGATGGCTTAAAAATTCAAAGATTAGATCAACCATACATTAAACAAGGCAATAAATTAGAAAAATCTAATTGGAATCAAGCTATAAATAGAATTATTAGCACTCTTGAGCTAAAAGATAGAAAAAAAATAGCTGCTCTAGTAGGTTTTACTGAACCATGTGAATCAATGTTTGTATTAAAAAAGCTATTATCTCATCTTGGATCTAAAATGATCGATTCAAATCTATTAGGTTATCATTTTGACACTACTAGCAGAAGTAATTATTTATTTAATTCTTCTATCACAGGTGTAAATAAATCTGATTTATGTTTATTAATTGGAACAAATTTAAGAAAAGTTGCCCCTATCCTAAATGCTAAAATAGGAATAAGAGTAAGATCGAAGCAGTTAACGGTAGCACAAATAGGCTTATCAAAAAATCAAACATATAAAATAATTGAACTTGGGTCTAATACACAGATACTACATCAATTATTAGATCAAACTCATGATTTTGCTATAAATCTACAAAATGCAAAATACCCTATGATAATAATTGGAGATGGGGTTCTAGTAAGAAAAGATAGTGATATAATTATCTCACTAATACATAATATAGTAAAAAAATATAATATAGTTAGAAATGACTGGAATGGTTTTAATATAATACATAACCATGCATCTTCTGTAGGAGGATTAGATCTAGGGTGTTATTATGATAAACCTGGATTAGGAACAGAGAAAATATTACAAAAAACTCATACAGGAGAAGTAAAAATTTTATATTTATTAGGTGCTGATGATATTGATATGAGTAAAATCTCAAATAATACTTTTGTGATATACCAAGGTCATCACGGAGATGCTGGTGCAAATAGAGCAGATATCATTCTTCCTTCAGCTGCATATACTGAACAAGAAGGTATATACATTAATTTTGAAGGACGTCCTCAATATTCAAGAAAAGCAGTACCAGCTCCTGGCATAGCTAAAAATAGTTGGAAAGTAATTTGTGATATAGCACATCAATTAGATTTTTTAAAAAATATAAAAACATTAACAGATGTAAGGAATGCAATGGCTAGTGAATGTGATATCTTTACTAAAATGAATCAAATAGCAGTACAAAAATTTACTCCATTACACATAAATGGATCACTTATTAAAAGTGATATCAAAAATATAGATACTAATTATTACATGACTGATCCTATTACTAGAGCATCTGTAATTATGGCTAAATGTATTCAAGAACATCAATCTAATCCATAACTATATCTTAAAAAAAATTACTAATATACAATAAATTTTATATTTATTTTAAATAAGCTAATTAAGTAGTCTATAATTTTATATTTCTTGCTATATTTCTTTTAGATCTATATCATTATAAATGGTATACAAAAAGGTATCTCTTTAATTTATATGTTTTATTTAGTTAATAGCTTAAAAATAAAGTCTATTTGATAAAGGAATATATAATAATACCTTAAATAGTTAATAGATAAAATTTATACAAGGCATAATACAGATAATAAAAATTATAGAAAGATTAAGGTTTATGGATTTATTTTATCAAAATATAAATTATATATCACATATAGCATTTAAAATACTAATATTAGTAATTCCATTGATATTATTTGTAGCATACTTAACATATTTTGAACGTAGGGTTATAGGATTAATGCAAATGCGTAAAGGACCTAACATAGTTGGTCCTTTTGGTCTTTTGCAACCAATTGCAGATGCCATCAAATTAATATTTAAAGAAATTATAATTCCTAGTAAATCAAATAAAATTTTGTTTATTTTAGCCCCTATGATTACTTTCACACTAAGCTTAATCGGGTGGGCAGTAATTCCAATATCACAACAATTTGTTATAGCCAATATAAACGTAGGGGTATTGTATGTGCTTGCAATATCATCTTTAGGTGTATATGGTATAATAATTGCCGGCTGGGCTAGCAATTCTAAATATGCTTTCTTAGGTGCTATACGATCAAGTGCCCAGATGATTTCATATGAATTATCAATGGGGCTAGTAATAATATGTGTGCTACTTGTAACAGGATCGCTAAATTTATCTACAATAGTAGAAACACAAAGAAATATGCCAATATGGATTAAATTACTAATCTCCCCTATGGCAATAATATTCTTTATATCAGTACTTGCTGAAACAAATAGATTACCTTTTGATTTACCAGAAGCAGAATCAGAACTAGTAGCAGGATATAATGTAGAATATTCATCAATGAGTTTTGCATTATTTTTTTTAGGCGAATATGCAAATATGGCACTTGTAAGTGCAATGACTACTACCTTTTTCCTAGGTGGATATTTACCTCCATTTGGATTAGAATGCTTAGAATTCATTCCTGGTGCTATTTGGTTTTTACTAAAGATAACTTGCTTAATATTTGTATTTTTATGGATTAGAGCTACATTACCGCGCTACAGATATGACCAATTGATGATTATTGGATGGAAAGTATTATTACCAATATCATTGTTTTGGGTAGTATTAGTATCATCTATATTAATATATACAGACCATTTACCATAATTTAAAAGAACTAATGTAGGTTTATGATTAAATATATCAAATCACTTCTATTGTATGAAATATTAAAAGGCTTAGCTCTTACAATAAAATATCTTTTTAGGCCTAAAGTTACTATTAATTATCCATATGAAAAAAGTCCAATAAGTCCAAGGTTCAAAGGAGAACATGCTTTAAGGAGATATCCAAATGGAGAAGAAAGATGTATAGCCTGTAAATTATGTGAAGCAATCTGCCCGGCACAAGCTATTATTATAGAAGCAGAAGAGCGTAAAGATGGTAGTAGGCGTACCACTAGATATGATATAGATATGACAAAATGTATTTACTGTGGCTTGTGCCAAGAAGCATGCCCTGTTGATGCAATTGTAGAAGGCCCAAATTTTGAATTTGCTACTTATACTCACCAAGAACTATTATATAATAAGGAAAGATTACTAAAAAATGGTGATATCTGGGAGCAATCTCTAGCAAATAAAATAAAAATAGATTATCCCTACAAGTAATTATGGTATTATTCTTTTATCTTTTTGCAGCATTACTAATTCTTGGAGCATTTATGGTTATTTTAAGTAATAATCCTGTTTACTCTGTATTATGGTTAATTTTTACCTTTTGTAATGGCGCAGGATTAATGGTATTAATTAGTGCAGAATTTATTGCAATGATATTAATTATCATATATGTTGGAGCTATTGCAGTTTTATTCTTGTTTGTAATAATGATGTTAGATATAAAATATGAGATACTTAATAGTAAAAATATAACTAACAAAAAAATAGTCTTATTAATCTCAGTATTATTATTTGTTGATCTGATAACATTATCCTTAGTAAAAATAAAACCTATAAACCAAATAGAAAATTCTCAGCTAGAAATTAATGAAAAAATAACTAATGTATATACTATAGGAAAACTATTATATACTGATTTTATATTACCATTTCAAACTATAGGAATTTGCTTATTAGTATCTATGATTGCTACTATTACTTTGACCCATAGATTGCGATCAGGAGTAAAAAAACAAAATACTTTTTTTCAAAAAGAAAGAAATAAAAATAATAGTTTAATATTATCAAAAGTAGAACAAAAAACTGGAGTAAATAACTTAGATTATGATACTTAATAAGATATCTATTAATCATTATTTAATTTTATCAGCAACATTATTTTCTATTAGCATTGCAGGATTAATTCTTAATCGTAAAAATATAATATCTATTCTAATGTCTATAGAGCTAATAATCCTAGCTGTTAATATTAACTTTGTTGCGTTCTCAGTGTATGTAAGGAATCCAATAGGACAAATATTTAGTCTTATTATACTCTCTGTATCAGCAGCAGAAATATCTATAGGACTTGCTATATTAGTCTTATATTTTAGAAATAGTAACTCTATTGATATTAAAAATATTAATAATCTTAAAAATTAAGTCTAATAATATGTATATTCTTGCAATAACAATTATTTTTCTTCCTCTATTATCAAGTATTATTAATGGTATTTTATATAGAAAAATTAATTATAATTTATTAAAAATAATAGCAATCTCTTCAACACTTATTTCTCACATAAGTTCTATTATTATTTTTATTTATAGCGGATTAAAAAAACAAAAAATTTATATTATCCTATCTACATGGATTAATATTAATAATATAAGCATTAAATGGGAAATTTATGTAGATCAATTAACATCTATAATGTTTTTACTTATTACTACAGTATCCTTTGTAGTACATGTTTACTCATTATGGTATATGAATAAAGATAAGTACTTAGCTAAATTTTTATCATTCTTATCTCTATTTACATTTTTTATGCTTATGCTAGTAGCAGCTAACAATTTCCTACAACTATTCTTTGGATGGGAGGGAGTTGGAGTATGCTCTTATCTATTAATAGGGTATTACTATAAAAAAAAATCGGCTAATAATGCAGCAATTAAAGCCTTTATAGTTAATAGAATTGCTGATTCCGCTATAATTATAGGTTTAGTAACTATTGTTTTTTATACTAATAGCTTAAATTTTAATGATATATTTATAAAAGCAGAATCTTTATCTAAAACAACTTTTAATTTACTACAAATAAATATACCAGTACTAGATTATATTTCTTTTTTATTATTTATAGGCTGCATGGGTAAATCTGCTCAGATAGGCATGCATGTTTGGTTACCTGATGCAATGGAAGGCCCAACCCCTGTATCTGCTCTAATACATTCTGCAACAATGGTGACAGCAGGAGTTTTCTTGCTAGTAAGATGCTCTTTTATCTATGAATATAGTCCTACTACATTAAAATTTATTACTATAATAGGAACATCTACTTGTATATTTGCAGCTATTATAGCTGTTACACAAAATGATATAAAAAAAATTATAGCCTATTCTACTTGTAGTCAATTAGGTTATATGATTCTTGCCTGTGGAGTATCATCTTATCAAGCAGCTATCTTTCATCTAGTAACACATGGATTTTTTAAATCTCTATTATTTCTTTCTGCAGGAAGTATTATTCATGTTACACATGAACAAAATATATACTTATTAGGTGGATTAAAAAATAAAATGCCTATTACATATGTTAATTTTTTAATAGGATCTTTAGCTATAATGGGTATATTTCCTTTTGCTGGATTTTATTCTAAAGACCTAATAATTGAATCAGCTTATGCTGCTACAGGTAATGAGGGAAAATTTGCTTTTATAATTGGCATTATTAGCGCATGTTTAACATCAATTTATTCATTAAAGATAATTATATTAGTCTTTTATAAAAAAACCAATCTTAACGATAATATTTTTAATAAAATAGATGAACCTCCTTTCTTTATAAACATGGTATTATTTATTTTAGTAGCTGGATCATTATTCTCTGGAATGCTGGGATATTATATATTAGAAATTCATAACTCCTTTGGGTTCTTATCTGGCTCAGTATTTAACTTAGATTTATATAAAAAGTTGCCTAATCACTCTCAACACACTATTACTCATACTATTTTAAAAATATTACCTTTATTAACAGCAATTTTAGGTGTTATAATAGCTGTATTTTTATATTATAGAAATTTAGCTGTTATTCTAAAAAGAAAAATATTTAAAATTCATTATCTAGCACAGAATAAATTTTTTATTGATCAAATATATAATATTTGTTTAGTTAAAACTATTAATCTATTAAGTAAATTCATAGCTACAATAGATAAAAAAGTTTTAGATAAATTTGGCCCTCAAGGTGTAGCTGTAATTGTAAAAGAATTAGGAACATTTATTCGTACCATTCATACTGGATATATTTCAGATTATTTTTTATACATTATGATTATATTAATAACCTCTATAACAGTATTTATCATTACTGACTTTCCTATATTGTAGATATGTTCAATTTTCCAATATTATTAATTAGTATTATTTGGCCTTTAATAAGTACTTTTTGTATAGTATTATTTAGTAATGAAAAAAAAAATAAGTTAACAAATAATAATAGAATAATATACTTAGCTTTATTCAGCATTGTAATCAATTGTTATTTTGCAATTTATATATTAGTAAATTTTGATTCTAGTATAGGAGAATTTCAATTTATAGAAAATTATTCATTAATTCCTAGCATTGGCTTAAATTTATTCTTAGCTGTAGATGGGTTATCTTTATTTTTTATTTTCTTGAGTCCAATGTTAACTCTCATTTCTGTAATAATAATATCATTTACTGTCAAAAAACTTATCAAAGAACTTATTATATGCTTCTTATTACTAGAATCATTTTGTTTAGGAACTTTTTTATCATTAAATTTACTAATATTTTATGCATTTTTTGAAATAATACTTATTCCAATGTATATTATAATAGGTGTATGGGGAGGAAAAAATAGAGTCTATGCAGCTGCTAAATTCTTTATTTATACTTTCTTCGGATCAGTATTTTTTCTTATATCAATTATATATATATATATACAAACATCTACCTTTAATATTATTGAGCTTGTTAATATAACTCCTAATTTACCTTTTAATATACAAAAACTACTATGGTTAGGAATATTTTTTGCCTGTGCTATAAAAATACCTATCATACCAATACATACATGGCTACCTGATGCTCATGTACAAGCCCCTACAGCAGGATCAGTTATGTTAGCTGGTATTTTATTAAAAATTGGAGGATATGCTATATTACGAATTTTATTACCAATGTTTCCTATGGTTTCAGTATTATTCTCTTCTTATGTATTATTATTAAGCGCCATCGCTATTATATATGCTTCTATGATTGCTTTATCACAATATAATATCAAAAATATGATAGCTTATTCTTCTATAGCTCATATGGGTTATGTTACTGCTGCTATATTTACTTTTTCTTCAACTGGTATCAGTGCTGCTATATTTCAAATGATTAGCCATACTCTTACCTCTTCTGGATTATTTTTAATAATAGGAATGCTATATCAAAGAAACAAAACACAAGATATTGATCAATATGGAGGGGTTGCTACTGTTATGCCTACCCTTGCTGTTTTATTTTTGATAATAGTATTAGCATCTATAGGCTTACCTGGACTAAGTGGATTTATAGGAGAATTTTTTAGTATCCTATCAGTTTATAAAACTAACCCTTTAATTGGAATTATTCTAGTTTTGGGTGGTATACTAGGGGTAATATATATGTTAAAACTCTATAGAGATATTATGCTAGGAGAGATAGTTCATAATAATATAAAATCATTTAAAGATCTATCTTTATATGAAAAAATAACGCTCATTCCTTTAGGAATTTTAATTATTTATAATGGAATATGTCCTAATTATATTTTGACTAATATAAAGGCTACAGTTGAAAAACTAGTATATATATTTTAAAGACTATAATAAACAATAAGAATTAGCAATATGTTAAGTAATTTTTCTATAATTATTCCAGAAATTATAATGATTTTCCTAGCATTATCTCAACAATTAATTATTCTCTATTTTAGCAATTTAAGTAAAATTATTATAAAAATAACTTTGTTTTTTATGATATTAATAAGCTTATTTTTAATATACCCCTTTTCTCAACTAGAATATATAAGTTTTAATCAATCCTTTGCAACATCTAGGACTATAGCAATATTCAAATCTTCTATACTAATATTTAGTATTATTTCTATATTAGTTTATATTAATATAAAAGAAAGTAAAAAAAATATAATAAAACACGAGTTTATAACTTTAATTATTTTTTCTGCTTTAGGTTTATTTATTTCTATATCTGCTCGTGATTTTTTATTACTTTTTTGTGGTTTAGAGTTACAATCTTTATCTAGTTATGCTTTAACAGCATTTAGTGTTAATAAGATAAAATCATCTGAAGCTGGAATCAAATATTTTATACTAGGAATATTAATAAGTGGTATTTTTCTATTTGCTGTTTCTCTATTATATGGATATAGTGGAAGCATTACATTTAGTGATATATATGAATACTCTAGTAAACAAAATAGTAATCTCGTAATAATTGTTGCTGTTATGATAGTAGTATTTGTACTACTTTTTAAAATTGCTGCTGCTCCTTTACATGTTTGGTTACCTGATGTTTATGAAGGTTCTCCTATTGCTGCTGTCGTTTTTTTCTCTACTTCCTCAAAAATTGCTATGTTTGTTGTACTGATTAATCTTATTAATTATGCTATTGGTAATCTTCAATATATATATACCTTGTTAAAAATATTTGCTATTTTATCAATGTGTATAGGAACATTAGGGGCAATTAACCAATCATCGCTTAAAAGATTTTGGGCTTATGCAACCATTGCTAATATAGGTTATATGCTAATAGGGCTATCTTTAAAATCACATCAAGGACAAATAAGTACATATATATACTTATTTATTTACCTTATTGGGACTATTACATTCTTCCTATGTTTAATAATTTTATTTAGTCATCATATTGATGAAGTCACTTTTGATGACCTTCAAGGAATTGCCTTTAAATATAAAAATCTATCAATAATTATTGTTATTACTATGTTCTCTATGATAGGAATACCACCTCTTGCTGGATTTATTAGTAAATATTATATATTATATCATACACTAAAATGCGGGGAAGTTATTTTAGCAATTATTGCTTTACTTACAACCGTTATCTCAGCTTTTTATTATTTAAAAATAGTCAAATATATGTACTTCATGGAAATCAACCCAAAAACAATAATAACCAACCAAAAAAATATGCTTTTTAGGATTATTGTAACTTTTAATACAATATTTATTCTATTCTTATTCATTGTTATATCATTATTCCCTAATATAATTAGGGATTTATAATATAACTTAAATTATGATTTTAAATTTAATTAATAAATATAACTTACTAATATTTGATACTGTTAACAGCACTAACCTAGTAGCAAAAGAATTAATAAAATCACCCCTATCTATAGACCATATAATTTTAGCTAATAACCAAACATCAGGTATAGGGCAAAACAATAAAAAATGGCAATCACTAAAAGGTAATCTAAATATGACAATATTACTACATATAGAGGATCGTCATAAAAACTTCATCCAACAATTACCATTTTTAATGGCAATAATATTATATGATACTATTATTTCTTTAATTTATATAAATAAAGCAAATTTATTATTGGATAAGCTAAAAATAAAATGGCCTAACGACATTTTAATAAATAATAAAAAAGTTGCTGGTATTTTACTACAATCTATTCAAATAAAAAATCATCAATATATAATTATTGGCGTTGGAGTAAATGTTATTAACTGTACACAAAATACTGTATATTTATCTACTAGTTTATGTAATGAAGGAATTAATTTACCAAATTATAATAAGCTATTTGATATATTAATTAATAAATTTGATCAACTATACTCACACTGGTATAACTCTAGTAATTATAATTCCTTATTTCTAGAAATAAGGAAAAAGTGGTTAAAAAATTGCTACAACTTACAAGACTATATTGTAATTAATATTAATAAAAAAAGATTTGCAGCTATTTTAAAATCAATTACCAATCAAGGTGAAATTATTGTAGAATTAGAAGATAATAAAATCTATATTTTTTCCTATGGAGAAATTATATAAAATACTACTATAACTTATAGTAAAAAACATTTACTATAAGTTAAAATAATTTATAAAACTATAAAATTATATGTAAATAAGCTTAAATTATTTTGATCTCCATAAATTTTTCATTTTACTAAAAACACTACTCTCATTACTAGAAGTAATATCTTTATCTAATTCTTCTAACAAAGCTTTTTGCTTTTTTGTTAAATTCTTTATAGTACATACAAAAGCATGGGCGTATACATCACCTCTAGATGATGATAACCCTGATTTTGGCATACCCTTATTTCGTAACCTTATTATATCCCCACTCTCTGTACCACTGGGAATAGTTAAACTTACTTTCTTATTATCAATAGTAGGTATCTCTATTTCTCCTCCTAATACTGACTTAGTTAAACTAATAGGAAGCTTAAAATGTAAATCATTCCCTTCCAATGAAAAAATACTATGCGGAAGAATTTTAATAAATACATACAAATCACCATTCTGTCCTCCTCTGATACCTGCCTTTCCTTCACCAGCAAGTCTCATTCTTGTCTCATTCTCTATCCCAGGAGGAATAGTAATTATTAAATTCTTGTCCTTTTTATATCTACCTTGACCATTACATAGAGAACAAGGGTTCTTAATCCTCACCCCTGATCCACTACAATAACTACAAGTCTGCTGAAAGGTTACAAAACCTTGCTGTAAATACATTACACCTGATCCTTGGCATTGATTACAAATATTACTTTCCTTATCTTTTGATCCCAATCCATTACACTCGATACATTTTACTTCAGTAGAAAAATTAAGCTCTTTTTTTTCGCCATTAAATGCCTCTTCTAAAGTAATATTTAATTTATACTGTAAATCAGCTCCACGCTGCTGTGTAGCACCTCGGCCTCTCCCGCTTCTGGTAGACCTACCACCCATCATATTACTGAATATACTGTCAATATTATCAAATATACTCTCAAAATTAGCATTTTGAGTAAATCCACTAGCAGCACCAGAACCACCACCAAAATTAACACTGTTATGTCCAAACTGATCATAAGCAGCTCTTTTTTGACTATCTTTTAAAATTTCATATGCCTCATTAATCTCTTTGAAACTATTTTCAGCCTTAATATCACCTTTATTTTTATCTGGATGATATTGCTTTGCTAGCCTTAAGTAAGCTTTTTTTATATCACTAGCACTTGCTGATTTACTAATTCCTAAAACTTCGTAATAATCTCTTTTTGACATAATTCATCTATTAACAAGTTATATTGTCACTTTCTATGCTTACAGTATTTAGTATTTTTTACTAATTTTCTCTATTAAAAATCACTATTTATTTACTAACATCTTTAAACTCTCCTTCTACTACTTTACTATTCTCCTTCTTAGATTTAGAATCATTATCACTTTTACTATTATTTTCTTCATTATTATGATTTTCTTCCTGGTTAACAGAAGATTTTGCTGCTCCAGATTTACTAATTTTTCCATTCAGTGCAGTTAATTCTTCAACTTTCTTATTAATTTTATCTAAATCAGTTCCCTCTTCCATCACTGCTTTTAAATCACTAATTGCTTTATTAATACTATCTTTATCCTCTTGTGAAACATTAGCATTTTCTTTTAAATTCTTCTCAGTAGAATAAATTAAAGTATCAGCTACATTTTTTGCTTCTATAATATTTTTTCGTTTTTGATCCTCTACTGCATTTGCTTCAGCTTCTTGAATCATCTTTTTTATCTCTTCTTCTTTTAAGCCTCCTGATGCTTGTATAGTTAACTTTTCTTCTTTACCACTCGCCTTATCTAAACTAGACACATTAACTATTCCATTAGCATCAATATCAAATGTAACCTCTATTTGAGGAACCCCTCTTGCAGCTGGAGCTATCCCTTCTAAATTAAATTGACCCAATAACTTATTATGAATAGCAACACTACGTTCCCCTTGAAAAACCCTAATAGTTACAGCGCTTTGATTATCTTCATACGTAGAAAACATTTGACTCTTTTTTGTTGGTATCGTAGTATTACGCTCTATTAGCTTTGTAAATACACCTCCTAAAGTTTCAATACCAAGTGATAATGGAGTTACATCAAGCAATAATACATCTTTTACATCACCTTGTAAAACTCCTCCTTGTACTGCCGCTCCTAAAGCTACTACTTCATCAGGATTTACACCTTTATGGGGATCTCTTTTAAAAAATTCTTTTACAGTTTCAACTACTTTAGGCATTCTAGTCATGCCTCCAACTAAAACTACCTCATTAATATCTGAATATTTAAACCCTGCATCTTTCAATGCTTTCTTACATGGTTCTATTGTACGCTCTATTAAATCACTTACTAAACTTTCAAGTTTAGACCTAGTTAATTTAATATTCAGATGCTTAGGGCCACTAGCGTCTGCTGTAATATATGGTAAATTAATTTCAGTTTGTTGTGTTGAAGATAATTCTTTTTTTGCTTGCTCAGCTGCTTCCTTTAGTCGTTGTAATGCTAAAGGATCTGTTTTTAAATCTATTCCATTATTCTTTTTAAATTCCTCAGCTAAATAATCTAAGATTTTCATATCAAAATCTTCTCCGCCTAAAAAAGTATCTCCATTGGTAGCCTTTACCTCAAATACTCCATCTCCTATTTCCAGTATTGATACATCAAATGTCCCCCCTCCAAGATCATATACTACAATCATCTTATTACTATCTTTATCAAGGCCATACGCCAATGCTGCAGCAGTAGGTTCATTAATAATACGTAAAACCTCAAGACCTGCTATCTTCCCAGCATCTTTAGTAGCCTGACGTTGCGCATCATTAAAATAAGCAGGAACAGTAATTACTGCTTGACTTACTTTAGACCCTATATAACTCTCAGCACTTTCTTTCATCTTTTGTAAAATATATGCGCTAACCTGGCTTGGAGAATATTTTTTCCCATTAACCTCTACCCAAGCATCTCTATTATCTGCTTTCACTATTTTATATGGAACTAATTTTTGATCCTTTTGTACTGTTGGATCATCAAAATTACGTCCTATTAATCTTTTAATTGCAAATAAGGTATTCTTAGGATTAGTCACAGCCTGTCTCTTTGCTGGATCCCCAACCAATATTTCATTATTTGTAAAAGATACCATTGATGGAGTTACTCTAATGCCCTCTGCATTAGCTACTACTTTTGGATTTTTACCCTCCATAATAGCTACACAAGAATTAGTAGTTCCTAAATCAATCCCTATAACTTTTCCCATAACAATATCCTCTTTCTCTTAATTTTTTTTAAAATAATCTATATATTTAGTCATTTAGTACAATATTTATTAATCATCATATTTAAAATAATTATTATCTTTGAAAAAAAAATACATATTATCCATACAATAATTTATACCTACATGTGTTGATATAATATCTGATATTTTTTTTACAAGAGGAATTAATAGTAAAAATAAAAAAAATAACAAAAATCATTATTAAACATAAATTTTACCTTTATCGCTATTTTAAAAATCAAATTCATATCTTAATTATAAATTGATAAATTATCTGATTTTTACATATAACAATATTTAATTATTAATAGTTTGACTTTTTTTGCTAAAACTCTTCCCTAATTTTTTTAATTACTATATATGAATCGTTTGGCCTTCCGAGGCTAATGCTGCTGCCTCTTTTATTGCTTCGCTTAATGTAGGATGCGCATGACAACTTTTTGCTATATCCTCTGCAGATCCTCCAAATTCCATAAAAGCTACTATCTCAGCTATTAAAGTTCCTGCTTCATGACCAACAATACTTGCCCCTAATACACGATCAGTTCTTTTATCTGCAATAATTTTTACCATTCCTTCTGTTGATAAAATACTCCTAGCTCTGCTGTTAGCAAAAAAAGGAAAACGTCCTACTTTATAAGTTATACCTTTATTTTTAAGTTCTTTTTCACTAAATCCTATAGTTGCCACTTCAGGATCAGTATATATTACACTTGGAATAAGATTATAATTGATATAACCAGCTTTACCTACCATATTTTCAATTGCTGCAATAGCTTCTTGTTCTGCTTTATGCGCAAGCATAGGGCCTTTTATAAGGTCCCCTACTGCATAAATATTAGGTATACTAGTTTGAAATTTATCATTCACTTCTACTAAATTAGTATTACTCATTTTAATATTTAGTTGAGGACTACTTAAATTTTGAATATTTGCTTTACGTCCTACTGCTATTAATACTATATCGCAACTTAAATTAGATTCTTGATTATTATAAACAATATTTATTTTTAATTCTTCATTATGTTTTTTTATTTGCGTTACTTTACTTCCAAGTAAAAACTCTACTCCTTGTTTTTCTAAGCTTTTCTTTAATATTTTAGTTACATCTTCATCTAAAGCAGGTAAAATACTGTTTGCATACTCAACTACCTTTACATTACTACCAAAGCGTTTCCATACAGAACCAAGCTCTAAGCCTATATAACCACCCCCAATTACAATCATTCTTTTTGGCACGCATTTTAAAGACAATGCCCCTGTGGAAGATACTATCATTTCTTCATCAATATCTATTCCTTCTATACTTACTGGCTCTGATCCAGTTGCTAATAATATTTTCTCAGCTTTAATTTTTTCTAAAACATCATTATTGTTAATTTCTACAATATCATTATCAATTATTTTCCCTACACCATGAAATTTAGTTATTTTATTTTTTGTAAATAACAAATTTATTCCTTTGCTTAAATCATTTATAATTTCTGCCTTTTTATCAAGCATTTGTCTTAAATCAAGCTTGACACTGGCATTAATTCCTATAGTGGGGTATAATAAATGCGCTTTTTGATATTGTTCAGAAAAATGTAATAACGTCTTTGATGGTATACATCCAACGTTTAAACATGTCCCTCCTAAACTTGTCATTTTTTCTACGCATGCTACTTTTAATCCAAGTTGTGCTGCCCTTATTGCTCCACTATAACCTGCAGGTCCACCTCCTATTATTACTAAATCAAATGTTTTCATATCACTTCTAAAAATTAATATTTAAAATTTTATAACTTCAATTTACTGAAACTATCATTGCTACTTAATGATGAATTTTAATGCTTACACAAACTTAGCTAACTGACAGTTTTTTATAAAATCTATATGCTTTTTTCTAATTACGCGCATTTTCTTTTGTGCTAAGTTAGCACAAGCGTAAAACAATAACAAGTAGCTTTGATTGTATTATATCAAAATTACTTATTTAAGCCTTATAGTGTGCTTTATTCTAGCTGCAATAAAAGTAATTAATTGTATATGATCAATAAATTTGCTTGTTATTTTTTTTTCCAATTCTTTATACATCATTTTATTAATAGAATATGCAATACTATCTTTTAAACAATTAGATTCACCTATTTTTTTTAAAGCATACATTAAATCTAATGGTGAGTTATATTCTAATATAATAGGGCGTAAATCAATAATATTCTCTAAAAAACCTGCTTGTTGCAGAAAAAAATTAACATATTCAATTTTAATAAAAGGAGAAACATGAGGAATATGTTTTTGATTATATTCTTGTTCTAATAATAGTAATATCTTCTTTAAACTAGCTAAACTCCCTGCTCCCGCAAAATTAGCTACAAAAATTCCATCTGACTTAAGCATTGCAATAATTTGTAATAAAAATGGGCATAAATTAGATACCCAATGTAATCCAAATGGAAAAATAATTAAATCAAACTTCCTATTATCAGGATTTATTAAATTTAAATCAATATCACAATATCTACAATACTTTATAGATAAACTACCTACAAATAAATTATGCCAATAATCATTGTTCTTCCCTATAAATAATACATTATAGTATTTTTTTTTATTATGTTTAATCTATCTATTAAATCTGATATTATAAAATTATAAAAACTAGATTTATGAAGATTAACTAATGATTTTGCTTTATTATAAGCAAGCTTATTATAATTAAACATTTAAAATACACCAAAAATTATTATTTTACTTCTATTTAATTTATATTCTAAGCTATTAATTAACTTACAAACTTACACATTAACATATTAAAGTGTTCCATAACATATTAAAGTGTTTCCATAAGTTATTATAATTGCCTATTTTATCCCTAAACCCTTGTTAGGGTAAACTAACTGATGGACTTGATAAACTTTTTTTAAGTAATTAGAAGCCTTATTATTATCAGTTGAATGATAATGCCCTATCGCTTTTTTCCAACTACCAGACTGTTTATATTTTTGTACCAAAAATTGTGCCCCATAGTTGATATTATCATATGGAGTAAATGCATGACTAATAGATTTAAACGCCTTTGAATGATACTTCAAATTAATCTGCATACATCCTATATCAATATTTTTTACTCCTTTATTTACCAATGACTCAGTAAATTTTACTGCTTGTTTTTTATTACTAAAATGATAACCTTTGCCATTAATACTTACAGTCCATGGCCATACAATTAATAATCCTTTATGGTAAGAATGTTTTTTTTTTGATTCATGATAAGCTATAGCCCATAATATTCCTTTCGGAATATTAAAGTGGTCCTCCGCTCTCTTTATAATCTCTAAACATCTATTTGATTGATATATCTCAGAATCACTAATAGCATAAGAAAAATTCTTATATAATAAAAAAGTACAGAAAAAAAATACGAACACATTAAAACGTATATATAAATACATACTCCTTTTCCTAAAATTAAATAATAATTCATTATTGTAAATAATTCATTATTTTATATGATAATTAAATCCTTATCAAATAATAAATTCTTTATTATAGTTAATACTAATTATTTATTAAAGATACTTAGTTTATATGCCCTTAAATCATTAAATTCATCCCATAATATCATATATACAAATCTATTGTATATAACTAAAATATATTTATATTAAAAAATTCTAACTAAATAGTTTTTAAAGTCTTTTAGAATTAATATGTTATTTATTACTATATAAGCTTTAATTTAAAATTATTCAGTTGTATTATCAATATAATCATATATATTATGATTTTATATCATTTTAGTATTAGTAAAAAATATTTGATTCTGAATAAAAATATCATTTTTGCAAACTAAATAAATCATTACAAAAAAAATACAAAGCTCAAGTTTATTATGTTAAATAAAAAAAATGCCAACAAATAATCAATTAGTAAGATTTGGAAGAAAGCCAAAAGAAAAAAAGACAAAATCTCCTGCCTTACAAGGTAATCCCTTTAAACGGGGTGTATGTGTTGTTGTTAAAACAGTTACACCAAAAAAACCTAACTCAGCTTTACGAAAAATAGCAAGAGTAAGATTAACTAATGGTGAATATGTAAATGCATATATTCCAGGAGAAGGTCACAATTTGCAAGAACATTCTGCTGTTTTAGTAAGAGGGGGAAGAGTACCGGATTTACCAGGAGTAAAATACCATATAGTTCGAGGGGCACTCGATACCCAAGGGGTAAAAGGCAGAATGCAGGGTAGATCTCGATATGGAACAACATCTAAAGAAAAAAATAAGTAAATATGTCACGCCGCCATTCAGCTATAAAAAAAATTATTAAACCAGATAACTTGTATAATAGTGAATTAGTGTCAAAATTTGTCAATAATTTAATGAAAGATGGAAAAAAATCAATAGCATATCATATTTTATATAAGGCGTTTCAATTACTAAAAACAACACATGGAGTAGATGATCCATTATTAATCTTTACTAATAGTTTAAATAATGTTTTTCCTCAAGTTGAGGTGGTATCAGTAAGAATAGGAGGTGCAAATTATCAAGTACCTTCCCCAGTAAACGAAAGAAGAGGTTATACTTTAGCAACAAGATGGTTAATTGAATCTGCTAATAAGCGGGCAGGTCGAAGCATAATTGAAAAATTAGCTGAGGAATTATTTGATGCTTATAACAAAAGAGGGAATGCAATAAAAAAGAGAGAAAATACACAAAAAATGGCAGAAGCTAACAAAGCTTTTGCACATTTTGCTCAAACGAATATTCAAAGATAATTTAAATTTATGTCTAATAAAAAACATAACTTATCAGATGTACGTAATATAGGAATTTGTGCTCATATTGATGCTGGAAAAACAACAACTACCGAACGGATATTATATTATACAGGAAAATTATATAATATTGGAGAAGTTCATGAAGGAGGAGCTACTATGGATTGGATGGAACAAGAGCAAGAAAGAGGAATAACTATTACTTCTGCGGCAACAACTTGTTTTTGGAAGAATAAAAAAATTAATATTATTGATACCCCAGGACATGTAGATTTTACCATTGAAGTAGAAAGAGCTCTAAGAGTTTTAGATGGATCAATTACTTTATTTGATGGTGTTGCTGGCGTTGAACCTCAATCAGAAGCTGTATGGAGACAGGCAGATAAATATAATGTCCCAAGAATGTG
>CAYXTI010000009.1:0-49855 GCA_964468495.1 uncultured Rickettsiaceae bacterium | reverse complement strand
ATGATCCAGCATCTGGAGGAAATGATCTAGCAGCAAGTGCAGATGATCCAGCATCTGGTGGAAATGATCCAGCAGCAAGTGGAAATGAGCTAAGGAAGTATTATTCTGGGATAATAGATGAATCAATGTTTGAAATAAATAATCAAGTATTAACATTAATAAGTAATAGAGTATGGAGTGTCCAAAAATATATCCGGCAAACAAGAGAAATAGAAGGAGATACAAGAGTAAGAGAAAATAATAGAAAACAAAATAGCATATGGATGATGCCATTATTGTCTTTTGGAGAGCATAAAAAGATAGCAGATAGTCTAGGTTATAATAATATTAGAATGGGTATAGCTCTAGGTGGAGATAGAATAGTAAGTGATCAAGTTATAATAGGAATATCAGCAGCATATATGATAACTAATATTGATCTAGATCAAGAGGAAGAAGCACTAGCTGCAAAAGAAAGAGGTAAAGAGGAAGTCATTAATAATTATATAGCAAATATATATGGTGTATATTTATTATCAGATAAAATATATATGCAAGTTGGGATAAGTTTAGGCAAACTATCATTTATAAATAATAACAAAGATTTTATAGTAGAAAAGTCTTTATCAGATTTTCATGATCCTTGGATATATTCAGCAGAGATGCTAGTAGGATATATTGGGGATGTTAGTAGTAATATATCAATACTGTCATTAGTAGGATTAAGATATGTTGATAATAATAATATATTAGAGCCAATGCTAAAGATAAAATGCCAAGCTAATAAAGGATTAATCTATGGTTCAATAAATGGAAATGTAAGTTATAGAATTAAGGAAGAAGATGAGAAAAAAGATATAATAAAGAACATGTCCTATGGATTAGGAGGAGCAATAGAATATAAAAATAATAATAATCTATCACTGTTGCTCGGATATGATTTTGGAGTGTTAGTAAATTATTTTACTCATCAAGTTACTGCTAAAATACAAGTTGATATTTAATAATAAAAAATAGAGCAATATAATATAATAAATAATAACCTATTGTTATTTATTCAATAGAAAATTGAAATTGATAATCATAATTTTTTATATTCCATATTTCTATTCTACTAAAGAATCAGTAATTAATGAAGCAGATACTACCTTCTCATTTTTATTAGTTTTAAATAAAATAACTCCGCTTGTTCCACGATTTGTTATACGTAGAGAATTGAGCTTACACCTAATTAGTTTTCCATTATTAGTAATTAACATAACTTCATCATGAGCTGTAGCAAGAATAGATGTAACTACGTTCCCAGTTTTCTCAGAAGTTCTCATATTTATTATTCCTGTACCACCTCTATTAGTAATACGATAATTGAGTACAGATGTTATTTTTCCATAACCATTTTCAGTGATAGTTAAAATAAATTCTTCTATTTTTTCTAAAGGAACTATCTTGGTATTATCATTTGATACATTTATTAGTTTTTCATTATTATTGGATATTAATAAATCTTTAATATCATCTTTTTTATTATTATCATCATCTATTCCTCTTAATATCGTCATGCCAATAACTATATCATTTTTGCTAAGTTTTATTCCACGTACTCCATCTGAGTTACGTCCTTTAAATATTCTAAGCTTATTTACAGGAAACCTTAATGCTTTTCCGCTTTTTGTTGCAATAAATATATGATTATCTTCTCTACATGGCTGTATATTTACTAATGTGTCATTTTCCTCTAATTTTATTGCAATTTTTCCATTTGCTGGTATTTTGATAAAATCAGTTAATAAATTACGCCTAATATTGCCTTTTCCAGAAGCAAATATAATATTTAATTTTTCTATTTCTTTATTATTTTCAGGCATAGACATTATGTTAGTAATTTTTTCTTTAGGTTTTAAAGGTAATATATTTATTAAAGAGCGTCCTTTACTTTGTAGACTTGCTAATGGGAGCTTATATAATTTTATGCTATAAACTTGTCCTATATTTGAAAAGAATAATATAGTACTATGAGTATTACCTATTAAAATTTGTGTAACCACATCTTCAGCTTTCATAGATAAAGCAGATCTTCCTTTTCCTCCTCTTTTTTGGGTTTTATATGTAGTTAATGGAACTCGTTTTATATAGCCTCCTACTGTGATAGTTAAAACCATTTCTTCACTTAATATTAAATCTTCTACCTGATCTGAAGAAGATTCATTAATTATTTCTGTTTTTCTAGGCTGACTAAATTGGTGTCGTATTTCTATTAATTCTTTTTTTAAAGTTTGCATTAATATCTCTCTAGATCTAAGTATTGACATAAATTGCTCAATATCTTTACTAATTTCTTTCAGGTTATTATCTAATTTTTCTTTTTCTAGTGAAGTTAATTTATGTAGTTTTATTTCTAGGATTGATTCTACTTGATTTATAGTAAAAAGCATTTTATCATTTTTTATATTTGAATTATCTCCTATTAGTTTTATCAAATTGATGATATCTTCTGTTGGTGACCATAAAATTTGTAGTAATTTTGTTTTTGCTTCATTAGGTGTTGAAGCTGATTTAATAATATTAATAATACTATCTATGTTTAATATAGCTATTCTTATTCCAATTAGTATATGTGCTTTATCTCGAGCTTTATTAAGCAAACAGATAGTACGGTTAGTAATTATTATTTCTCTAAATTGAATAAAGGACTGAATTATTTCCTTTAAATTCATAGTTTTTGGAACTTTATTATCTAAAGATAGCATGTTTACACCAAAAGTTGTTTGTAGTTGCGTATGAATATATAATTGATGCATTACTATTTTAGCTATACTATCCTTTTTTAAAGTAATTACTATTCTTACCCCATTTTTATTGCTTTCATCATTTAATTCACTAATACTATCAATAATTTTATTTTTTACTAAATCAGCTATTTTTTCAATTAGCTTGACCTTATTCACCATATAAGGCATTTCTGTAATAATAATAGCTTGTTTATCACCAATATTTTCTACTTTGCATTTTCCTCTAAATATTATACTTCCTCGACCAGTACTATAAATTGTTTTAATATTATCTTTATTAATAATTAAACCTCCAGTAGGAAAATCTGGTCCTTTTATAACAGATAACATTTCTTCTATAGTGATATTATTGTTTTCTATATACATACAGCATGCATCAATGACTTCTCCTAAATTATGTGGAGGAATATTTGTTGACATTCCAACAGCAATTCCACCAGCTCCATTTACTAATAAATTTGGAAATTCTGCAGGTAAAACAGTAGGTTCATTTTCTGATCCATCATAATTTGGAATAAAAGGAACAGTATTTTTATCAATATCTGTAAGTAAAGAATGTGCAATTTTAGATAATCTAGATTCAGTATATCTCATTGCTGCAGCGGCATCTCCATCCATAGAACCAAAATTACCTTGACCATCGATTAGTGGAGCTCTAAGAGAGAAAGGTTGAGCCATTCTAACAAGTGTATCATATACAGCAGAATCACCATGAGGATGATACTTTCCTATAACATCACCAACAATTCTAGCTGATTTTCTATGGGGTTTATTTACTAAATTTCCAGCCTCATACATAGCGTATAAAATTCTTCTATGCACAGGCTTTAACCCATCTCGTATATCAGGAATAGCTCTACTTACTATTACACTCATAGCATAATCTATATAAGCATTTTTCATTTCTTCTGTTATAGGAATAGGAATTAAATTTGAGGTATTTTTTATTTTGTCCACTGCGATTTTTATGTAATATAATTATTTTTTATGTAATTGCTTTACTTTGATATATAAAATTTGATTATTATCAAGAGCTTTAATGTGATACTATTATTCTTAAGTAGTTCTTTATATTATAGTATTTTTATAACTAATATCTATTATTAACTTAAATATTTATTGATATAATTTTTATGGTTATATTCTTAAATTATATATTATTAATATTTTATTATGAATGTTAAGTTAGTGATTTTAAAATTGATATTCTTTATATTATTTACAAATATGGTTAGTCAATCCTCTATGGCTAAAAAAGATATAATCTATAAAAATAATTTCAATAGCTGTGAGGTTACAGCTAGTATTATAGATAACTATGAGCCAGAAAATTTTCATCTAACTAATAATTTATTACACCAATATGAAGTAAATCAATTTGTTCCCAATAAGAAAAAGATTATAATAATAGGAAGAGTACTTGATAAAGCATGTGTCCCTGTATCTGATGTAAAGATTTATTTATGGCAAGTTGATGATAAAGGTAAATATCGTTATAAACCATTAAAATCTAATATAGATACTAGTTTAGTAGTTTTTGATGATAATGATAAAATTGCTTTTACAGGCAATGGAATAGCTACTACTAATAATAAAGGAGAGTTTTTTTTTATAACAATTTATCCAGCATCGATAGGTCAACTTCCTCCTAGTGTTCATATTCGGTTAGAACACAGGTTGATGGGGGTATTACAAACAAAATTAGTATTAAATAATAGTAAAATAGTTGATAAAATTCATCATAGTAATTTTTTAAAAGATTTAATAGAAGAAAAAGAAGTGAAAATATATAACTTCGAAATCGTAATGCCAGCAGAAAGTAATAGGTTTTATTAAATTATTACAATTTTTTTATTTATAGCAATTTTATGCTAGACAATTAAGCATTTTATTATTATAGCAAATTAAATTTGACTAATTAATGTTATTATTTTTTTCTTTAGTATTGGCAATTGATCAATTTTATTACTATTAATTTGAGCAATTTTTGATGTTCCTCCTCCTTTTCCATCTATTATAGATAATATTTGTTTTGCTATATTTCCAGCATGGTACTTATTTGCCATTTTATATGAAATACTAATTATTAAAAAAAAATTGCTTTTTAATTTATTAATATAAATTAAAATTAAATCATCATATTGTCTTATTATTTTTTCTGATGTATGCCTAATATTTTGTAGATCAATATTAGCTATTTCTTTATAAATTATTCGAATTTTATTTATTATAATTGCATTTTTGTTAATATCATGTTCTGATATATAAATAATATTTTTTTGTGTTTGTTTTAAATTTTTTAAAAGTTCATTCTTACTATTTTGTATTGATATAATCGTTTCAATTATATCTTTTTTATTTGTTTTTAAGATAATTGCTATTTTATTTAGTAATTTTTCATTATTATTGATATATTCAATGGCATTTTTTCCACATACTGCTTCTATTCTACGTATACCAGCTGCTATAGTATTGGTGTTAATAATTTTAAATATTCCAATTTCACCTGTTCTATTAACGTGAGTTCCTCCACAAAGTTCTATAGAATAAGGAGTATTATCTTTTGTTATATATATAACACGTACTTCTGTTTGATATTTTTCACTAAATAAAGCTATAGCTCCACTAGCTATAGCTTCATTTATAGACATAAGTTTTATTTCTATTTTAGAATTATTATAGATAACTTCATTAACTTTTTCTTCTATTAGTTGAATTAATTCTTCTGTTAATGGCACTGGATGATTTATATCAAATCTTAGTTTATTTTCTGTAATAAGTGATCCTTTTTGAGTAACATGTTTTCCTAATATATTTTTAAGTGTAGCATGAAGAATATGAGTAGCAGAGTGATTTGCTTTTAATTTTTGATGTGACTTATTATCTACCGTAAGTACTATATTATCATTTTCTGATATTGAGCCTTCTTGTAGTTGACAAATATGTGCATGTAATTTACCCAAGTATTTTATGGTGTTTGTAACTGTTATTTTACATTTTATAGATGTAATAATTCCTATATCACCTATTTGTCCTCCTGATTCTGCATAAAATGGGGTTTGATTTGATATTAAAGTAAATATATCATTTTTTTCATTAATTTCTGTTACAATAGAATTATTTTTTACCAAGGCTTGGACTATTCCTTTTGATTTTAGTTTTTTATATCCTAAATATTCTGATCGCCCAAATTTATTAATAATACTATACCATATGTTATTAGTTTTTAAATCTCCAGATCCTATCCATGATTTACGTGCTTTGTTTTTTTGTTCTTCCATTTTTTTGTTAAACATATCTATATCTATAGTTATGCCTTTTGTTTTTAAAATTTCTTCAGTCATATCTAATGGGAATCCAAATGTATCATGTAGCTTGAATGCAATTTCCCCTGAGAATTTACTATTTTTTTCTGCATTAACAGTTTCTTTTTTTAATAAATTTAAACCTTTTTCTAATGTAAATTGAAAATTTACTTCTTCTTGTTTTATTATGCTAATAATAGATTCTTCATTTTTTTTAAGTTCTGGAAATGGATCAATATATAAATCAGTAATTGTAGGTATTAATTTATATAATAGTGGCTGTGTTACTTTTAGTTGATGCACGTGCCCTATAGCTCTTCTTATAATACGTCTTAAAACATATCCTCGTCCTTCTTTTGCAGGCATTACCCCATCAGCAATAATAAAGGCTATAGCTCTTAAATGATCTGATATTACTCTATAAGGATAAATAGTATCAGCTTTATATGGAATTTTTATAATAGACTCAGCAGTAGCAATAATTGTTTTAAAAAGATCAATATCATAATTACTGCTTACTCCTTCAATAACGGCAGATATTCTTTCTAGACCCATGCCTGTATCTACCGATTTTTTTGGTAATTGAATTATTTTATTAGTATCTACTTGTAGATATTCCATAAATACAATATTCCAGATTTCTATAAATCTATCTCCTTCTTCTTCAGTAGTACCAGGCAATCCACCAGCAATCTTTTCTCCATGATCATAAAAAATTTCAGTGCAAGGACCACAAGGCCCAGTATTGCCCATAGACCAAAAATTATCATGACTTTTTACACTAATTATATGATTATTATCAAAACCTGCTATTTTTTTCCATAATATTGCAGATTCTTTATCATTATAGTAGACAGTAACATATAACTTTTCTTTAGGAATTTTAAATATATCAGTTAATAACTGCCATGCATAATATATTGCTTCTTCTTTAAAATAATCACCAAACGAAAAATTACCTAGCATTTCAAAAAATGTATGATGTCTAGCTGTATATCCTACTTTATTTAGATCATTATGTTTTCCGCCTGCTCTTATTGATTTTTGATTAGATGTAGCTTTAGAATAGGTTCTAGTCTCAATGCCTGTGAATACATTTTTAAATTGTACCATACCTGAATTAACAAATATTAAACTTGGGTCGTTATAAGGAATTAAAGAACTAGAAGCAACATAAGTGTGATTATTTTTTTGAAAAAAATCAAGAAATTTTGTTCTAATTTGATAGCTATTTAATTTTAACATCTTTACAAAAAATTAATCTTTGTTTTTCTACTTATTTGCTATATAAAAAATTTTTTAGATATTTTGATTATTTAAAGCAATATAGGTTAATCTTATATAATTCTTTTTTAGTAAATAGTCAAGTAACTAAGATTATAGAGATCTAATATAATAAAATATCAAGAATTTAAAATATATTTATATATAAAGTTTATAAATATTAAATAAATATTTACTTATTGTATCAGATATATCTTAGTTAAAGAATAATAAGCCTAGATTCGATATAACTAATGTACTTTTGTAAAGTTATTTTGTTACTATATAAGTTTCTTATATTGGTATTGTATTTTTTATTTTTAAAATTAATTAATATAATTAAATATAGCTCATTTAAAATTATTAAAATGAAATAATGATAAAAAAATTTTTAAATTATTTTATAAAAAGAAATAAGAAAAATCTAGTAATATTTATAGGTTCTCAAGGGGTATTAATTAGTGTATTTGATAATAATATATTAAAAAATACTATTTTTCTTAATAAAAATGATGAGCATACAATGTTAAAGTATAAAGAGATATTAAAAATGTATAAAAATTATCAGATTAGGTTTCTTTTAGATACATCTAACATAAAGCTTTATCATGAAATAATTATGATACTACAATCAGTAGTATTAATTAATCCTATAGAAAAATTTATTAACAATAATTTTGGTAAAGATTCTATAGTAGCTCATAATATATATAACATTACTACTAATAATATTGAAACATGGGAAGTAGTTTTTGCATTATCTCCTTATGAAAGCCCTTTTAGTAATTTTATAGAATATGTAATTAAGCAATCACTAGATTTTAAAGGAGTATATTTTTTTTCTTTAGAAAGTGAGTTGATGATTAATTTATTATTAGAAAAAAGTAATAGAAAACAGCATAAGGATGATTTGCAAATTTTTATAGCTCTTTTGCAGGTTAGTGGAATAAAAATTATAGTGAAGCATAAAAAAAATATTATGGATATAATAACACTAGAATATTCTAATGATAAATCTATTTTATATTTTCAAGGTATTATTGAGAGTTATATTAGAGATAAAATAGATCAATTCCAGGATTATATTAAAGGTTTAAATTTAAATATATGCATTATATTATTATATAATAAAATGGTCAAGTTTAAGCTAAATAACATAGCAGTTAGTGATTTTAAAATAGTTGTTATTACAGAAAAAGATATTATTAATTCTAGAACCTATACTGAATTTTATGATAATTTTTTATTAGTTCTATTTAATAGTAGTAATTTTTATAAAGCTTTTAATAGTACGCTAAGATTTATAAAAAAAATATCTATTTGGAATGCTATAGTATTTTATATAATGATTTTTTTTTCAGTAATATTATTATCAAGCATATTACTATTATGTTACCAAACTAATGTAAGTAATATTAAAGTTAAAGATTTAGATAAGAAGTATAATACTTTTTCACAAGAATATTTAAAGATAAAGAAAAAATATCCTATTGATAATATTACTAATTTAGTAAATTTATATTATTTTGGTTTATTATTAAAGGTAGATTTTCCTCTTCCTTTTCAACAGTTGCAAGAATTATTACTTGTAGATTATAAAAATATTAAAATAACTTCTATTGAGTGGGTTATAGATAAAAAACATTTTTTTTCTATAACAAATATTCCATTTACAGTAACAATAGATTTCTTAATTTTAGATCATAAAAATGAGGAAAAAAAATTAGAAGAGATTTTACTACAATTTATTAATGAGGTAGGAAAGATTTTTTTATTACATACTAAATCTTATGTAATTAATAGTAGTGAAAATATTTTACCCTTAAATAAGGTAAGTTTTAAAGTAAGTGTTAGGGGTATATTATAATATGCTAAATCAGCTTTCTTTAAGATTAAAAAAAATTTTTTTTATTAAAATTTTTTTATACATTCTATTACTTATATTATTATTTATTTTAGTTAGACTTTTTTTTGTTAAAAGAGTGAAGCAAGTTTTAGTAAAGGAAGAAAAATTAAATTTATTGGTAAATCAAATAGATCATAAAATAAAATCTTTAGAAGGTTTTAATAAGAATATAGATAATATTTCTCAAGAGTATAAATTATTACAACAAAAATCATTACAGTCTAATTATATAAATAGTACTTATTTTAATAGAATATTTAAAAAATTAGAAAATAAATATAATCTATTTGAAGCAATCAATATTAAAGTTAGAAATTTATATAAACAACATAGCAACTTATTTTATAATAATGCTGAGGTAAAGATGAATGAGTATGAACTTATTATAAAGTTTTATATTCCTAAAAAAGAAGACATAGAAAACATAAGTAAAGATATTTATTCTTTACTTCCCAAAGGAACAATAGTTAACTATTTTAAAATACACTCAATTGAGTATTTAACGCCTCAATTAATTAATAATCTTTCAAAAAATAACATTCCTATGTTTTTTATAGAAATTAAAGCTCAGCTAAAAGATATAGTTTATAAAGACTCAAAATAATAAAACTCTTTGTCATTTTGAGTCTTTAGATATATTTTTTTATAATAGTTTTAGTTATTTAATTTATCTTCATCTAAATGAGTTTTTTCATAATTTTCGTGTCGTTCTTGTGCTTCGATACATAAAGTAGCTATTGGTCTAGCCTCAAGGCGCTGTAACCCTATTTCTTCTCCTGTTTCTTCACAATAACCATAGTTTCCTTGACTAATACGTTCTATCGCTAATTCAATTTTATCAATAAGCTTTCTGTATCTATCTCTAGTACGTAATTCTATAGCAGTTTCTGTTTCTACACTAGCTCGATCATTTAAATCAGATTCATTCCAATTTTCTTCTTTAAGATGTGCTAACGTTTCTTTTGATTCTATAAATAAAGCTTTTTTCCAGTTATATAATTTATTCTTGAAATATTCAAGTTGCATATCATTCATATATTTTTCATCTTTTGATGGTTTATATTCTGGAGGCAAAACTATTGTTTTCATATTATTGATTTTATGATTTTTAAAATATTATTACTTAAATACATATATATCACTATAACCTATTCTTTGAAAAGAAGGCAAGAAGAAATTTTATAAAAGACCTTTTATTGCAGGATGGTTTTTTTCATATACAGTTTTTAACTGGTGTTTAGTTATTTTAGTGTATTGTTGAGTTGTTGATAGTTTTTTATGCCCTAATAGTTCCTGTATAGAGCGTAAGTTTGCCCCATTTTCAAGTAAATGACTAGCAAAGCTATGACGAAATGCATGTGCACTTAAATGTTCTGGTAAGTTTATTATTCTTCGTAATTTTATTAATTCTCGATTGAACACAGATCTTTGTAAAACATTGCCTTTTTTTCCTCTAAAAATAGGTTCATTATCTTTAATTGTAAATGGAATAATTTTTAAGTAATTACTTATTATTTGTAATGCTTTATTTATTATTGGGATTCTTCTTTCTTTATTATTTTTACCTATAATTTTAAGGGTTTGACCATTTTTTATATGATTTTTTGTAATTGATAAAGCCTCAGAGATACGTAATCCTGTTGAATAAATTAGAATTAATAATGCTTTATTTCTTTGATTAATCCAATGTTCTTTAGTTATATTTTCTATATTATTAAGTGATATTCTAGTTTCTTTTTGTGATAATGCTTTAGGTAGAGATTTATTTTTTTTAGGACTAGTAATACTAGATATATTATGGTATTTGATATTATCTTTTTTCTCAAGGAATTTATAAAAATTTTTTATTGCTGATAAAGCTCGAGAATTGGATGATGAAATATAGCGATTTATTAATCTATTAGATAACCAACTTCTAATAAGTTTTATATCTACAGTTTGTAAATCTATATATGATATTGTTTTAGATTTATAATGTTGAATAAAAATTAGGAAATTTCTAAGATCAATTAAATATGAAGAAATAGTAGATTTTGAGTAACACCTTTCTAGTAATAAGTAATTTTGCCATGCAATGATTGTTTTTTTTATTTTATCATGTAATAATTCCATAAATCTCTTTATCAGATATTATAATAATCTTATTATTTATATAATAACTGATTTTAGCTTTTTTTACTTATATTTTAATAATTAAATGACCATTTTATGCCGAATACATTTTTATTTAGTGATTCATTACTATTATAGATAAATATTTTAGGCGCTATTTGTATTCTTATTAGAGTGTTAGTATCAAATGAGTTAATACCTTGTTCTATTGCTATATAAAATTTCTCATTAATATGCTTGCCAATTCCTACATAGGTATTATATAATTCTTTTTCCTTTGTTGTTATAAAAATACTGTCTAAATTTAGAAAATTTGGAACTATATCATGTAAAATAGACATTTTATGTCCTTTAAATGAAAATAACCGTAAATTATCTATTATTTGTATAGTATGAAATAATGAGAGCTCATTAATATCTTTATTGAATAACAGTCTAGATAAAATTTGTTCTGGAGGCATATAAGGAATAGAGTAGATCCTAAGAATAGGGTTCATTATTGGGCCTGATATTAATAAATTTATGTTATTGTTATTTTCTATATGAGAACTAGTTATTTGCAAAAAAGGATAAGGTGGTATAGTTCCATCAAAGATCAATGTTCCTTTTGATATATCTAACATTTTTATAAAATGATAGTGTCCTTGCGTACATTCTAATAATCCCTTAATTTTTAGTTTATTATTTAATGGTCCTATTACATTTAAATTGCCTTCTAATATAGCATTTATTCCTAAACCCTTAAGATATATCTTATCTTGGGTAGTTAAAGCTAGATCTAGTAATATCTCGTAAGGTATATTATTTGAGTTATTTTGTTCTATAATTTCATTTGAATTTAATATTTGTTTTATATTTAAACTAGGAATAGTTGTTCTATTATGAATATTGATATATACTGGTCCCAGTTTTAGCTTTCCTTTAATAGTACCTTTATCTTTATTCCCAGCTATAATACAATCTATTTTACTTTGAGCCTGCATATAAAATGAATTGATAATATAAAAATTATTTGAGTAAAGTTTGAATAAAAATGGCATATTTTCTTCTAGAGTTAAATAGCCATTACCATTAATGGTATTCTTTTTTAGATAATCAAATGCTTTAATATTAGAAAGAATTAATTTATTATTGTTAGTGGTAATAGTAGATTCTATATTATAAATATTAATTCCATATTCTTTGTTTAGGTAATATCCATTTTTTAGTAACATTTTTCCTTTTAATATAGGGTTTCTATAAGATCCAGTTACTTCTAGCATACCATGAAATAAACCAGAATATATATTTTCGTTTTGAGGAATTAAAGCACAAAAATTAAAAGGGTGCTTAGTATGTATTTTAGCATAAATTGGTAAATCTTTTTCTATTATTAGTTTTATAGGAAAAGGTTGAAAACTAAATGGAATATTCATATCAATAGTAACTTCAGGGGAATTATTACATAGAATTGTAGAGTGTATTTTACATAAATTTTGATTAATAACAGATTGAATTTTTAAATCTGTTATATTATTTATGTTATCAATAATATTTTTAACATATATTTGCGAATGTATATTATATTTATTTAGGTTACCAAAAAAGTTTATTTCTCCTGAGATTAGAGATGGATTTAAATGTTTTTTTGATTTATCTTTTGTTATAAATAAAGGAATTTGATTAATTTTTAGGTTAAGATCAATATCTTGATTTTCTTTTTTAAGCAATAGTTTAACATCAGTATTATTTATTTTTATTTTATTTATTTTTATTTTATAATTTTCGCCATATTCAATATAGATATTGTTTTCGTTATATATTTTATACTGATTTATTTCTCCTAATAGTTTTTTTATTATAATAGTATTATTATCAGATTTTGGTTGATCAATTAACATTGATAAGTTTATTGAATTAACTTCATTTGAGTAAAGTAGGGCAGTGATATAGTTTTTATTATTCTGTAAAGGAATTTTAAATATTATATTTTTATAATAGTAATTTTTTATTAATAGATCATTAATAGTAATTTGCATTCCATTTATTTTTTTTAGTTTTATATTAGGAATATTAATATAAAAATCTATATTTTTAGCTTGTCCAAGTTGTGTTATAAAATTGTTAGCAGTTCCTTGTATAGAAATTGATTCTATTGTAGGGGAGTATAAGTATGTGCTAGTTATATCTATTGTTCCTTCTTGGATTAATGGGACAAGATGTTGTGCTTTCTCAAAATTAAAAAATTTACTATTTATATCAGCTGTAAGTGTTTCTGTTAATAAATTAATATCAATTTTACCAAAATGGTTAGAATAGTTATTTGTTATTATTAGATTTGGTAGGCTAATAGCTAAATTAGAGTATATTATATTGCTACTTAATGCTAAATTATCTAATTTTGCGTTAAGTAAACCTATAATTTTATTTTTATAATAGCTACAATTAGCGTTCCAATTGATTTTATGTGTTTTATCTTTTAAAGAAGATTTAAGTGTTATTATACCAGAACTATCAATTTTTGCTTTGTTGGTATCGTATGATATATTTACTGTTCCAGTTATTATATCTTGTATAGATTTTATTTTAATTTTATTTAATAAGTATTGCGCAGCATTACTAGTATATTCTAAGTTAGCTAGTATTTGGTTATTATTAATAGTTAAATCTCCTATTATTTTAGCATATGAAGTAATGATATTTTTAATAATTATTTGTATTTTTTGTGTAGATAGTTTAATAGATCCTTTAATATTTGCTGAACTATTATTTATATATTTGTTTGTTGGTGCTAAAAGAATATTATTTATATTACTGTTAAAAATAATATAATCTGATTGTATTTTATATTTTAGACTAGTAGTTAACCCAAAGCTAATTTCTTGTTTTATATTAGTAACCTTAGGAGACAAAATTACATTTTGAATAGTTAATTTTTTTATAATTATACTGGGTATAATTAATAGCTTATGAATTTTCTTAGTTAAAATATTATTTTTATTATTAATAATATATTGATTTTTTTTAATGATATTAACTTTATCTATAGATAAATTATCTATATTAATTTTATATAATAAAAGTAAATTTGGTGAAATATTAATTTTTATATTTTCAATATTTATAAATTCGCTTTGACTATCATCATGGAATGAAAGTTTTTTTATTTTTACTAAAAAGGGAAAAGATATATCTAAATCTTCTATTTTACAATACATAGCTGCATAGCTATAACTATACTTATTTAACTTTTCAATTATATATTTTTTTCCACTTTCACTAGGAATCCATGACATTAATGTTATTAAAATACATACTATCAAAATGGATGAGTAGAATAAAAATGTACATAATATTTTAATTATATTCATATAAATTTATAATGATGTTATTTTAGTAGATCTCACCTATTGTAAAATATAAAAAAAATTTATTATTAGGATTATTGATAGGAATAGCAAAATCTACTCTTATTGGACTTAAAAAGAAAAAATATTGTATACCTAAACCTACCCCTGTTTTAAAAGGTTTTTTAAAAACAGGGGTAGTTTCTTTAAATACATCTCCACTATCTAAAAAAAAGATCATTTGAAAATATAAGTTAAGTTTTATTCTTAGTTCTGTTGATATTTCAAATAAAGATTTTCCTCCTGATAAACTATCCTTCTCAGAAGATATTCCTATTGATTGGTAATTATAACCACGTATAGATCTACTTCCTCCACTAAAAAGTCTATGGTTATTTGGTATATTAGATAATTCTGTTCCAGATAAAAAACTTAATGTTGTTTTCAAAGCCAATAAATAATTGGCATTAGTATTAAAAGGAAAATAGAATATTGCAGAAATAGTGTTTTTTATAAAATTAGATTCAGGTATTATAAAAGAAAAGTAAGGTGAAAATAAATATTTTAATAAATATCCTTGTGTAGGAGTAACTATATTATTTCTTTTATCTTGAGTTATAAAGCATGGTAGAGAAAATAAAGAATAGTATTTTAGGTTATCTTCTATTTTTTCATTACTATTTTTTATATAGGCAAAAGAGTATTCTGTTGCAATATTAATAATCCAATCATTAGTTAATACTTTTTCAATTGCAGTTGAAGCTTTAACTTCCTTAATAATAGGGATATCTATTTTTTCTTGCATAAGAGATATATTAGCTTCTAGTTTAGTATTCTTAAAAAGAAAAATTGGTTTTATTAATTCAAGCTTTATTAATTGTTTTTGTTTATTGATATCTATACCTAGTAATATTTTTTCTGCATTACGAAAAAAAGTTTTGTGTTGCCATTGAGCTGATATTCCTAATGCTAAATCAGTACTATATTCTATTCCAAAATCAATGTTTCTAGGTTTGATTTCACTCATTTTAAAAATAATTGGAATTTGACTTTTATTGGCTGTTTTTTCTGGAATTATTAATTCAATTGTATTAAATAAAGAACTTTTATATAATAAATTTTTATTTTCTTCTATTTTTGACTGATTTAAACATTGACCAGCTTTTATATTAATAATTTTTTTTAGATATTCAGGGTTTGTATATTTTAACCCTTCAAATGATATATCCCTAATGTATACTTCATTACCTGCGTATACGATAAATGTTATCTCAATAGAATGTGTTACATGGTTAATAATTATCTCATGAGTAATAGAATTATTTAATAAACAATAGTTTTCTTGTAAAAATTTATTAATAGTTTCTTCAGATAAAAGTATTGTCTCAGCAATAGCATAACTATTTATAGCAAGGTCTAGCTCAATTTTAGATAAATCAATATCTTTATTACTTTTACTATCATGTAATATGGTTATTTTTGAGATAGTATATCTATTTAATAAAGTAATAAAAAATGATATTGTATAATTATCATTATGATGAAAAGTAATGTTTGATTGAACAAGGCTATTATAATAGCCTTGTGATTCAAGTACTTTTAATAATTGTTTTGTTATTACATAGGTAATATAATTTGAATCATATAATTGATTATTATTTTTTAATATTATTAAATTTTGCTGAGCTATTTCATTTAGTTTTTGATATAATGAATATGTTTCATCATTATTGCTAATATTGATTGCAATATTAATATTAGCAATATTTGCTTCAATAGAGGTTATTAGTAATATTTGGATAACTATTATAATTACTAATTTAACTCTATTTATCATAACAATATAGGTTCTTTAATATTGAAAAATAATTACTATTGAAAGCTAGTAATTATTTTTATCTGTGATTTTTTTATATGATTAATGAATAAAATTTTCTAAGAAATACTGCTTATTATATACATACAGTGTATAATTATCTTTATTAATATAATATTTATCTACTAAGCTGATATTGTTTTTGCTTTCTATAATTAATTATACTCATATTTTTAGCAGTATTTCCTTTTTGAACCCAAAATCTTGGAATAGGCTCTAGATTAGCTGATACTGCTCCTCTATCATCAAATACAAAACATTCTCCAACCCATTTTTGAGTTTTATTTGCTGTTTCTTTAAGATATTGCAATATACCACCTTTAAGTTGAAATACCTCACTATGTCCTAATGATTTTAGGTATGAGGTAGATTTCTCACAACGAATTCCTCCCGTGCAAAACATTACAACTTTTTTTTTCTTTAATATAGTTAGATTTTTTTCTATCCAAGTTGCAATTTCTCTAAATGAACTTGTTTTAGGATTTATTGAATTTTTAAATGTTCCAAGATTTATTTCATAACTATTGCGTGTATCAATTAGCATTATATTATCTTGATTTAAAAAATTATCCCACTCTTTCGGTTCAATGTATTGTCCTTTATACTTTACCATATTTAATGGTGATTTTAATTTTAAAGCTATAATTTCTGGTTTAAGCTTAACTTTAATACGTGAAAATGGATCCTTAATACTATAATTAATATGTATATTATATACTTTTAAATCAAGCAATTGAATTATTTGATTTAAAAGTAATCTCAAATTATTTTCTTGCCCTGAAATAGAACCATTTATGCCTTCTTGAGCAATAGTAATTGTTCCTTTTATATATTTTTTTTTAGCAAAAAATAATATTCTTTGCTGGATTAGTTCTATATTTACTATTTTTATAAAGCTATAAAAGCTAAGTATAGCTACATAATCAGATTTTTTATCTATATTATTATTCATTCTAATTTATTCTATTGGTAATGAAGAAAATTTTATTATATCTTTTCTTTTAATTAAGATAATCATATTTTTTTTATTACTTTTCTTCACTTTATTGTATATTTCATTAAATTCTTTAATATTATTTATAGGCTGATGGTTTGCAGATAAGATAATATCACCTATTTGAAAATCAAAATCTATTTTCTTAGCATTAATTCCTATAATAATTATTCCATTAATATCTGAAGAAACATTATATTTATTAGCTATCCTTTGACTAATATTACTAAAAATTATATTAGATTTTTCAATGGTATTACTATTTAATTCGTTATTATTATTGCTTGAATTATCTGATAATTTATTATCTTTAATAGGTTGTTCTATTTTTGCAGTTAATTTTATTTTATTACCATCCCTTAATACTACTATAGGAATAGCAGTATTAAGTTCAGTTTCTGCAATTAATAATTTTAATTTTTTAGTATTTAAAATTTTTTGATTATTATATTCTATTATCACATCTCCTTGCTTTAATTCAGCTTTTTCTCCTGCTCCTCCAGGAATTACCTCTACTACTAAAACCCCATATACTTCAGGTAAATTTAATGCAGAGGCTAAATCATTTGACATTTCTTGTATTTTAATATTTAATTGACCTCTATTAATATGACCATGCTTCTTAAGTTGAGCAATAATATTTATTACAGTTTCTGATGGTATTGCAAAACCAATACCAACATTTGTAGTTCCAGTCCCAGTTGATGGAATCGAATTATTAATGCCTATTACTTCTCCATTGGTATTAAATAAAGGACCACCAGAACTACCAAAAGTTATTGCTGCATCAGTTTGTAAAAAATCATCTATTAAATCATCATAATGTGCACTTAAATCTCTTCCTTTGTATGATATAATTCCTGAAGTTACTGTATTTCCAAATCCTAAAGGATTACCTATAGCAATCACTATATCTCCAACTCTTGCATTTTTTGAATTGCCAAAATTAACGTAATTTAATTTATTAGTAGCTTTAATTTTTAATAATGCTAAATCAGTTCTAGGATCTGAACCAATAATTTTAGCTTTATATTCTGTATTATCTAATAATTTTATAAAAATATTATCTGAATCCTTTATCACATGATAATTTGTAACTATATATCCCAGCTCATCAATAATAAAACCAGATCCAAGAGATGTTTTTGGATTATTTTGATAATGATCAAAATTAAAAGGAATATTAAAATGTTCAAAAAAATTATTAAATGGTCCAAATGACTGACCAAAAGAAAAAAATTCTTGAGAAAAATTCTTAGAACTTTCATTATTATTATTCTTTACTGCTCGTACATTTACTACTGCTGATAGTAAAGGTTCTATTATTTCAGCTAATCCATTGTTTATTACATTTAATGTTTTAGGATTTACTATATTTTGCTGTTCTACTTCTTTTAAATTATTACTATTATTTGATTGATCATTTTGTATTTCTGGAATATCTCTCTTATTATTAAATTTTTTTCTAAATTCAAAAGCAAATGTATTATTTATAATAAATAAAGTGTAAATAAATATTGTTATTATTTTTTTTATCATTATTTTCCTAATTTTAAATATTGAAAAAATTCAGATTTAGGTGATATAATAAACTGAGTATTATTTGAATTTAAACAGTTTTGATATGCTACAAGAGAACGATAAAATTTATAAAATTCATGATCTTTCTTGTATGCATTATTATAAATCTTTGCTGCATTTGCATCTCCATCTCCTTTGATTTTTTGTGCTTCCATGTAGGCATTAGCTAGGATAATTTTGCTTTCTTTATCAGCTTTGGATATAATATGTGCACTTTCTTCATATCCTTCTGCACGAATCTGTTTTGCTTCTTTTTCTCTCTCTGTTTGCATACGACGGTAAATAGCATCACTATTTTCTGTTGGTAGGTCTGCCTTTAGGATTTTCACATCTATTATATCAATTCCAAAAGCTTTACTTTCTTCATGTACTAAATCTTTTATTAATAACATTATACCTGCTCTTTTGTTACTTAATAAATTATTTAGTTGTCCTTGTCCAATTATTTTTCTCATTGAAGATTCTAGAATTCTATTAATTCTTAATTTAGCTCCTTGATCATTATGGACAGTTTTAAAAAATGTTATAGGATTTGTTATTTTAAATTTTGCAAAAGCATCTACAATAATTCTTTTTCCATCTGCTGCTGTTAATTCTTTTGCTTCTGAGGTTACATTAAGTATTCTTTTATCAAAAAATTCTACATTTTGTATAAAAGGTATTTTCATATTTAACCCAGGTTTTTCTATTAACGATACAGCTTCACCAAACTGGAATATTACGGCATTATATCTTTGATTTAAAGTAAAAAACGATCCTGATAGGATTAATATTATAATTAGCATCAAAAATAAAAGGTAATGTATTTTACTCATAATCTAATAATTAATTTAGTTATTGTGTTTAATTTATTATAATACAAACATTTAGCAATTAATTAAATAATATAAAAAATTGTATATATATCTTATATACATAGATATATTGTATATATAATTCTATATATAAAAATTTCATCGTAAAAACATATCACAAAAAATAATACATGACTAGCTATTATGATATTATGATATTATGAGTTTTTTGATGGAATAGACATATGTGGTAACATTAAATCATTTTCTATAATTATTTTTTCTGCATTATTTAGTATTTTTTCTAATGCATCAATATATAGCCTGTTTCTTGTAATTTCTTTAGAGTTTAGATATTCAAAATATATTGAATTAAACCTAGATGTATTTCCTTTTGCTTGTGCAATTGCTTCTGCACTGTACCCAGCAGCTTCTTCTAAAATTTTTGCAGCATCTCCTCGTGCTTTTGGTATTATATCATTACTATATGATTGAGCTTGATTAATTTCTTTCTCTTTATCAGCTTTCGCCATTTGTACATCTCTATATGCATGAATTACTTCTTTAGGAGGTTCTACTCTTAGTAATTGAACTTGTTCTATTTCTATTCCAATCTTGTATTGTTTTAATGTTTGGCTAATTAATGTTTCTATTTTATCTGAAATTATTTGTTTTTCATTTGATAATACAGATGCAATTGATATATTTCCTATAATTTCTCTTATTGCGCTTTCTGCTACTGATTTAACAGTATCCTGGGGATTAATTACGTTAAATAGATATTCTTCTAAATTGTATATATGCCACATTACATCTGCATTTAATTCTACTATATTTTCATCTCCTGTTAGCATTATACTTTCATTCATTATTTCTTTTATGTTATTCTGTGATCCAGGTTTATTTTTTCCTAAGGACCTGTATCCAATTTCAATTCTTCTTGATTGTGCTACTTTTTCTATTAATATTGTTTCAATAGGATAAGGAAAATGATAATTAAGACCAGCTCTTCCTATACGATCAAATTTACCAAATCTACATACGGCAGCTTCTTCTCCTTCTTGAACCTTATATATACCTGACCCTAGCCAAATAAGCAATAATGCTAATATTATGATAAAAAGTGTTTTTTTATTAAAATTAAAATTAAAATTATTATAACCAAAGCTATTCTTGTGTTTCCTTGTAAAAATATTATCTTGCGAATTAAGATCATCCCAAGGAGATTTAGCAAATATTTTATTAAACATTCTCTATGCTATTATTAGCTACTTCAATTTATAAGTTATTTATGAAAATATACTCATTGCAAATAACTACTTATGTATTATTAGTTGCAATATTGGTCATGTTAAAAGCAATATAATTATATGATATCCATAAAAGTTATGCTATATAATTATATGCAATATATACAATAAAAAAAATTATTCTATACAAAACATTTATTAATACACTTATACTATATTAATATTATTATCTCAAGAGTCTTGATAAAAATATTACAATATTTTGTTAGTTATCATTATTAATTCATAAGGCATAATTATAAAAAAAATATTGATTTTCATTTTAATTTTATGCTAAGTTACTTGAATTTTAGTTATTAACTACCTAGTCAAGCTAGGTAAATGTAGTAGATTAGTAGATTTTTTTGTAAGATTTAAAGATTTTTTTTTGATTATTGATAATTGAGTTATTAAAATAGCTAAAAATAGCCACAGGCTGTAGTAATAGTAAAAATCATAGTATATAATGCCATTATTAAATATTAGTATTAATAATTCAGTATCTAATATTTAATAGTAAAGAAAGCTTATGCCTTGTTTTAATGTTATTATTAATGGTTATAGTGTTTTAATGGAGTTTATAAATGCCCGCGTGATGGAATGGTAGACATAGTAGACTTAAAATCTGCGGAGTTTTTCTCGTGCCGGTTCAAGTCCGGCCGTGGGTACCATGCTAATTTTGAATTTTTTGATGTTTTAAGTTATAATATATTTATTAATTTAATATTTAGTATATTGATGATTTTTTTACTAATATCCTATTAGGTAATTTTATTTATCTATAATTTTTTTTAAAAGTGAAAAATTTATGTTTATTCAAACAGAAGAAACACCTAATCCAATGGCATTAAAGTTTCTGCCCGGGTTAAAAGTAAGTCCTAATAATCCTGTATTTTTTGAAAATATAGAAGAAGCTGAAGCTTCAAGCTTTTTAGCTGTTCAATTATTGCTTATTAAAGGTGTAAAAGCAGTTTTTTTTGGTTATAATTTTATTACAGTTACAAAATCAGAGTTGTTTGAGTGGAAATTACTAAAACCTAAGATTTTGATGATTATAATGGATCATTGTGTAGCTGGCCATCCTATTTTTGATAAGCATGATTCTGATATTACTGTCGCTGCCAGTAAATATCAAAAGAAAAATATGTCTAAGATTGAAAAGCAGATTGTAGAAATTATTGATAATAGGATTCGTCCTGCTGTTGCTATGGACGGAGGAGATATAGTTTATAAAGGGTTTAATAAAGGAATAGTTTATTTAGAATTAAAAGGTGCTTGTTCAGGATGTCCTAGTTCTACTATTACTTTAAAAAATGGCATTGAATCAATGTTACAGCATTTTATTCCAGAAATAATTTCTGTTGAATCAATTTAAAGATTAAAGTATTAATCTATATATAGAGTAGTTGATAATAATTTTAAATATAATAAGGAATTAATGTTATAATATTTTTAACTCATTAATTAATAAAAAACTAATTTACCACTTTACAAGCATTGATCCCCAGCTTGTTCCTCCGCCAAAAGCTGAAAAAAGTAAGATACTACCTTCTTTAATTTTTTTTTCACAAGATAATTTATAAAGAGCTAATGGAATAGAGCCGGCTGAACAATTAGCATGCTCTGCTATGGTAGTAATAACTTTTTCATTATCAATTTTTAATTTATCTCTAATACTATTTATAATTCTAATATTTGCTTGATGAGGAATGAAATAATCTATTATTTGTATTGATATATTATTTTTAGATAGAATATGATAAATTGATGTAGTCATTTTTTCTATTGCTTGTCTAAAAACCTCCGAACCTTTCATTTTTATAACACCACTTTTTTTATTACTACTTACTCCTCCGCTTGTATATAAAATATCATGCATTGTGCCATCAGAATATATGCAGCTATCAATAATTCCAGAACTTGATTTATTATTTGCTTGAAGTATAATTGCTCCAGCTCCATCTCCAAATAAAATACAAGTTTTTCTATCTTGCCAATCTATAATAGAAGACATTTTATCAGCGCATACTACAAGTATAGTTTTATATTGACCAGATTTAATCATAAGATTAGCAATATGGGTACCATAAATAAAACCAGAACAAATAGCTTGTAAATCAAAAGAGGGTATATTGCCAATATTTAAATATCCTTGTATTTTATTTGCTGTTGAAGGGAAAGTATGATCAGGCGTATTAGTACATAATATAATAAGATCAAGTGCTGAAGGATCAATTTTAGAATTATTAATGGCTTTTATCGACGCCTGATATGCCATATGAGAAGTATATTCTTCATCACTAGCAATATAACGTTGTTTAATTCCCGTTCTAGAAGTAATCCACTCATTACTAGTATCAATTTGCTGAGTCAAATTGTTATTAGTAACTAATTTTTTTGGTAAATAACCTCCAACACCTATTATTTTTGACAACACAAAACTAATTACTCTTCTTGTTTTTGTTCTTCTTTTGGCCTTTTTTTGATTATGATAGCTTTTTTGTTATATACTCCACTACTTTTATCTAAATGGTGTGAAAGTCTATATTCACCAGTATCTTTATCAATAATTACATTTACTTTTTTAAGTGAATCGTGAGATCTTCTTTGATTGCGCTTAGATTTAGATGTTTTTTTCTTTGGAACAGCCATTTTATAAATACCTCTAGAAAATTATATAAAATAAAATTTGATTGTTAGGTTAAATTGCATTAAATTGCACTAAAAATTTATTAACATTAAAAAGTGTTTGCTAAATGACTGCTTATTGTACTATATTATAGCAGTTAAATCTATACTATAATTTTATTTATAAATATAGAATTTTTGTTGTAATATATAAAATTTTATTATCAATTAAGTTATTATTAAAATAATTTTGTATAAAAATCCAATTTATATGGCTTTAAATCATTATCTATTTAAAATTTATTTTTTACTATTTATATTTAATATTATTGGATGTACTGATACCTTCTATAAAGGTAACTATATTTCTGATCAATTAAGTGATGTAGTCCAAAATCAAGAATTATCTGCATCAGAAGTAAAAGATATATTAGGACCTCCAAGTTATATTCCAGAACATAATAATGTTTGGTATTATATTTATAGAGAAATGAAATCTACAGCTGGATTACCTGCTAATGTAAAAGAGCAGAAGATTTTTAAGATAATTTTTGATGAGAAAGGTATAGTAAAACAAACAGAGACGCTAAAAAATGGGCATCAGAAAGTTGGTATAAAAAAATTAGTTACTATCAATAAAGTCGATAATAATGTTATAATCAAAAACATTACTAATAATTTTAAAAAAATTAGTAAACTTCAAGACAAGAAAAATAAACAAAAAAGCAAAAAAAAGAAATCTAATATTTATAACCAAAGATAGATATAAGTAGAATGTTATTACGTTACTTAATTTTATATAATCTTTGACTAAATAAGATATATTTTAAGAGATATTTAATGCATGTTTATGTATAATACTTAAAATATTATAAGTTAATGTAATTTTGCATTAGAGCATAATAAATTTACTAGATAGTATTCTGTTTAAAGAAATATTAAAATGAAGCTATTAAAATAATTTATTAAGTTATTAATTATAATTTAAGATTTGAGGATATTATTATATAGTGATTAATGTTAATGATATAAATAAGGTAATGAAATTAGCAAAGCTTAGCTTTTCGGATAGTGAAATTACAGATTTAATAACTAGCCTTAATAATTTTATTACTATAATAGATGTGTTAAAAGATATAGATTGTAATAATGTTCCTCTAGATAATATTAGAACAACAAAATTACGTATGGATAAGGATATTGTAACTGAAAAAAATATTACAAATGAATTATTTTCTATGCTTGTAGATAAAGAACAAGTAAATTTAGATTTAATAAAAAAAGAAGAACAATATTACATTGTTCCAAAAAAGACTAATAATAATGGATAAACTAAATAAATTATCAGTAACTGAAGCATTAGATAGTTTAAGAAAAAAAGAATTTACTGTTGGTGAGTTGGTATTAGCACATGTTAAGGCAATGGAAAGTTATAGCTATTTAAATAGCTATGTTTTAGAAAATACTGAAATAGCTTTAAAAAATGCAAAAAAAGCTGATTATTTATATCAAAATAGTAAAAATCGTAAGCTAGAAGGAATACCAATAGCTATTAAAGATTTATTTTGTACAAAGGGCATTAGAACTACCTCATGTTCAAAAATGCTCAGTAATTTTGTTCCCACTTATGAATCAACAGTCAGTCAAAAAATGATTGATTCTGGTACTATTATGCTAGGAAAGACTAATATGGATGAGATGGCTATGGGATCTTCTAATATAACTAGTTATTTTAATAGTGTAATTAATCCCTGGAAAAGCAAAAATAATGATATAAATCTTGTTCCAGGAGGATCTTCTGGAGGATCTGCAGCTGCAGTGGCTAGTTTTTGTGCAATGGCAGCATTAGGAAGTGATACAGGAGGATCAACTAGACAACCAGCAGCATTTACTGGATTAGTAGGTGCTAAACCAACATATGGGAGATGTTCAAGATGGGGAATGATAGCGTTTGCTAGTTCATTAGATCAAGCAGGTATATTGACAAGAAATGTTAAAGATAGCGCTTTATTATTAGAAAATATGATGGGTTTTGATCCAAAAGATTCTACTTCAGTAAATAAAGATATACCTAAATTAGTATCTGCTAGTAAGAATTCTATTAAAGGAATAAAAATAGGAATGTTAACTGATGTTAGTGAGATAAAAGGAATAAGCGATGAAGTGCAAAAAATGTGGGATGATTCAATAAAAATTGTCCAATCAGAAGGAGGTAAAATAATAAATATAGTGTTGCCTAATTTAAAATATGCATTAGCGGCATATTATATTATATCTTCTGCAGAAGCCTCCTCTAACTTAGCAAGATATGATGGGATAAGATATGGTTATCGTAGTAATAAGCAAGATATCTCTTTAGAAGAATTATATAGCTTATCTAGAAGTGAAGGTTTTGGGATAGAAGTAAAGCGCAGGATTATGCTTGGAACATATGTTTTATCAGCAAAATATAAAAATACTTATTATTTAACAGCACAAAAAATACGACATTTAATAAAGGAAGATTTTAAAAATGCTTTTAGTAAAGTAGATGTGATATTATTACCTACTGCTCCAACAGCAGCTTTTGCTATTAAAGATAGTAAATATTCGTCATTACAGATGTATTTAAATGATATTTTTACTATCCCAGCAAGTCTAGCCGGATTACCTTGTATGTCTGTTCCAGCTTCTTTAACAAAGAAGGATATGCTTCCTTTAGGGATGCAAATTATTGCTTCGCATTTTGATGAATATAATATGATTAGAGTAGCTGCCGCAATAGAAAGAGCAAATAAGAATCTCAATTTTATTCCAAGAGGTTTTTAGTGGCTTACATTGATGGAAATATAACCAAAAGATGGCAATATGTAATTGGACTTGAGGTTCATGCTCAAATTTCGTCTTTAAGTAAATTATTTTCAAGGAGCTCTACTATTTTTGGAGCTGCGGCTAATAGTCAAGTATCATTATTTGATGCAGCTATGCCTGGTACCTTACCTATTATAAATGAGTTTTGTGTAGAACAAGCAATAAAAACTGGTTTAGCACTAAATGCAAAAATTAATAAAGTATCTGTGTTTGATAGAAAGAATTATTTTTATCCTGATTTACCTCAAGGTTATCAAATTTCACAATTTTATTATCCAATAGCAGAAAATGGTTATTTATTTATTACTAATGAAGATGGCATTGATAGAAAAATTATAATTAATCGTATACATTTAGAACAAGATGCAGGAAAAAGTATACATGATCAATCTGATCAATATAGTTTAATTGATCTTAATAGGGCAGGAATTGCTCTTATGGAGATAGTAACTAATCCTGTTATTTATTCTCCATATGAAGCTGCTGAATATATCAAAAAATTACAAAACATTTTATGTTATATAGAGTCTTGTGATGGAAATATGGACCAAGGATCAATGAGATGTGATGCTAATGTTTCAGTAAGAAAAGAAAATCATTCATTAGGTACTAGGTGCGAAATTAAAAACTTAAATTCTACTCGTAATATTATAAAAGCTATAGAGTTTGAAGCTAGGCGTCAAGTTGAGATTATAGAAAATGGAGAAAAGGTAAAGCAGGAAACAAGGTTATTTGATGTTGATATAGGAGAAACAAAAACAATGAGATCAAAGGAGGATGCTACTGATTATCGTTATTTTCCAGATCCAGATTTATTACCAATAATCCTAGAAGATGAAGTTATTACTAGTATATATAATGGGTTACCAGAATTACCAGATCAAAAAATGACTCGTTATATAAATATCTTAGGTTTATCATTTAATGATGCAAAATTATTAGTTTCAGATATAGAAGTGGCAAAGTATTTTGAAGAGGCTAGTAAGGAATCTAATGCACAAATTGTAGCGAATTGGATTATTAGTGAATTATTTTCTTATTTAAATAAATATAAAACTAATATAAAAGAATGTAAAATTAAACCTCTTATGTTAAAAGAGTTGATTGTTTTAATTCAGAATAATACTATTTCAGGGAAGATGGCAAAGGAAATATTTAGTATGATGTTTTCTACTGGATTAAGTCCAAATAAAATAGTTAAAGATAAAGGATTAATTCAATTGTCTGATGCTAATAAAATAGAATTTTTAATTGATAAAGTATTAGAAGAAAATAAGAGCTCTATTATAGATTATAAGAATGGAAAGGAAAAATTATTTGGTTTTTTTGTAGGGCAGGTTATGAAAAAGAGTCAAGGTAAGGCTAGTCCTAATATAGTAAATAAATTACTTAAAGATAAATTAAAAAATAATAATAGTTAATGATAATAATTTTTATATAATAAGATCTAAATATTAATTTATTAATTTTGATCTGATAATAATGTAATATATGTTATAAAGATCTAATATTTGTAAATATATGTCTTTACTTACTATTATAGAGTAGAGCATATTTATGATAAAATTAATAAAATATTTTGTATTTATGTAGATGGAATTTTAAAAATATCTAATATTATTTTTAAAATTAGGGTGGTTTGTTCTATATTATAAATTTGATAAACATTTTATATAGGCTATAATTTATAGTTATTCTAAATTTTTTATTCTATATCAATTTAAAATCTAAGTATTTATTAGGTTATTAACTATTTTCTCTTTATAATTATTAATTATTTTGTTTATGGTTTTTAAAATTTCATTAAGGTTGATAAAAAATAAATTAGTGAATATTTTATGGCCTCTAAAAAAATCTGAATTAAGTAAGTTCTTCCCCATAGCTGCATTGATGTTTTGTATTTTATTTAGCCAAAATATATTACGAATATTAAAGGATAGTATCTTGATTATAGAGATAAGCGCTGAGGTTACAAGTTTTGTAAAGTTATATTGTGTTACTCCAGTGGCAGCTTTATTTGTTATTTTATATGCAAAATTGGTTAATCATTTGTCTTTTGAAAAGATATTTAGATACTTATCACTAGGTTTTACTGTATTTTTTTTATTATTTGCTTTTATATTATATCCAAATATTGATTTTTTTCATTTAGATAAAAAAGTAGTCGCTTATTTAATGGATAATTATCCTTATTTAAAATGGCATATATCTCTTATAGGTAATTGGAGTTATGTATTATTTTATGTAATGGCTGAGATTTGGCCTAATGTATTTTATGTATTGTTATTCTGGCAATTGGCTAATGAAGTTACTAATACTGAAGAGGCAAAGCGTTTTTATACTTTATTTTCATTATTTGGTAATTCTTCATTAATATTTGTTGGATTAATTGTAATGTATTTAGCTTTAGATAAAAATTTAGGTGATGCTTATATTTCTAATAAAACAAATAAGATTTTATTTGCTCAAATAACAGTTGTTTTTGTAGCCATAGCTTCTTTGTTATCATGCATGTTAGTAACCTATATTACTAAAAAAAATATCATAAAATATAATAATCAAAAGTTAAAATATTTAGTATCTCAAAAAAATAGCATGGGAATTTTAAAAAGCTTCAAATATATAACTAAATCTAAGTATTTATGGATTATGCTGTTATGTTCTGCATCCTTTGGATTAGCAATGAATTTAGTAGAATCAGTATGGAAGTCAAAAATTAAAGAATTATATCCGACCGTAAAAGAGTATGCAGCTTTTAACAGTATATATATACTGTGGACTGGTATTGTAATTATGATAATGACTATTATTGGAAATAATATTATTAGATCTAAAAATTGGTTCATTGCTGTCTTAATTGTTCCTTTGATAATATTTATTAGTGGAGTAATATTTTTTCTATTAGTAGTATGGGATAATGAAATTGTTACATACTTTTCTTTCTTTAATTTAGTGTCTCCATTAGTATTTACTGTTGTAGTAGGAACTATACAAAATGTTCTTTCTAAAGGATCAAAATACTCAATATGGGATACATCTATACAAATGTTATATATACCTCTTAATCAAGAATTAAGAACTAAAGGTAAAGCTGCAGTAGATATTATTAGTCCTAAAATTGGTAAATCAGCTAGTGGTTTTATTTTATCTATTATTTTTACTATTTTTCCAAGGGCAACTTATCAATCAATATCTTTATCATTGATGATTATATTTGTGATAGTTTGTATCATTTGGATATTTGCTACACAAAAAATATACTTAGAATATAAAAAAATGTTTTAATATTATTTATATAAATTTATATTTGGTGTTTGTTTTAGTTGTTATCATTATATAATTTTTAATGTAATAAAATTTTGTAAAATGATTTATAGCTATTTATGGTAGGTAGTGTTTAATGTATATAAGAATAGGAACAAGAAGTAGTATGTTATCTTTAATACAAACTAATATTATTATTGAAAAGATAAAAAAATTAGTTCCAAGAGTAGTTTGTAAAATTATTCCTATAATAACTAGCGGAGATAAAATTCAAGATAAAAATTTATATGACATTGGAGGAAAAGCTTTATTTTTAAAAGATATAGAACAAAAGCTACAAGAAAAAAAGATAGATATGGCTGTACATTCTATGAAAGATGTTCCTGCTTTTTTGCCAAAAGGACTTTTAATTGCAGCAGTATCTGAGAGATTAGATGCAAGAGATGTCTTTGTATCTTTAAAGTATAAAACTATTGATGAAATACCAGAAGGAGGAGTAATAGGATCATCTTCTGTTCGTAGAAAAAAATTTATTGAAATGGTTAGACCAGATATTAAGTTTTGTATATTTCGTGGTAATGTTCAAACTAGATTAGACAAGTTAAAACAAGATAATAATGTTGATGCTACTATATTAGCTGCTGCTGGGTTAAAAAGAATGAATTTATTTGATAAAAACATATGTCATTATTTAACAGTAGATAAGATGATTCCTGCTATTGGTCAAGGTGTAATTAGTGTAGAAATATCGGAGTCATCAAATGATGATATAAAAAATATATGTGCAGCAATTAATCATATTCCTACTTGGCATTTGATGTCCACTGAGAGAGCATTTTTATCATATTTTAATGCAGATTGTAATACACCGTTAGCAGCATATGCTCAATATCAAGATAATAAAATTAAGGCAAGCTATATGTTTGCAGATACTAATAGTAACAATTTTGCTTTTTATAATGATATATCAACTATTAATGAATCTAAGTTAATGTCTATTAGAGCAGCTAAAGCTATAAAAGATAAAATAGGTCTATAATATAAATAATCTTAATATAGCTGAAATAAAAATTATATTTTTTAATAATAATAAGGATTTAATTAGTATTTTTTAGTTTTTCTTATATTATAAAAAAGGTTTTCTGCTTTCTAAAGCAGCAGTCACTGTTCCTTCATCTAGATAATCTAGCTCGCCTCCTATAGGGATACCGCTTGCTAAACGGGTGATTTTAATGCTAGGATATGATTTAAAATATTCCATTATTAAATAAGCTGTAGTTTGCCCATCTATAGTAGAATTAGTAGCGATAATTAATTCTTTTGTATTATTATTTTTACATCTACTTACTAAATTATTTAAATTTAGATTAATTTCTAATTTTTTCGTTGAATTAGATATATTATTTAGAATATGATATCTGCCTTGAAAACTACTACTTCTTTCAATAGCCCATAAATCTACTACAGTTTCTACTACAGCAATAATGTTATTAGTACGATTATTGTTACTACAGATAGTACATATTTTTCCAGAATCTATATTATTACAGATAGTACAATAATTAATTTTTTTTGCTGCATTTGAAAGTCCTTCTATTAGCCCTTCAAGTCTTAATTCTTTATTTTGTAATAAATGTACAACAATTCTTCTTGCAGACCTATTACCTAATCCTGGTAATTTTGAAAATAAATAAATTAACTGATTAAGTGCATTATTATCTTCCATGTAATATATTAAAAAAGTAAATTCTTAAGTCCTAACATATCAGTAATATTACCTATAGAATTTGACATATTACTTTTGGCAATTTTATCAGCTTTATCTTTTGCCTCATTATATGCTGCAACAATAAGATCTTCTAGTACATTTTTTTCATTTATATTAAGTAATGATGGATCTATAGATACTTTTTTTATAATTCCTGTTCCATTAATGTGAATAGTAACTAAATTTCCTCCAGAATTACCTTCAAATTCCATACTATTCATTTTATTTTGTATTTCCTTTATTTTTTGTTGCATTCCCTGTGCTTGATCTAGAAAATTATTTATATTCATAACTTATTTATTCTTTTTAATTTTTAAGAATTATATCTGAAATTTTTGCTTTAGGAAAATATTTTTCTATTTTTTGAAAACTTTGATATAATTGTAGTTCTGTTATCATAGTATTTTTTATAGTAGTTATTTTTGCTACCTTATTTACTATTAAAAGCCAATTATTACTACCTCCCCATTTTTTAAGTAATTTTGTTATCTCTATATTATTTATATCTTTTACACACACTATTTTTAGTATTTGATCATTAAAATCAATGATTTCTACTTCATTTAATAGTGTATAATATATTCCAATATTATTTTGAGATATACAAAATTTTAAAAAAGAACTAATGTTTACTTTTTTTTTATTTTCTGTTATTTGATATGCTTTATCTTCATGATCTATTTTATTTTGATTGTATAATTGAGCTATATCTTCAATTGAGGGTATAGTAGATGCATATAATGCTTTTATTATTAACATTTCAGCATTAATCAATTCATTATGGGAATCTTTAATTTCTTTAATTCCATTATTAAAAATTTGCCATAGAATATTTAATCTAGATAGAGAAAAATCTACTAAAATTTCTTTTATTTTCTCAATATATAATAAGTTTATTGAATCAGAATAATCATTAGTGATTTTTATTTTACATAAATTGGCAATAAAATTAGTTAAATCTTCAAAAAAGTGCTTTAAATGATATGTATTATATATTTTTGTTATTATATTTAATGCCTCACTATCTCTTTTTTTAGATATATGTTGTAATAATTCTATAATAATAGAAGTATTAACTATTCCTAACATTTGGTTGATATTGTCTGTAGTAATTTTTTTGTATGTATTAACATTATAGTGTGTTGCTTGTTCAAGTAGTGTTATTGCGTCACGAGCTGATCCTTCAGATTTTTTAATAATATGATGCAAAGCTTCACTTTCAAAGTCTATACCTTCTTTATTTAGAATTTCAACAAGTAATGAATAAATTTCCTTGCTACTTAGTCTTTTTAAGTCATATCTATGGCATCTTGATAAAATTGTTAATGGTAGCTTATGTATCTCCGTTGTAGCAAATAAAAATATTACATGTTCTGGTGGTTCTTCTATTGTTTTTAACATTGCATTAAAAGCATTTTTAGAAAGCATATGTAATTCATCAACAATAAATATCTTATATTTCGCTATAAGTGGTTTATATTCACTACTCTCAATGATCTCTCTAATATCATCAATACTTGTTTTACTAGCAGCATCAATTTCAATAATATCAGGATGATTAAAATCATTACAGCTTTTACAATTTGTACATTGATCACATGCTTTAATATAATTATCCTCTTTGCTTCTATTTGTACAATTAACTGTTTTAGCGATTATTCGAGCAGCAGAGGTTTTTCCTATTCCTCTTATTCCTGATAATAAGTAAGTTTGAGATATTTTATTATTTTCAATACAATAACTTAATGATTTAACTAGAACTTCCTGCCCTTTAAGTTGTAAAAAATTCTTAGGACGATACTTCCTTGCAAAAGGCGTATAATTTAGGTTTTCTATATTCATCTTTAATCTCTACTTTAAAAGTAGCAGAATATAATTACTCTACTTTAGATTTAAATTCTAATTTAATTAGATCATTTATATAATATTTATATATAAAATTTTTATATAACTTAAAAAATTAATTTTTCTTTATTTATACATCTAAAGAGCCTATATAGCAACTTTGTATGTTTTGTAGCTAATTCTAACCCACTTATTAAATACTGACTGCTTCCTTTCAGACCTGATCAACTATAAAAAATAAAAATGCCTAGAATTAGCCTAGATTAGAATAGTATTTTTTTTTATAACTAGCAAGTATTTTTTAAATTATTATTTTATATTTTTTTTCTATTTGTTCTTTATTTAATTGCTCTGGAGGATTAAAAATTTTAGGATCTTGTATAAAAAATAATGTTTTATCTATATTTTTAATTTTTTGAATATTATTAAATATAATTGTTATTACATCATTATCTTCAAATATTTTTATTGCTATTAATTCTTTTGTCTTTTTTTGAAAGATAATTTCTCCAGTTTTTTTAAACTCTTTATGCTCAATAGTAAAAATTATTTGATTATTTATTTCATACTCTTTGGTTATTGTAAAATTTTTATCAAATGTAATGTTATCTGTATAAAAAAAAGTCAGTATATTATCTTTATTTTTAATTCTATTTAGTTGTTCTAATTCAAAATCATAAATAGAAATATAACAATCATTGCCTATTATTAGCAGAGGAAATGGTTTATAATAATTCAGTCTTATCTTATTAGGTTGATCAATAATTATTTTTCCATAGAATTTATTTTTTTTACTATCAACGTGAATAAAATCAGCAGCATAGCTTAAAGGTAAATTATTAATATAAGGCTTTATTCGTGAATCATCGGCAAATATACTCGTTGTGTATATTAATAAAATATTCTTTAATATATAACAACCTATGGTGCAGAGTGTTTTTATATAGTAAAAAAAATTATAGTATTTTTGATTCTTCATGATATATGTAAAATATTATTTTATTTTATAAATAAGCTGTTTGACAGTTCTATATAATATCCTTATTATATGCCTTATTTAAGTTAGTAATCAGCTAGGTTTAGTTTAAAACTAAGCTTTATTCTAAGTATTAAAGAATAATAAATTATTATTTAAATTATAGTATAATATAAATTATTGGTATTTTATTATTAAGAATCTATCTTAATATTCATATGATAACTTTAAATTAAATTATTTTGATCGTAATATATAATTTTGTTATTGTTAATTAACATTTTTTTATATGTATAAATAATTAAGTAATAGTATTTTTTGATATATTAGTCGCTATTATTTATTTTAAAATTAGCTTTTATAAAGATTAAATAATTATTTTTATACTAGTTGTAGTATACTACAGTAACTAGCGAGTGTAATTATGTAAAGTATATTTTATAATAATTAGAATAGTTGTTGTTATTACCTAATTGAATTATATATAAATATATTTTAAGGGATTTATATTAGGTTTACATACTATTATTAGCATTATATTTTAATATAAGTTATGTTAGAAGAAATAAAAACTCCTATTTTACAGCAACATAAAGAAAATATAGCTGAGATATTTGAGTATATTAATACTCTTATAGATCAAAATAAGGTCAATAAAGCTTGTTCTCATTTATTATGCTTGCATCACGCTGATCTAGCAGATTTCCTTGATAATAGTAATAGTAAAATATTATTTTTAATTCTTCCTAAAATATATAAAAAAATAGTTCCAGAAACTATAGCATGTTTAAATAATAATACCATGCAGTCAGTTATTATAACTTTAGGGTTAAAAAATGCCGCCGATATTATTAATAAACTAAAAATTGATGATGCAATTGAAGTAATTGATTCATTAGATATTAATATAAAAGAATCAATACTAAAAAAAATTAATAAGGAAAAAAGATTCCTTATTTTAGAAGGTTTGACTTATCCTGAGAATAGCGTAGGAAGGGTGTTAGAAAAAAATTTTATTGCTTTTCAAGCTAACTGGACTTGCAAAGAGGCTATAGAATATATTAGGTCTTATAAAATTAGTCAAGATTTTCATGCAGCAATAATTATAAATAGTAAGCGTAAACCAGTAGGAAATATTTTAATTAGTACTTTATTAAAGCATCCTTTTACTACTATTATATCAGATCTTATGAATAAAGAGGTTAAGATAGCTGATACATATACTACCCTTGATGAATTAGCTTTTATTTTTAAACAATATGCTCTTACTATCGTTCCTGTTGTAAATTCAAAAGGTGAATTAGTTGGTAGTGTATCAATTAATAATATGATATATATAATTGATGAACAAACACAATGTGAATTTATGCATCTTGGAGGTATTAATGTTAGTGATATTTTTGCTAATTTACCAGCAACTATTAAACAGAGATTTCCTTGGTTATTTATTAATTTAATTACTGCTTTTTTTACTTCATTAATTATTGACCAATTTAGTACAACAATAATGCAATTGATTACTTTAGCAACTATTATGCCTATTGTAGCTTCAATAGGAGGAAATGCTGGAACACAAGCTATGGTTGTTACAGTGAGAGCCTTATTAAATAGAGAGATCACTAAAGCTAATAGTAAAAAGATAATTTTAAAAGAAATAATAGTTTGTTTTTGTAATGGATTATTTTGTGCTGTTATTGGAGCAATATTGATTTATTTAATATTTTATAATGTTAATTTAAGTATAGTGTTTTTACTTGCTGTATTAATCAGTTTTTCTACTGCTGGATTATTGGGTTCTGGAATACCAATATTATTAAATAATTTTGATATTGATCCTAGTTTAGCTTCAGGTGTTTTTTTAACTGCTTGTACAGATGCACTAGGCTTTTTCTGTTTTTTAGGGTTGTCTTATATTTTTTTATAATTTCTATATTTATTATTTTTTATTTTTTAAATAAAATTAAACTTAGAAATACACAAAATAAGTAAAAAATTGAAAATAAAAATAATTTCTTTTCAGGGATAAGCTTATTTTTATTAAATAAGGTATGTGAATAAAACATTAATTGATAATTTATTAATATTATTACTAATAAATATGCTATGTTAACCATATTATAAAAATATGGAATTACTGATGTAATAGTAGTAAGAAGGCTATAGAAATATATATTTTTTTTAGTATATAGCCTGCCTTTTATAATAGGCATCATAGGAATCTTAACACTATTATAATCGTCAAATTGATATAAAGCTAGTGCCCATGAGTGAGTAGGAGTCCAAAAAAATATAATAAGAAATAGTAATATAGGTTCCCATGAAATATTATTGGTAATAGAAGTCCAGCCAATGACAGGTGCTAACGCACCTGATACACCACCTATTACTATATTTTGTATAGATTTGCGCTTTAGCCAAATAGTATAAATGACAACATAAAATATCATAGCAATAATAAGTATTATGGTAGACACCATATTTACATACAGAGCCATTAGTGTAATAGAAAGAATTCCAATTATTATCCCAAATGCTAAAGCATCACTAGGCTTTATTATTCCCAATACTATAGGGCGTTCTTTAGTACGAATCATAATAGAATCTATATCACTATCATACCACATATTGATAACAGCAGCTGCTCCAGAACCAAGAGCTATGGATATAAGAGCTACTGCTATAATAACAGGGTGAGCATGCCCTGGCGCAAGTAATATCCCACATAAAGCTGTGAAAACAACTAAAAAAACAACCCTAGGTTTCATTAAAGTAAAATAATCATTAACAGATGATTCGCTAATCTTTTGGTTAAGATTAGCAGTTGAATTTTTAGTCATATTTATATGTTTTTATTAATATTATTAAAATCAGGAGGAGTAGAAAAATTATGATATTCAGGTGGCGATGATATTGTCCATTCTAAGGTATTTGCTCCAGCTCCCCAAGGATTATTAGCACATTTTTTACCGTATTTTAATGTATAAATCACTATAAATATAAAAAATATAGTACCAGCCATAGAAATAAAGGCTCCGATTGATGATACTAAATTCCATTGAGCAAATGCATCTGGATAATCAGGAATTCTTCTAGGCATTCCTGCTAACCCTAGAAAATGCTGAGGAAAAAAGGTTAAATTTACTCCTACAAAAGTAATCCAAAAATGAATTTTTCCTATTTTTTCTGGATATTGTCTACCACTCATTTTTCCAAACCAATAATAAAATCCAGCAAAAGCTGTAAATAAAGCACCAAGAGACATAGTATAATGGAAATGAGCAACTACATAATAAGTATCATGTAAAACACGGGCAAGAGCAGCATTAGATAAAATAATTCCTGTAACCCCACCTATAGTAAATAATATAATAAACCCCATTGAAAATAACATAGGAGTTGAAAATGTTATAGATCCTCCCCACATAGTGGCAATCCAACTAAATATTTTAATTCCAGTAGGAACTGCAATTATCATAGTTCCAGCTGTAAAGTATAACAGTGTATCTTGTGATAAACCAACAGTAAACATATGATGTGCCCAAACAATAAATCCAATAAATCCAATAATAATCATTGCTAATACCATACCCAAATAACCAAATACCGGTTTTCTAGAAAATGTAGATATTATTTGAGATATGATTCCAAAACCAGGTAAAATTACAATATATACCTCTGGATGGCCAAAAAACCAAAAAAGGTGTTGGAATAATACAGGATCTCCACCTCCTTCAGGTTTAAAAAAATTAGTATTGAAATTACGATCAGTAAGAAGCATAGTCATTGCTCCAGCTATTACTGGTAATGCTAAGATTAATAAAAAAGCAGTAATTAATATAGACCACACAAATAATGGCATATTGAATAAACCCATTTTTTTAGTTCTCATATTAAGTATAGTAACAATAATATTAATTGCACCTAGGATAGAAGAAATTCCAGCACAATGGATACTTAATATAGACATATCAACTGATATTCCAGGATGTCCTAATAAGTTACTTAATGGGGGATAAAAAGTCCATCCTGTTCCTGCTCCTGAATCTACTACCGTAGATAGTATAAGCAAAAGAAATGCAGGTATTAATAACCAAAAACTAATATTATTCATCCTAGGAAATGCCATATCAGGAGCTCCAATTAATATAGGAACAAACCAATTACCAAACCCGCCAAATAGGGCAGGCATAATCATAAAAAATATCATAATTATAGCATGCGCTGTAATGAGGACATTAAAAAATTGAAAATTTCCGCCAAGAAAGGTTGATCCAGGGGTAGCAAGCTGTATTCTAAATAATACAGAAAATAATCCTCCTATTAATCCTGCACATATAGAAAATATAATATACATTGTACCTATATCCTTATGATTTGTAGATAGTAACCATCTTTTCCATCCAATAGGAGCATCATGTGAATTATTATTTATATTAGTCATTGTTTTTTATTACTTAAGTTACATTATTAGTATATTATGCTTAATATTTAATTTGCTGCACTGTGTTTTAGAGATTTTGTTTTTTCTTGTTCTATCCAATTATTAAATTCTTCTTTAGTTATAGCTTCAACTACAATTGGCATAAATCCATGTCCTATGCCACATAATTCAGAGCATTGTCCATAATAAACTCCGATATTATTTATGTTTGTCCATGTTTCATTAACTCTTCCAGGAATAGCATCCATTTTTATTCCTAACGAAGGTATAGCAAAACTATGTAAAACATCACCTGCAGTAATTAAAAATCTAATATTTGTTCCTACAGGAACAAATAATCTATTATCTACCTCAAGTAACCTAATTTGTCCTGGTTTTAAATCTTCATCAGGAATAATGTTACTATCAAATTCTAAGTTATTATAATCACTATAGGAATAGGTCCAAAACCATTGATATCCTACTACTTTAATTGTCATATCTATTTTGGGTATCTCTTCTGCTAATCTTAATAATCTAAAAGAAGGTATAGATATTATTATTAATATAATTATAGGAATTATTGTCCATGTAATTTCTAGTGGTAGATTATCAGAAAAATTAGATGGTATAGGGTTACGTTTTGCATTAAATCTGAAAGATACATATAGTACTAGAAATATTACAAAAAAGACAATTAATGATGTAATTATTAATAATATATTATGAAATTTATTTATTTCAACCATTAAATTGCTTGCTGAATCCTGTAATCCGATTTGCCAAGGAAGAGGATAAGCAGCCATACTTGAATAAGTATGTAATAATATTAAAAAAAAATAAAATAATTTAAGCAGATTATTTATCATTTTTGTTATTTTAATAGATATAAATTACTTGGTTTATATTTTAAAATATAAAATTTTATATTATTTAATATTTTATAATTAGCATATACTCTTAGTGCTACTAGCTATTTTGTTATGTTATTAATTTTAATCGCAAATAAAATAACTTTTTATTTATAAATTATGAAGCATAATAAATATATAATCAACATATAAAATTAAAAAATTAAAGTAAAGATTTTTAGGTTAATAACATTTAAATTTCAATGATAAAGTATTAAAGGTGAGGTTATTAAGATTATTAGTTAATTTATTAATTATCAACATTAAGCTTAGTGATCTCATTATATTTATTATAATTATAAGTATGGGAAGAGAATTATCCAAATTCTCTTAGTAATAAAACGCCGCAGATGTTTTATTATGGAAGTAGAAAATTTTTCTACGGGCTTTAGTCTAAATATTAGCTAATTTATAACTAATATTTAGACTATAAGAGGGTACATAGAAAATGTTATAATAATATATTTAATATAAATTAACATCCACTACTAAAAAAGCAAATACCACTTATAGATAGTAAATTTACTTAGTTTAGTAAAAAGAAAACTCCTCAGTTATCAATCATTTACTAGTTTTATAGATTAATAATCTAATAATAAAGATTTATATGATAATAAATTTTTGTATTGCTATTTAAAAAATAGCAATACATCACTATATGAATTACTATATAAAATATTATAAACAACTAAAAAAACTTAATAATATGAATCAAGAAAAGAAAAAATTTGGTGCTGAAGTTGGAAAAATATTACATTTAATGATTAATTCTATTTATATAAATAAAGAAATATTTATTAGAGAATTAATATCTAATAGTTCTGATGCTTGCGATAAGCTAAGATATTTATCTCAAACAAATCATGATTTGTTAACAGGAGATACAGAATTTAAAGTTTCTATTAGTATAAATAAGGAGAAAAAGACTATTACTATCCGTGATACTGGAATAGGAATGAATAAAGAAGATCTAAATAATAATTTAGGAACCATTGCCAGCTCTGGTACTCAAAAATTCTTATCTGAAATATCAGGAGATAAAAAGAAAGATAGTTTATTAATAGGCCAGTTTGGGGTCGGTTTCTATTCTACTTTTATGGTTGCAGATAAAGTAACAGTAACCACTAAAAAAGCTGGAACTGAAGAAGTATATGTATGGGAATCTGATGGAAAAGGAGAATACACTATTGAAAATAGCGATAGAGATTTTTCTTATGGAACAGAAGTTGTAATTCATGTAAAAGAAAACGAGTTATCTTATGTAGATAAGTTTAGGCTAAAACACTTAATAAAAAATTATTCGGATCATATTTTAATTCCGATTTATTTTATTGAGGATGATGATAAATCAGTTGTAGTTAACTCTAAATCAGCTTTATGGACTAAAGATAAATCTAATATTACTAAAGAAGAATATAATGCATTTTATAAAACTATTTCTTTTGCCCAGGATGAACCATGGGTAGTTTTACATAATAAAAATGAAGGAGTGGTAGAATTTACTAATTTATTGTTTATTCCTTCTGAAAGAAATTTTGATCTTTTTATGCCAGAAAGAAAACGTAGGGTGAAGTTATATATTAAAAGAGTTTTTATTACTGATGATAAAATAGATATAATTCCTTTATATCTAAGATTTTTAAGAGGAGTCATTGATTCCGAAGATTTACCTCTTAATATTAGTAGAGAAACTTTACAAAATAATGTAAAAATCACTAAAATTAGAGATATTATTACTAATAAAGTATTAGGTGAATTGAAAAAACAAAAAGATTCTAATTTAGAATCTTACCTAAAATTTTGGAATAATTTTGGAGAAGCTATAAAAGAAGGTTTATGTGAACCTAATAATGATCACGAAAAATTATTAGAAATATGCTTTTTTTATAGTACATTACATAATAAAATGATTTCTTTAGATGAGTATATTGATAATTGCAAAGAAGCTAAAAAAACAATTTATTATTTAAATGGAGATAATCCAGAACAATTACGTTATAGCCCTCAAATTGAAGGGTTCTTAAATGCCGGAATAGATGTATTATTATTTACTAATGATATTGATAATTTTTGGGTGAATGTTGTCTCAAAGTATAAGGATATTGTTATTCAATCAGTTACTAGAGCTAGTGTAAATTTAAATAATAATACTAAATCACAATTAGAAACTAAGAAAAATGATAAATCTATTGATGATTTAATAAAATACTTTAAAAAAGTTTTAGGTAATCTAGTAAAAGATGTACAAATTTCTTATAAATTAACTACTAGTCCTGTTTGTCTTGCATCAGAAGATGGAACATTTGATATTGCAATGGAAAGAGCTTTATTACTAAGACAACAACTAGCAAAACCATCTTTAAGAATTCTTGAAATTAATATTAACGATAGTATTATTAACAAAATTTTTAATGATGTAAAAAATAATAGTAGTACAAAAGATACTGAAGATTTAGTTCATCTTTTATATGATCAAGCTTGTATAATTGCAGGAGATCGTGTTATAGATTCATCTTCTTTTGCAAAAAGGCTGAACGATATGTTGAGAAAAATATAGTAGAACTAAAAGTTACTATTTCAGAAAATATTCTTTAATATTATTTATTTACTAGATTTTTTTTGAAAATTTATTATATTACCTACCTAAGATATAGCATATTTATATGATCTTTTTATAATTAGACTTTATTTATCCTATAATTATTTAAAATATTAGTTAAAATTTATTAAATTAAATAACATTGTTATTAAATAACAATGTTATTTAATTAGGCTTTAATTATCATATCCTGCTTATGTCAATAATAATTTATACTGAGGATGATTTTAAAAAAATGAGAGTAGCTGGAAAAGTGGCAGCAGAAACTCTTGATTTTATTCATGATTATATCCATCCTGGGATTACTACAAGTCAGTTAAATGATTTATGTCATGATTTTATTATTTCTAAAGGAGCCGTTCCTGCAATATTAAATTATAAAGGCTTTCCAAAATCAATTTGTACATCTATCAACCATGTGGTATGCCATGGTATTCCATCTGAAAAAAAATTAAAAAATGGAGATATAATTAATATAGATGTAACAGTCATAGTAGATGGTTGGTATGGTGATACAAGTAGAATGTATTTTGTTGGTGATGTTAATATCAAAGCCCAACGATTAGTAAATGTAACTTATAATGCAATGATGTGTGCTATAAATATAATAAAGCCAGGTATTACATTTGGTGATATTGGTTATTATATACAGCAATATGCAGAAAAACATAATTATTCTGTGGTTAGAGATTATACAGGCCATGGTATAGGTCAAAGTTTTCATATTGAACCTAGTGTTTTGAATTATGGTAAACGAGGTCAAGGAAAGGTAGTAAAAGAAGGGATGATTTTTACTGTTGAACCTATGATTAATGTTGGAGGTCATAAAACAATATTAAGTGCACTGGATAATTGGACAGTAACTACTAGAGATAAGTCTTTATCTGCTCAGTTTGAACATACAGTTGGAGTAATTAATGATTCTGCTGAGATATTTACTAAATCTCCTAAAAATATAGAATATCCTTTATTATGTCAAAAATAGATTCTACAAAACTTCCTTATTATTTAGGCCATAGAGAAAGATTAAAAAACAAGTTTTTAAATGGTAATCATAATATTTTTTATGATTATGAATTAATAGAATTAATACTTTTTTCAATTATTCCTAGAAAAGATGTAAAACCACTAGCAAAAGAGTTAATAAACAATTTTGGCGACTTACATACATTGATAAGTGCAGAAAAACACCGTATTCTAAATATTAAAGGAACTAATGAAAATCTTTTTTTAAATTTACAAATAATAGGGGAGATTATTAATAGAATTTTATACAAAAAAATAATAAAAAAAAATGTTATTAGTTCTTGGATAGATTTAATTGATTATTTAAAATTTAAAATGGGAGGATTAAAAATTGAGCAATTTAGGGTTTTATTTTTAAATAAAAAAAATGTATTAATAGCTGATGAAATAATGTCTAATGGAACAATAGATCAAACTATGGTTTATCCTAGAGAAATAGTAAAAAAATCTTTATATCATGAAGCAGGAGCTATTATATTAGTGCATAATCATCCCAGCGGAGATATTAAGCCATCTGCTGCTGATATAGATTTAACTACCTATATAGCTAATATATGTAAAGGAATTAATATTTCATTACATGATCATGTAATTATAGGTAGGGATAATTATTATAGTTTTAAATCAAATATGTTATTATGACTTTGAATTTTTTTGTACTAATATTATTAGTGACATTATCTGCTATAGTTTCTTTTTTGATAAATAAAGTTTTAATAAAAGTATTATTTAAAAATGGAATAGTAGAATATAGAAATACTATTAGTTCTAGTATAGCTATCCCTAAGTGTTCTGGTATATCATTTGTACTTGTAATATTATGTTTTTTTCCTATATTTGAGTATTTAATTTTTAATACATTTAATTATTCTAAGAGATTGCTAATGATATTTTTATCAGAAGCAATTATAGCATTATTATATGATATTCATTCCATTAAGCTATCAATAAGGTTTTGTTTATATTTATTATGTTCAATTTTTGCTACTATATGGATTATTAATCCCTATCAAGTAAATTATTATGAATCTTTATTTAATTTACATATTGTAATAAGCATTTTTATGCTATTAGCATTTATTAAAATACATACTTTTATAGATAATATTGATATGTTTGTAGCTGTTAATTCAATTCATTTAACATTAACTATTATAATATTATGTTATATTAAATTTGATATTATCCCAGAAGGAGATTTAATATTTTTATTATCTATTATAATACTAGGATGGTCTCTAAGTTTTATAATATTAAATTATAATGTCATAAAGATGACATTAGGTAATGTAGGGAGCGTTAGTATTGGAATGCTTCTTGCGATTTGTTTAATTAAAATATCTATAGTAGAATATAGGTTATTAATTGCTTCTATTGTAGCATCATTATATATTATTATTATAAGTATAATTAATATATTAATTAAGTTAAATATAGGAAAAGAGATATTTAATAATATTAATTATTTATATATAGAAAAATCAAAGATTAATTATAAAATGATTCTTGTAAGGACTATAAAATGTAATATATTACTTATGTTACTTGCTATAAATTCTTTGTATTATCCAATTATATCAGTTATAATGTCATTGTTTGTTGTTATTATTACTTTATTTACCTTATAAAAAATAAATTCTTAATGCATCATATTATCATTAGAATCGTATAATATTATTTTGTATTAGTGTAATATATGAAGTTAGTAAAAGAGGAAATTAACAAAATAATCTATAATCTTTTTAAAAATAAGCATCCTCTTTTAGCAGAATTAATATTAAATTGGGCTAAAATTGTTGGAATAAAATTTGCTAAAAATTGTTTTCCATTTAAAATATCTAGTTATAGAAACAAAGCAACAAGAATAAATATACTTTATGTAAACACTAATAGTTCAAGTGAATCGATGCAATTATTATTTCAACAAGAAATTATTTTAGAGCGAATATCTGTATATTTTGGTTATAAAGCTATTGATAAACTTAAATTTTCTTTGTCTAATAATTTTCAGAACTAAAAAATATAAATAGCTAAAATTGTTTATTAATATTAACTATTATAATATTAATGAGGCAAAGCCTTTTGATAATTACTAATAGAATCTTTATTAAGCAAAGTAATTGTTACTCTTATATTTTTTTGATCATAAGAATTTTTATTATCAAAAGGCTCAGTATCAGCTTTTCCAACAATTTTAACTACTTGTTTTTTATCAATCTTATTTTTAGTAAGATACTCCCTTACAGAATTTGCTCTATTTGCAGAAAGAGCCCAAGGGTCTACTTGACCAATACGATTTTCTTCCTTGAATGAAGCAGTATGGCCATTAATAGAAAGATAATTAGGTTGATGCTTAAGTATATCTCCAATTATATCTAGTACTTGTTTCATATATGGCTGTAAGAAAGCGCTATTTGCTTTAAACATTGACTTATTATCTGTATCTACAATCTGGATTCTTAGTCCTTCATTATTAATATCCATATAGATATTATCTGCATATTTTTGCAAAAGTGTATTATTTTGTATATTATGAATAACTGATAAAAAATTTTCTTTTTCTGCATTATCAACATTATTTAATAAATAAAGATATGAAGATTGATCATTTTGTTCTTGACTATTTATACTAAAAAATAAAGGACCTTCTTCTTTCAAAGTAGATTGGTTTGTATCGGGAATATTATTATTCTTTACCTCTAAATTATTAGTAGTATTTAATTTCTTTGAGTCTTGATTTTTATCTACAGGAGTAAAATATTGTGCTACAGCTTCTAAAGTAGTACTATCAGCAACAGCTACTAACCATAATAATAAAAATAAAGTCATCATAGCTGTAACAAAATCAGCATAAGCAATTTTCCAAGAAGAGTTAGAGTGTGGAGCTACTAAATTTTTAGACTTTTTTTTATTTATAACAATCAATTTTATCTTTTGATTAGGCATTAATAGTCTGTAAATTTAATTGAATTTTCATTTATATAATTATCTAACTCATCAAATGATGGTTTTAGGTTCTCTTCAATAGATTTTCTCATAAATTCAACAGTAATTATAGGAGGTTGACCACTTAAATGAGAAATAAAGCCTATTTTAATACATTCAGCAAATTTGGCCTTCTCTTTAGTATATTTATATAGAAAGTTAGCCATTGGACCAAAAAAACCATAAGATGTTAAAACACCTAAAAATGTTCCTACAAGTGCAGCCCCTATTAATGCTCCAAGTACATCAGGTGGTTCCATTATACTTTTCATAGTAACAATTACTCCTAAAACAGCAGCAACTATTCCAAGAGCAGGTAATGATTCTGATAATGTTAAAAATATGTTACTAGGTATATTTTCATGATTATGAAATAGATCTATTTCTTTATCAAGTATTTCTTCCAAGTGATGAGGAGAATCAATTGTCCCCATAATAATAATACGAAAATTATCAATTATAAAATTTTTTATAAAACCTGCTTTATTTATTGTCGGAGCCAATTTAAATAAAATACTATTATCAGGATCATTAATATGTTTTTCTATGTCTAGAGAACTTTTTATTTTCATTAACTTAAAAGCATTAAAGAAAAATAGTAATAGATCCATATAATCTTTTTTAGTGTAAGGACCACTTCCTTGTATTAGATACTTAACACTGATAGCTGTTTTAGATATATGAGAAATTGGATTTCCAATAATTACAGAGCCTAAAGCTGCTCCTAGGATAATTATAAATTCACTGGGTTGATATAATACATTAAGATTACCACCATGGAGCGTATATCCGAAGATTACTGATCCAAAAACAACTATAACACCTATAATATAAAACATATATACTTTATAAACCTTATTAAATAAAGAAAAAGCTACTAATCTTTAACTCTATATAAATTTTAACACATATCATTTTTTATGATAGATTATTTTTACGTATTTTGCTAAAAAATTTTTTCATAATTTTAAAAGATAGATCTTGTTGAATATTATGATAAATTTCAGGTTTATAAAAACTACTATCAGTAGTAAAAAATTTTATTCCATTTTCAATAGCCCCATGTTTTTTATTAGCTAAACCATAGTATATTTTACCTAATCGCGCGTTAGCAATAGCACTAGCACACATTGTACATGGTTCTAAAGTAATATATATAACACAATGCGATAAATTTTTAGTAGATAAATTTTGACATGCAATATTAATAGCTAACATTTCAGCATGGGAATTTGGATTTTTATTTGTTTCTACTAAGTTATGAGCTTTTGCTATAATTTTATCATTTTCTTCATCTACAATAACACAACCTATAGGAATTTCATTTTTTTTATATGCAATTAAAGCTTCAATTAAAGCTTCAGACATATAGGAATTAAATCTTTTCACGATATTTAGTATTTTTAGTAACTCCCTTAGGATCAGGATGAATAATGATTTCAGCACTAGGAAATGTTATTAATATTTTTCTTTCAATTTTATTTAATAGTTTATTAATGTAATAAAGAGTAATATTGCCATCCATTTCTAAATGAAATTGGATAAAAGATTTATTACCAGCATGTCTAGTTTTAAGTTGATGTAATCCTACAATTTCAGGAAATTGTTTAACAATAGCAATAATTTTTTGTTGATCTTCTTTGCTTAATTCTTGATCAACTAGATTTCTACTTGATACTTTAAATAATTGATACGATGAATATAATATATAAATAGATATAAATATAGCTGAAAGAGAATCAAGATACCAAAAAACATCGCTAAGGTGTAATGTAGTTATTACAATGATATTAGCGATACAATCTGTAAAATAATGAAGCCTATCAGCAATAATAATCGTTGAATTTGTTTTCCTTATTACATAATTCTGATAATATACTAATATAAAAGTTAAAGCAAAGCATACATACATTAAATTTATTGCAATATTTGACTCTAATTTTAAAGTAGAAGAGGATTTTATTCCTTCATAAAATAGTATTTTAGTTGAAGAAAATATAGTAAATATACCAGAAATAGAAAAAAAGATAGATTGAGAAAATATAGCTAAGTCTTCAAATTTATTATGACCAAATCGATGATTTTTATCAGCAGGTCGTAAAGATAGTTTTATTACTATTAAATTTAATAAAGAAGCAGAAATATCAAATGAAGAATCTATTAAAGATGCTAGTAATGATTGAGATTTAGTGATATACCAACCATAAATTTTTAATAACATTATAGTTAATGCTGTTAAAACAGCTGCAAAGGCAGCTGATTTAACTAAGTTTTCTTTATTGCTAAAATTAACCATATTATTGATGTTTATATTAACATTTTTAATTAAATAACAATTATTAGCTAATATTAGCTACTTATAGTAGCTCTACTTAGATAAATTAAACATTATTTAAAATAGTTACTATAGTATATAATAATTTATTATCAAATAAATATAATTATTGAAATAATATATTATTCTTTAAATACATTTAATATCAATTAACTTATTACATAAGTGATATAACATTATATTAGTAAAACTAGATAATAATTCTACTTTACAGCAACGGTAGATTGTTGTATATTTTAAGTTTCAAACTAGGCTTTATAATAGACTAGGCTTTATAATTAATTATATACTTAATTAAGTTAATGAATTCTAAAATGATTAAAAAAATAATAGAAATAGGATGCATTTTTTCTATATTTTTAATGTTATTTTCATGCACTAATAATAGCAATTATTACAATAAAAAAACTAATAATTCTTTTGATAGCAAAAAAAAAGATTCAGAGTTTCATGAGCAGTTACCTTCTAATAAAAAAGATAATGAAAATAATGTATCAGTAGCTAAAGCATATGTAGGGAAGCTAGCTGGATTTATAGCTGATGATAATATTAATATGCTAATGAATGATGATGATTATCAATTAATTAAACAAAGCGCACATAAAGCATTAGAATTTTCTCCTACTGGAAATGTAATCGAATGGAAAAATCCTAATACAGGAATTTATGGATCTATATCTCCTACAAGGACCTTTAAAACTAAGACTGAACTATATTGTCGAGAATATATTCAAAAACTAATTATTGATAATCAAAAATGGGTCATTTATGCTACTGCATGTCGTAATCCTAAAAATTTTTCATGGGAGATAATTCGTTAACCAGTTGAAATAGTCTTAATATTTACTATAGATTATAGAATATACATAAATTATTGTATGCTTCTATAATTTTGAAAAAAGTTATAGAAAATAATATTATTAGCTTAACTTGAGCTAATAATATTGTTTTTTTATAAAAGAATGGTATTTTATTATTAACTAAAGGAAGCAGCTGTTAGAATATATTTATTTATTTATTTATTTATTTATTTA
>CAYXTI010000008.1:0-8057 GCA_964468495.1 uncultured Rickettsiaceae bacterium | reverse complement strand
TTCACAGTTTCTGTTATAACATACTTTATTAATATATTTTAATATAATTACTATAAGTTTTTTTTACAGTAAAAGAAAGGACTCCAGGTGTTAACCCGTAGAGTCGAGAAGGAAACAGCCTTAAGGAATCTTGAATGTCCTTAAAGAAATATAATACAGCAAAATCCAAAATATTGGAACAGTAGGCTATAGTTTGGTAGTGGAATCTCGAAAAAAAAATAAAAAAAAGTAAAATTAACGGTATACCATAGCTGTAGATGGACGCTGGAGAAAATAAGTAGATATTTTATATATCCTAGATTATATATAAACACATTCTCAAATTACCGCTCACCTACGCAAACTTTATGCGAATTAGTAATAAAGCACCGACCTAATATGAAGGTGTATTGGATTAGACATTTGGAAAAAGATATTTCGTCTATAATCCCAAGCAGATTCGAAAAGTGAAATCGTTTGCCATAAAAAAAAGTTCAAGTTTGAGTGTATGTTTACGAGAAAAAAAGTAGATATATATAAAATATGGTCCTTGTAAAATAAAATTTGGAATTAAAAATAATAATTATTAGAAAGCCTTTAGTATTTACGTATCTTGGTAAAGTGTTTAAATAGAGAAAAATCAAAACCATGTTATATAACCTTTTTTATTTTATATCTAGTGCTAGAATAGAATTTACTTTTTATAGGATAATTTTAGGTAAGTGATTAGATATAGAAATAATTCTTAAATAGTCCGTGAGGATATATATGAAACAAGAGAAAGAAAAAACAATAATATATTTAATAAGCAAAAGGATTATATCCTTAAAAAAAATGCTTTAGATATGATTGGTTTTTTTTAATTTTTAATATGAAAGATTTTAAAATCTAATTGTTAATTAGATTAGAGCATGGTTAAAATTATTAAATAAGTTTTTTATACATATATTACTTACCAAATATGACTGTGATAGTCAGTAAAGAAGGTGGAATTCCTTTATAGTATAAAATTAAAAAAAAAGACTAAAGATAAAATAGGTAGGCTGGAAGTAGAAATCGTTATTAACCGCCGGTAAGTACTGGACGATGAATTGTTTTATTTTTATGTTGTGTTATTTATGTTGTATTGCATAATTTAAGTGCTTTATATTTAAAATGGATAGGGTAAGTATTTTATACAAAGATATAAAAAGATATGCTTAATAGCAGTAACTCTTTAGAGATAGCGTTAAAGCTCAAATAATAAAAAAACTAAATGGGACTTTATAGTGTTAATAAAAAACCAAGGAAAGAGATATAGCATCCAAGACGAAATAATATTCTTTTGAATATAAGGTCTTATACCATAATTGAATTCGTATACTAGGATCGGTATATGCTGTGAGTTAAATATGTTACAGGAACTTGACATGCATTAAAAAAATATTATATATATAAAACTTAATAGAATAATATGGGGTGGAGAGAAATGAGACAATCTCTGAGATGAGTATCTCAAGATAATTGTTGATAAAAAAAATTATAATTTAAAATTAGAATAAGTGATGCTCTCTTGAGAATTTTATAGAAAGTATCTAAATAGTAAAAAATTTCTGTACCTGGAGGATTTGTCCATACAGTATGACTGTAATTGGTATGTTCGATGACAACTACTAACGATGAAACGCACCATTTAATATGATAGTAAACGCTTTACCTTACCATTCAAAAAATAATATATATAAATATTGTATACGTTTCTAGCCGACATTGTCCAATTTGAATGGGATGTTCTCTAATAGATCTATTAAACTACTATATTAGAATAAATTTGAATAGATCCTGAATTAGATAATAAAGTATTCAGATAGAGATTAAGTGCGTTTCAAAAATTGAAAATATTTTATTATAATCAATTATAAGTAATGACTTTGTTTTTTTTAAAACTTATTTAAATAAGCCAGTCTCTACTGAAACTATAAAACATGTGATCTAATTTTACTTTGATGGACAGGGGTCTAAACTTAAGAATATTTTTCTTAGAATACAAGTAGTTAGCGGTTAAATGCCAATCAAACATGTAATATCCGGTTTTCCATGAAATCTATTGAGAAGATAGATAAAAACTCTTTAAAAAAATTATCGGTACTGCATGCCTGAAACGTAAAAAAAATAATAATAAAAGAGAGTTATGCAATAAAAAGGTAATATTATATACCATAATAGATGAATACAACTAAATAAGTATGTAGTAAGTCTTGAACACACCGCTCGTCACCTCCTGTAAAAAGGAGCAAGTCGAAACAAGGTAGTTGACAGGGAACTTGTAGCTGAACAAAAGAAATTAACCATAAATAAATTAAATCCTATAATAAAAAATTGGAACGGAGTCATTAGTTTAACCGAAAGAGATATAAATAATTCAATTTTCCAATATAATATAAAAACTTTAACATAAAAAAAAAGAAGGGAAGTCAATTATAAACAAAACTTGATTTTTATTAGCTAAAATAACACTCAAATTTAAACCAACACTGAGTCTCTATGTCTTGAATGGATTACCGGATTAGATACCCGGGTACCCAATGTTTCCATTTATCAGAATATTTATAAACTAAGTTAATGTGTTCTTTTACTTATATGTAAGAGTAACCAAAAGAAAGATTAAAAAAAAGGCATGCAATAAAAAAAAGAGGCTCGGGAGTTAAATTGTAATTTTTATCATATCGTTCCAGCAGCCGCGGTAAAACTATATAAGAGCCGAGTGTCATCCATCCATACCAGGTATTAAAAGCGTTCAGGTAAAAAGTATAGAGAAGGGAAGTGTGTTTCTTAGAAAAAAAAATAGAATAAAAAAGTCCTTCGTATGAATTATGCTAACTTTAGTAATGAGTATCAATATATATTAGACAGCTATCCTATGTAACTGGCGTTCTATGCCTATTCTTACCGGTCATCTTAAAAATCAAGTAATAATATTATTAAAAGATAGACATTTTAAAAGTAATCTAACTTATGTTCAATATGGTGTATGACACTATAAAATAGAACTATTTCTGATCTCGTAAGAAATATATAAATCAATCGAGATACTATATGATTATATAGTAAAGCTAATAAAAATCGAGTTTAGTTTCAACTGGTATACTACATATGATATATAAATTATTAAGAATATCTTTTTTAATTTATAATCGTGATAGAACTAGAGTACGTAAGGAAAAAGTTACAATCTCCTCTTGACGAGAAATATAGAGTTTACGAGATAAAAGAAATAAAAATAGAGCTGACCGTGAAAACCATTATAATATGTAACGGAAAAGGTAAAAAACAATTAATATTTAAAGTGGATGAAACCTTCCGTAGTAACTCGTCAGGCAAAAAAAAATATATATGTTTGGTATCTTGTAGTGTTGAAACTAAAAAAATAGAATAAAAAAAAAGAGAACGTCTGAGCAAACATATGACACTGATAAATTAGATAATGAGCTATAGTTTTTTACACTTGCCCGGTCTAATTATAGAAACGGCGGCTGTATTTTGACGGTCCTAAGGTAGCGAAATTCTTTGTCGGGTAAATTCCGTCCTGCATGAAAAGTGTTACGATTCTCTCTATGTCACTAACATAATACTCTTTTGAACTAGAATTATCCTTGAATATGAGGATTTACTCAAGGAATGACGGAAAGACCCCGTACACCTTTACTATTCATTAGATAATAAATCAAAATAGAATTTTTGAAGTTCTATATATGAATAGTTTTGCTGGGAAGTTAGCATCTATAGATAAAAAAAATATTAAAAAAAACAAACAGTAAGTAAAATCTTACAATTCGGAATGCTTACCTAAAAAATTTCAATAATTTATATACATATATACATAATATATATAGCACAAATTATATTGTATACAATTTTGGTACCTATATTACAAATTGTAATCACAAAATGTTAGGTTTATATTATTTATGGTTATCTTTAATATTCGGATTTTTTGGTGCTTTGTGTTCTATGATTATTAGAGTTGAATTAGCATCATCAGGAATGAAATTAATATCAATTGAAAATCAAAATTTCTATAATTTAATTTTTACTTTACATGGGTTATTTATGATTTTTTTTAATGTAATGCCAGGTTTACTATCAGCCTTAGGTAATTATCTTATTCCTATTTTCAACACCTCTGCAGATATTGCCTTTCCTAGATTAAATAGTATATCTTTATTTCTATTACCTTTAGCATATACTTTAATTATATTAAGTTTAGTAAGTGAATTTGGAGTAGGAGCAGGATGGACTTTATATCCTCCTAACAGTACTAGTTCTGGCAGTGGTTCAGTTGATGTAGTAATATTAGCTTTAATTATAACAGGTATATCTTCTTTATTAACTAGTTGTAATTTTCTTACAACAGTGTTTCATTGTAGAGTATCGGGTTATCATTTAGGTATTTTACCGGCTAGTTTATATTCTTGGGGATTACTTATCTCATCTATTTTACTAATAATTACTTTACCTGTTTTAACAGGTAGTTTTCTTATGTTATTATCAGATATTCATTTTAATTCTTTGTATTTTGATCCTTTATTTACTGGGGATCCTGTCTTTTATCAACATTTGTTTTGGTTTTTTGGACATCCAGAAGTATATGTATTAATTATACCAGGATTTGTTATAATTAGTGTTATAATTTCTTCTTATTCAAATTCTCTTATATTTGGAAATCAATCTATGATTTTAGCTATTATATGTATAGCTATATTAGGTTGTTTAGTATGGGCTCATCATATGTTTACCGTTGGATTAGAAAGTGATACTGTTGCATATTTTACAACAGTAACTATTTTAATATCTATACCAACAGGTACTAAAATATTTAATTGGTTATGTACTTATATAGGTTCTTATTTTCCTTTAGGAGTCTCATACCAATCAGCTGCTTTCTTAGTTTCTTTATTTTTTATTTGTACTTTTACATTAGGTGGAACAACAGGGGTTCAATTAGGTAATTCAGCATTAGACATCTCATTACATGATACATATTATGTAGTAGGTCATTTTCACTTTGTATTATCTCTCGGAGCTGTTCTTGCTTTAGTTGCATCTTTAATCTATTTTCAAGTAATATTTTTAGGTAGATTACCTTTAAAAGGATCTAGTATAATTATTATTTGGTCTCTTATATTTTTTACTAGTGTTTTACTAGTATTTATACCTATGCATTTTATGGGTTTTAATGGTATGCCTCGTAGAATACCAGATTATCCAGATATATATAATTCTTGGAATTCTTTATCTTCAATAGGATCTATATCTGTTTTTGTTAGTTTATTAATTCTTTTATCTGCATTATAGATAAAGAATAATATAAATATAGTTAAAAACTATTATTAAAAGATTATATCTATAAGTAAAAAACAAACACTGTAACGGTATAAAAGGTACGTCGGGGATAACAGGTCAAATAATTACGGGAGTACGAATCCTAGAATTGTATTGGCACCTCCATGTCGACTCATCGCAACCTGGAATATAATATTATATAATGCCGAAGCTGGCTCCAATGGAACGAGTGTTCACCGTTAAATGCGATACGTGAGTTGGGTTAATAACGTCTTGAGGCAGTTAGTCCCCTATCTTCCTTGATAAAAAACTAACATTTAAGATAAAATATTTAATTCTATTTTCAATTATTTTAATTTAGTCTGTTATGACAGTATTGTTAATTTTAATGCTATTGTCTTTAATAGAATTTCAATAATACAAACACATCTTTTTACATACCCAATTCCAATTAATATTAATAATTATTGGAATTTTGGATTTCTTTTAATAATGTCTTTTGTTATTCAAATATTATCAGGTGTAATATTAGCTGTCTATTATTCTCCATCTTGTGATACTGCTTTATATAGTATTCAACATTTAATGAGAGAGGTTTCACATGGTTGGTTTTTAAGATATTTGCATTCAAATATGGCATCTATAATATTCTTTGTTATATATGTACATTTAATAAGAGCTTTAATATATAATTCTTTTATTTATTTAAGTATAACATGGCAATCAGGATTATTATTATATGTAATGTTAATAATAATAGCTTTCATGGGTTATGTTTTACCATGGGGACAAATGAGTTATTGGGCAGCTACAGTTATTTTAAATTTATTTTCTTTTCTTCCAGATTTTTTAAATTGGGTATCAGGTGGGTATCTTCTAGATCAACCAACATTGAAAAGATTCTTTATATTTCATTTTGCATTACCATTTATAAGTCTAATTATAGTAGTAATTCACATTCTATTCTTACATGAAGCAAGTGGATCAAATCCACTAAGTCTTTCTAGTGTCTATTTTTTAAATTTTGCACCTACAGTTATATTTATGGATATAAAAGCTATTGCTCAATTGATCTGTATTATTTTTTTGCAAACTTACTTTTCTATTGTATCTATATCAGATCCTGATAATTTAATACCATCTTCTACTTTAGTGACACCTTTAAAAATAGTACCAGAATGGTATTTAGTTGCTTTTTATTCTATATTAAAATCAGTTCCTTCTAAAAATGCAGGTCTATGTTTAATGTATGTCTACCTACAAGTCCTATTTTTATTATCTAACTCACATAAAGTTGGATCTATTTTATCAAAATATTTTTATCCTTCCTTGAAAAGAAGATATGACGTAATTACTGTTTTAAATAATAATGTCATTGCTGTTGTATTTGGTACATTTTGCATTAGTATGTATGTTGGATTACAACTGCCTCTAGTTACATATATTTCCTACGGTAGAGTTAGCCTATTTATCTATTTTAGTATTATGTTCTTATTTTATCTATAATTATAGATAATGTGGAGAATTTACTAAAAACTATAAGATAAAATTAGAATTGAATATTAAAAAATAAGATATTATTATCGTACAAATCGTTAGCGAGCAGATAGAGAAACCTGACAAGCCAAAAATTACCTTTATAAAAATCTTTTTTTGTTTTTTTAATATAATTCATTACATTAATAATTCTACATATATTTACTCAAATAGTAATATTATTATAAATAATAAAATGCAAGGAGTATTAAATAGTAATGTAAATTTAAATTTTTTATTTGCTACAACTTTAACTCACTATGTATCATGTACTAGTTTATTTGTAGTTCCTTTTATGACTATTGTAGAATATATAAGAGATAGTTACGTAGTTATAAGTACTTCACAATTAGTATCTTCTTTTTTATCTTATATTATATTATCGGAAACATTATTATTTATAAGTTATTTTTGGTGTTTATTTAATAGTTCTTTATCTACTAATGTACCAAGTACTTCCTTTTATCCTACAGGTATACTAAGCCCATCAACAGCATCTTTACTATGCGCAATAACTCTCTTGTTGGCAAGTGCTAGTGTATTAGGAGCTACAACTTATATTTTAAATAATATATATGTTAGTAAAGTAGCAATATTTACTTTAATTCTTTATATTATTGCATTTTCATTTAGTACTTTACAAGCATGTGAATTCTTATCACTTGAATTTAATTTAAATGATAGTTATGGCTTCATATTTCTCTCATTAACAGGGTTACATTTCTTTCATGTTCAAGTAGGTATTATGCTTTTATTTACATATATACCTATTCAACCTGCAGAACCTAATGTTTTTATTCCTTATTATTTTAATAAATCTAGATTAGGCATATCTTATATTAATTATATTTCTAAAGGATATCTATGTTTATTATATTGGCACTTTGTAGAATTAGTATGGGTATTTATTACAATTTGTTTATATTGGAACTAAATGTTATCTTTTAAAATTAACGCGAAAGCTTTAATAATAAAAAACATATAGAAAGTTTAAGATATGCGTTTTTTGAGCTATTTGGCCTGGCATCTGATTATTAACAGGTTTTGCTAACAAAGAATTTTAAATATTATTACTAGTTTTCACAGTTTCTGTTATAACATACTTTATTAATATATTTTAATATAATTACTATAAGTTTTTTTTACAGTAAAAGAAAGGACTCCAGGTGTTAACCCGTAGAGTCGAGAAGGAAACAGCCTTAAGGAATCTTGAATGTCCT
>CAYXTI010000007.1:0-41464 GCA_964468495.1 uncultured Rickettsiaceae bacterium | reverse complement strand
TTTTTTTATATCTTTAAATTGATTGAAAAAAGATTTATATATAGTTTATAAAGTAATTAGTAAAATAAGATTAATAGTATATGGCAACAAAGAAAGCGGGCGGAAGTTCGAGAAATGGTCGTGATTCTGCTGGGCGTAGGTTAGGAATTAAAAAATCTGATGGTCAAGTAGTTAAAGTAGGTAATATTATTTTTAGACAACGTGGAACTAAAATTCACCCTGGTAAAAATGTAGGGATAGGAAAGGATCATACTTTATTTGCTTTAATTGCAGGAAAAATAAAATTTATAAGCAAAAGAAGGCGTAAGCTAGTAAGTGTTGTAGCATAGATGTAGATTGATAAATAATGGTAGTTTTATTTATCAATATTGCATAATAACATTAATTATTTTCTTATTTTAGGAATTTGTTTAGTGAGAGATTTATTCTTTATTTTGCATATATATTTTTGTTTTATATTGAAAAGGAGTTTCCACAGCCGCATTTATTTGCAGCTTTAGGATTTATTATATGAAAATAAGATGCCCCTAACTCTTCAATAAACTCTATAGTGCATCCAGTGAGAAATTGTTGCGATATAGGGTCAATAGCAATTTTAATATTATTTTTTTCTAAGATGTAGTCATTTTCCTTAATTTGATTTATTAAACTATATCTATACATAAAACCTGAGCAACCACCGCTATCTACAGATACTCTTAATGCTATTTTCTTATTTTCTTCTGTGTCTTGTTGTATAAGTTTCTGTATTTGTATACAGGCATTGTTTGTAATATCTATTTTCATTATTTATTTAATATTAAATTAACTTAAGAAAATTTCTATTAAATATAGACTTATATCAGGATTATAAAATAAAGCTATCTATTCTCAAAACTATATTTGAGTATTATTAATTTTTAAAATAATAATAATTTATTAAGCTGAGAGATTATTGATAAATTGACAAGATGCATATTAGTTATTAGTATGGTTACTTAATTAAGTATTGTTGCTAATGATATGAATATATTTAAAGAATTAAAAGATGATTTTTGTCGATTGGTTGATAGAGTTTGCCCACAACAAGAATTACTAGAACATTTGGATTTTGATATTCCTAAAGATCCATTACATGGTGATATTTCAACCAATATTGCTATGGTTATAGCATCTAAAAATAAAAAAAATCCTCGTGAATTAGCATTACAGTTTAAGGAATGTTTAATAAATATTCCTTATGTTGCACATATTGAAGTATTAGGATTAGCTTTTATTAATTTTACTATAAAAGCAGAAAAATGGCATAAATGTTTGTTGAGTATGTTAAAAAATGATAGTGATTTTTGGAGTGTAAATATTGGAAAAGGAGAAAAAATTAATATAGAATATGTATCAGCTAACCCAACTGGGCCAATACATATAGGCCATGTAAGAGTGGGTATATATGGTGATGTGCTTTCTAATATATTAAAAAAATGTAAATTTAATATTACTAAAGAATTTTATGTTAATGATAGCGGGGGACAGATTGATAGGCTTGTTGATAGTGTAATATTAAGATATAAAGAAATTGTAACAGGAGAAGAAGTGATTATTCCTGATGATTTGTACCAAGGAGAATATTTAAAAACAATAGGTTATCAAATAGCTAAGGATTATAATGAAGAGTTATTATCAAAACAGCATACCCCTCAAGTGAGAGCATTGATAAAGAAAATAACTATTCAATTTATGCTTGATTTAATTAAGAATGATTTAACCTATTTAGGCATAAAATATGATGTATTCTTTTCTGAACAGTATCTTCATGATAGAAAAATGATAGACCAAACTATTGATATTCTTAAAGAAAGGGATTTAGTATATTATGGGGTTTTACCTCCCCCTAAAGGCAAGGTTGATAATAGTATAGAAAAAAAATCACAAATGCTTTTTAGATCAACTTTATATGGAGATGATCAAGATAGAGCTATTACAAAAAGTGATGGAGCATGGTCTTACTTAGCTGCAGATATAGCTTATGCTAAAAATAAAATAGATAGAGGTTATAGCCATTTAATATATGTTCTTGGGGCTGATCATACAGGATATATTAAAAGAGTAAAGGCTATTATAAAAGCACTAGGAAAAGGAAAAGTGAAAAATCATATTACTACAATTCAATTGGTAAATTTTGTTAAAAATAGACAAGTATTAAAAATGTCAAAGCGTAATGGTAATTTTATTACTATTAGTGATGTAATCAAAAAAGTAGATAAAGATATAATTAGATTTATAATGCTTACAAGACATAATAATGCAATATTAGATTTTGATTTAGTAAAGGTACAGAAACAATCTAAAGATAATCCGGTGTTTTATGTACAATATGCTCATGTTAGAGCAGTATCTATTTTAGCTACTGTAAAAGAATCCATGCCTGAATGTTATGAAAAATTTGTATTAGAAGATTTTGATCTTTCTTTATTGATAACTGAAGAGGAAATTCAACTTATTAAGTTACTAGCTGTATGGCCTCAAATACTTACTTTAGCTGCCATCAAATATGAACCTCAAAAAATAGTACACTATTTAATTGAATTAGCTTATCGATTTCATTCAATATGGAGTCTTAGAGCTAAAAATAATGATTATAGATTTATTGTAGAAGATGATGAGCCTTTAACAAGAGCTAGATTAGCTCTGGTAGAGGCAATAAGACGTATGATTTTATGTGGGTTTGAAATAATAGGAATTACTCCTATGAATAAAATGTAGTTTTTTCTAATTTTATTATGTAGGTAATGGCTATTATAATAAATATTATCCTTCCTTATTCATTATTAAATTTAGCTAGAGTTATGAAGATATAGTATGATTAATTTTAATCTTATAAAGATTGTAGTTATTATAATTATTACAATAATATTTATTATTGTTTTTATTATAACAATGCTTCCTAGTGATAATGGTATTATTACTTTAACGGCTAAGAATAAAAACTATAAAAAAAAAATAGATAATTATCATGATATTAATATCGCCAATACTGATATAATTTATAATGCTCTAAGCAATAAGAATAATAATGAAAAAATTATTATTAATCCAGCGCCTGAGGAACCACTAAATATCTCAGAAGATATGTGGAAATATAATGTCGATAATGTTGATAATATTGATAATATTTTAAATAATATTATTTCATTTAACCATCAGCAACATTATAATATGTGTTATCAAAAATATTTGAATTTAAATAGCAATTTTTTAGATTCTAATTTTATGACTATACAGCACGGAAAAAATATTGATCATCAAATTAATATTATGTTTCTTGATCATAATTATAAGCTAAATCAATATAACATTGATAAATCTATAGAAAATTCTAATAAGGGATACATGGTGCAATTATCTTTAGCTAGATCAGAGGAAGAAGCTTTAAAAATACTACAAGAGATTCAACAAAAGAATAGCCACTTATTAATTACTGATAAATTTTTAATAAAAAAAATAGATAGAAAAGATGATTATGCTTTTTATAGTATAATGTTGGGGCCATATCAAACGTTTAAACAAGCTAAAATGATATGCAAAAAGATAGTAGTAATGAAAAAACAAAATTGCATTATTCTCAAAGAAATATATTAAATATTTAAAAGCAGATTTTTTGGTATAGATTATGCTTTAAAACTTGCATATTTTTGTGCATTAAAAAATTATCAATTTTATAAAATATGTCTATAGAAATAATGTTTTCTTCTATGTTTGGTAAAGAAGGGTGCTTACCTAGTGATAGTATAGACTCAAATAAAGATTATCATTGTAGAGATAGCAAGTTTTTGGATTTATTTAATAAACAAATAAAAATAAAAGAACAAGGGTTAGCGAATAATAGTTGGAGTAAAAATAAGTTACAATTTTATTATGATGATAGAGAATCTCAATCTAGCAGTTATTGGATATTATTTAATCAATCGAAAGAAAATTTAGCTGCTATAGTTGTAGCTAATGATGTAGATTTGGTCTTTTCAATCAAATCATTAGAGGATTTTATAAATAATAATTATAGCTATTTTCTTAGTGTTAATAACAAAGATGTTGATCATATAAATGAGCTAGAAAATGATGCTATCTATAAACAGGATTTAAATAATATAGCTAATGGTGTTAGAAAAGAGGTTAATAACAAAGATGTTGATCATCATATAAATGAGTTAGAAAATGATGCTATCTATAAACAGGATTTAAATAATATAGCTAATGGTGTTAGAAAAGAGGTTAATAACAAAGATGTTGATCATATAAATGAGCTAGAAAATGATGCTATCTATAAACAGGATTTAAATAATATAGCTAATGGTGTTAGAAAAGAGGTTAATAACAAAGATGTTGATCATATAAATGAGCTAGAAAATGATGCTATCTATAAACAGGATTTAAATAATGTAGTTAATGGCTTTAACTTTAAAGGAATAAAGGGGAGAAAATATAATTGTTTAAGTGAATTAACTATTAGTAGAAATTTAAGATTGGTTCATTTAGATAATAATAAGGTTAACAATATATCTAAAATATTATTAAAGAAATCAGTGAATGATAATAAAGATGATCTATTATTAGATCTTAGTGAAGTAAGATTAAAGCTTTTAGCTTCATTAAAAGATAGTAATACTTATAGTAATAATGACAGAGGTAATGATAAAAATAATCAACTATTTTTTTCTAAAGAAAATGCCTTTTTACAGCAAATAAATTTAAGTTTTAATTTTAATAATTTATTTAATTATGATTATTTACTAAATTCCTATAAACAAGTATTAATGGTTTTACCCTACGTTATAAATAATGGGAATAAAGAAATAAATATTAAGTTATATCCTAGGCATCTAGGTGAGGTAAATATTAAGGTTTATTATAAAGGTGAAGGAAAAAAGAAAGTTATAGAAAAAATTACTTTTTTTTCAAAAAATAATGAAACTATAAATGCATTAGAGAATAATAAATCTATTTTATCTAAAATGCTTAATGGTGATCATAATAACATTAAAGAAGAAAACATATTACAGTTTAAGGTAATAAAATGAGCTAATGATTTTTAAAGTTAATTATACAAAATATTAAATGTAGGTATTATAAAAGTATAATGCTTTTATTAATAAAAAAATAATAGGTAAACTATGATAGAGTCAGCACAATATATAAATCAGAATTATATCAATAATAATGAACGTAAAGGTGAAAAGAAGTTATCTGAAAAAGATTTATTGTTTTCTAACCAATTATCAAATCGACTAAAAAACAATAATAATGAATCATCATTAAATGTAAATCATTATTTTGAACAGCAAAAAAAGTTTTTATTAGGTCTTATAACTAGTAGTGCAAAATGTTCTAATTTAGATGATTCTTCTTCAAGTAATAATAGTATTACTCAAATGATGTCTCAATTATCCCAGTTAAGTATACAAAATATGCAGATTGAACAAACTCAAGAAATGGGAGATGCTATTAAGCAGTTGGTCACTCAATTAGAAAATCAGCCAAAAATATTAGAAGAAGTGTTATCAAATATTAAAGAATTAGTTAGTATGGTAGAAAACCAACCAAAATTATTACAACAAGTGTTATCAAATATTAAAGAATTAGTTAGTATAGCAGAAAAGGCAAAAACAACTAGCATTACTTAAACACAAGGATTAGTTGTTATTAAATAGCAATTAAATAATAAAATACTTGGTGTTATCTAATATCGATGTTTTTAACCTAAGCAATATTTTTGTATATTAAGTGTTATTTTGAATCAAGCTTAGTGCTTGTTGATATTTTTCAATTTCAGAATTAATACTTATTTCATTATTTTTTTCTACTTGTGATTGAAGTTCTTTAATTTTAGTTCTAATACTTGTTTCATTATTTTTTGATAGGTTAATAGCAAATTCAGTCACTACATTAATTTTGCTATTAAATAGTTGAGCTATTCCACCATAGATAAAACATTTAGTTTTTGTGTCTTTATGAAAAGCAGTAATTAAGCTTATTATTAAATTAGTTGTTAATTTGCTATGTCCTGGTAACACTGAAAACATACCTGCTTGACTAAATAGTGAAACCATATTAGCTTCACTTTCCATTATAATACCAGATGGGCTAACTACCTTAATAAGTATAGTATTCATTCTTTTTATTTATTACCTTTATTTTGTAAAGTAGCATCTTTAGCTATTACATCTTTTATAGTACCAACCATATAAAAAGCTGATTCAGCTAAATGATCACATTTTCCTTCAATTAAATCTTTAAATGCTTTAATAGTATCTTTAAGAACAACAAATTTACCAGGGATTCCTGTAAAGGATTCTGCAGCAAAAAATGGTTGCGAAAGAAATTTATGTATTTTTCTTGCTCTACTTACTAATAATTTATCTTCTTCTGATAATTCATCAATTCCTAAAATTGCAATAATATCTTGTAATGATTTATATGTTTGTAATATCTTCTTTACTTCTTTTGCTACATAATAGTGTTCCTCGCCTACTATTTTAGGATCAAGCATTTGGGATGTACTGTCAAGAGCATCAATTGCTGGATAAATTCCTATGGCAGCTATTTCCCTACTTAGTACCGTTGTAGCATCAAGATGAGTAAATGATGTTGCGGGAGCAGGATCAGTTAAATCATCCGCTGGAACATAGATAGCTTGTACAGAGGTAATAGATCCTTTTTTTGTCGATGTAATTCGTTCTTGTAAACTTCCCATGTCTGTTGATAAAGTAGGTTGATAGCCAACTGCTGAAGGCATGCGCCCGAGAATAGCTGAAATTTCTGATCCTGCTTGAGTAAAACGAAAAATGTTATCAATAAAAAATAATACATCTTGGCCGCCAGCTAAGTCACGGAAATATTCTGCAATAGTTAAACCGGTGAAGGCAACTTTTGCTCTTGCTCCAGGAGGTTCATTCATTTGACCATATACTAATGCTACTTTAGATTTTTCTGGTTCATCCAAGTTAATAATACCAGATTCAATCATTTCATGATATAAATCATGTCCTTCTCTTGTTCTTTCACCTACTCCTGCAAAAGTAGTAAATCCTCCATGTGCTTTTGCTATGTTATTAATTAATTCTATTATTAAAACTGTTTTTCCTACTCCAGCTCCACCAAATAGTCCTATTTTTCCTCCTTTTGCGTAAGGAGCTAATAAATCAATTACTTTTATTCCTGTTACTAAAATATTACGATGAGTAGATTGTTCTTTAAATGTCGGGGGGTCTTTATATATCTTACTATATTCTTCTGTTTTAATTTTTTCTTTTCCATCTATAGGCTCTCCTATTACGTTCATTATTCTTCCTAATGTACCAATGCCTACTGGCACCTTAATTTGGTCTCCTGTATCAAAGACTTCCGTTCCTCGTGTTAATCCATCTGTCGATGCTAGTGCAATGCATCTTACTACATTATTTCCTATATGCTGGGCTACTTCTAAAACTAAACGTGAGTTATTATGTATACATTCTAGTGCATTCATAATTTTAGGTAATTGTATGTGTTCATTAAATTCAACATCTACAATAGCAGAAATAATTTGAACAATTTTTCCTTTATATGCTTTCATTTGTTACCTTAATTTTCGTTAATTTAGTTTTATTAAAGCTTACTAAATAGTAACACAATAATATAATGTGCCCTTATTATTATTTTTATATTATTTAATGTTATTACTATTATTTTAGTTAAATTGTTTTGATCCAGTAATAATTTCTATTAATTCTTTAGTAATAATTTCTTGCCTAGAGCGGTTAAGCTCTATAGTTAATTTATCTATAATATCTTTTGCATTTTGTGTAGCCTTATCCATAGTAATTACTCTTCTTCCTTCTTCACTTGTTTTATTCTCTATTAGAGTAGAGTATAATTTAGCATGAATGTATAAACTAACTGCTGTCATAATTAATCCTTGTCCTTCATATTCATTCTTTAAATCAACTATAACATCACTATTTATTGTTTTATTAATAGGTAAGATCTTCTCCTTAATCATATTTTGAATGAAATTATTTTTAAACTTATGATAATAAATATAACAGCTATTTATCCCAAAATTCTCTACTATTCTAATTAATTCATCTTTTATTTGGTTTATAACATATTCATTATTATTTTTTATATTACAGTAATATTGTTTTATTAATGCTAAATAATCATACTTGAGAAAATTATATCCTTTTTCTCCAATAATGAATAATTCTATTGGGTTTTCTTTAGAACGTAAGTATTCTATATCATCCTTTACAGCATTTATTATTGAATGATTAAAGCTTCCACATAGCCCTTTATCTGATGATATTAATATTATTATATTTTTTGCTTTGTTATTTTGAAAAAAAAATCTTTTTTCTTTAGTAGATAGTTTTGTATTACTTAGTAACGGGAATATATCTAGCATTATATTATTAACATTTTCTAAATAATTAGAGCAGTTTTTTATTTGTGCTTTTAATTTTTTTAACTTTACTGATGATACTAACTGCATAGTTTTAGTTATCTTTTTTGTTGATTTAACACTTTTAATATTATTTCTAAGTTGCTTTAGATTAGGCATAAGTTATTCTTGAGAAGAAAAATTTTTTATAAAGTCACTTATGAACAAGTGTAATTCATTTTCAATGTCATCAGAAATATATTTATTTTCTTTGATAGTTTGCAAAATATGATAAGCTTTTAGCTGTATAGCTTCTAGTAATTCACTTTCGCATTTTTGAACTTTTGTAATTTCTATATTTGTTAAGTATCCTTGGGTTGCTAAAAAAATACTTATTACTTGTTTATTGATAGAAATAGGAGAATATTGATTTTGTTTAAATAATTCTATTAATTTTAAACCATACTCTATAGTATTTTTAGTTGAGCTATCTATTTCGGTCCCAAATTTAGTAAAAGATTCTATTTCTCTAAATTGTGCTAACTCAAGTTTTATAGTACTAGCCATTTTTTTCATTGCTTTTATCTGTGCTGCTGATCCTACTCTGCTTACAGATATACCAACATTTATTGCTGGTAATATACCTTTATTATATAATTCTTTTTCTAAAAAAATTTGACCATCTGTAATAGAAATTACATTAGTAGGAACATAAGAAGAAACATCTCCTGCTTGTGTTTCTATAATAGGTAATGCTGTTAATGATCCTCCTCCTTTTGCTTCAGAAAGCTTTCCTGCTCTTTCTAACAGTCTAGAATGCAAGAAAAATATATCTCCAGGATATGCCTCTCGACCTGGTGGTCTTTTTAGTAATAATGATATTTGACGATATGCAATTGCATGTTTGCTTAAATCATCATAGATTACTAGAGCATGTTGTGATTTGTCTCTAAAATATTCTCCTATTGTACAACCAGTATAAGGTGCTAGATATTGTAATATTGCTTTGTCTGCAGCAGTTGCTGATACAATTATTGTATATTCCATAGCTCCAGCTTCTTCTAATGTTTTTGCTATTTGTGCAACAGAAGAATTTTTTTGTCCTATTACAACATATATACAAAATACTCTTTCTGCTTTTAGAGAATCAATATGATCGTGTTTTTGGTTAATTATTGTATCGATAGCAATAGTAGTTTTACCAGTCTGACGATCACCAATTATTAATTCTCTTTGGCCTTTTCCTATAGGTATTACTGTATCAATTAATTTAATACCTGTTTGAAGTGGTTCTGAAATAGATTGTCTATCCATAATATTTGGAGCTGCTGACTCAATTAATTTAAATTCTTTGGATATAATAGGTCCCTTTTTATCTATTGGATTCCCTAAGGCATCAACCACTCTTCCTAACATCCCCATACCTACTTGAGTAGATAACATTTTTCCTGTTCTTTTTACTTTATCTCCTTGCTTTACTGTACTATCATCTCCTATAATAACTACACTAATGGAGTGTTTTTCTAAGCTTAAAGCAAGTCCTTTTGTTCCTGAAGCAAATTCTATAACTTCATTTGATTGTGTGTTATCTAAGCCATAAATTGTTGCTATTCCATCTGCTATCGATATGACATATCCTATCTCTTCTAGTTTGTATAGAGGTTCTATAGCTTCAATTTTTTGTTTTAGTACTTCTGATATTTCATTGATATTTAATTTCATTTGATAATGTTGATTCTATGTTAAGATTATTTATTTAGGAACCACTTGAATGATACATAGCATTTTTTATACGATTTAATGTTTCTTGCATAGAGCAATCTAATAACCTATTATTATGTTTTATTATAATACCAGCTATTAAATTAGGGTCTACTTTTTTACTAATTTTTATTACCTTTGAACAAGATAATATTTTTCCTATTGATTTTTTAATTAATTCTATTTGTTGTGTATTTAGTAGCTGTGAAGATATAATTTCAATACTGTCTATACCTTTATGGTTATATAGTAACTGTTCATATTCTTCTGCTATTCTATTTAGTAAAAAGCATCTATTATTTTCTATTAGTAAATAACAAAAATTGATTACTATTTGTTGTAAATTATATTTATTTGCTATTGTTAATATAAAATCAAATTTTTTACTTTTTTTAATTGTATAAGAAATTACTATTGTTTTTAAATATGCAACTTTATTTATTATGTGGTTAAGCATATTTATTTCTTTTTTTACTTGGTGTTCTAGTTTAGTTTCCAAAGCTATTTGAAAAAGTGCCCGAGAATAGTTTTGTATAATTTGATAATAATACATAAAAATTAATTACATATAGTATAAAGCAGAAATTATTTAACTCATTGAATACTAACACCAAAATTAATGATAGTCATTAACATTTTTAATTATTATAGCAATGATTTTGATGTTAAGAGTAGGTTATTTAACTTAAATTTTTAATTTTTTACTATTTAAATGCATTAGTTTTAGCTTGTCTATTGATAAATAATAAACAAAGAGCTAATGCTATTAATTGAAATAATAAGTAATATACTACATTATTTAATAGTTTTGTATATTTCCATAGGAGCATACAACATAATGGTGTTGTTGAAGATAATATCATGCTTCCTAATGAATGTGAGAGACTAAATAATCTCATCCTATAATTAGTAGAAAATAATCGTTGTATTTGAATTTGAGTAATAATGCTATAAAATGGGCAAAGCGATACTAGCAATATTTGTAATATGAATATATATAATTTATTATATAGGATATATGGTATAAAAATAGTTAATATTATGCTTAATAGTAGGGTAATAATTATTATTTTATCTTTTTTAGATTGGTATTTATTAAATAATAATCCAGCGCTTAAACAAGAGCAAGAGTAAAATCCAATTAATATTAGATTAATATAAGATGATTTATTTATTAGCTCTAGCATTAACACATTTTCTAAAAAATTATTAAAAAAAATTATTAAAAAATGATATATTCCACCTAAAAAACCATAGCATAATATAGCAATACTAACCTGTAGATAATTGTTTTTAATTATTGACAATAAGTTATTTTTTTTAAAAACTTTATTTTTACTACTAAGAAATAAGCTACTTTCTTCAAAGATGGCTATTTTTTTTATAGTAGATAATTGTAGAAACATTACAATTACTCCTAATATACCTCCAAATATAAAATTAATACGCCAATAAAATGAGACCCCAATAAATTTATTATTATAACATGAGGTAAAGTGGTACATAAAAGCAGCTAATAATACTCCTATTTGTGTAAAAAATACTGTTATACAATTTACTAAATTTCTATATTTATCATTAACCTTTTCTGATACGTATATTTTAATTGCATCAACTTCTGCAGAAAAGCTAATTAAAAATAATATACGGCATAATGTTAATAATATAACTGCCCAAATACCTATTTCATTATAGCTTGGAATAAACGCTATTGCACTGCTAGTAAAAACCCCTAAAATTGTAGTAAATCTTATCACTATAACTCTGCCTATTTTATCACCTATATAACCAAAGATTATTGATCCTATAGGTTTAGAACATACTGATAAGCTAAAAATAAAAAAGAAAGATAGCAATTGATCAGTCTTATTTATATATGGCATAAGTGTATTTGAAATGATGCCAGCAGATAATCCAAATAAAGAATAATCATAGTAACGAGATAAAATAGATAAAAATGCTATCAAATAGGAATAATACTGTCCAAGTGAATTTATATACACTAAATTTTAACCTTAAATTATATTTAATTTTATTAAATAAAAAAAACTATTTTAATATTCTTTTATTTAATGGATGGTAATTATCTATAGTTTGTTTTAGATATTTGCTATCTAAATGAGTATATATTTGAGTTGTGCTAATATCTACGTGTCCTAGTAGTTCTTGTATTGTTCTTAAATCAGCTCCTTCTTGTAATAAATGACTAGCAAAACTATGTCTTAGTATGTGTGGGCTTATATCATTATTATTGACTCCAGCTTTTTTTGCGATTTTTTTTAGTGATATTGCTAAATTTTGTCGTGTTATATGACCAAAAGATGAATATTTACTACAGAAAAGATATTTATCTGATTTACTATTATTGGTATTTAAAAAATATTTTCTAATTTTTAGGTAATTTTCTAAAGCATTCTTAGCTTTATCATGTATAATAACTATACGTTCTTTTTTTCCTTTACCTTTAATAAAGAAGCTTTTTCTAATAAATTGCAAATTATCTCCTCTAGCAATATTAATAAGCGGCAAGGATACTAATTCACTGACTCTAATCCCACTTGCATATAGTAAGTTAATTATAGCATTTGTTCTAATTCCTTCTAATGATAAATCATTTTTACAATATTGTAATATTGTTTTTATTTCGCTAATAGATAATATGTTGGGCAATTTAGGATGAAATTTAGGAAATATTGTGTTATGTACTGGGTTATGTTTTATATATGATTCACTAATTAAAAAATTATAGTAAATTTTTATAGTAGATAGTTTTCTGTTAATTGATCTAGGAGAAATATTATTTTTTGATAATTGTTGAATAAAGTCGCTAATATTTTCATTTTTTATTGTTAATTCAGATAAATTTTTTTTATTGATAAAGTGCTGTAGGTCTAATAAATCTCTTTTGTAACTTATTAATGAATTGGTTGCTATTCCTCGTTCTGCTAACATCATTTCTAAGAATTGTTCTAAAAACTGCATAGTTAATTAATCATATAGAATTACTTAATATATTACTAAGGAACAATTTTGTTTTAATGATACTAATCTATCAATAATTATTCAATTAATATTTTTTTTGTTTTAGTTAAAGAGAGGCCAGAGCCGGAGTCGAACCGGCAAATAAAGGATTTGCAGTCCTCGGCATTACCATTTTGCTATCTGGCCATTTTTTATATACTATTTCTTGTACTCAAACTTAAGTTAAAAAGCAATAAAAATATTCAAAATTATTAACTATTTGATATAATGCTAAATTTCGTTTACTTAGTTTAGTTTATTTGTTTAGTTTATTTCTATAAATTTTATTTAATTAATAGTAACTATATTTTTTATAATAATTCTCTAAATAATATTTATTAATATATATAATTGATATTATATAGTTTTTTGCTAATACATTATTTGTTAATAGAGATAAGTGAAAAAAAATAATATGTCATTTTAGCTTTATTAGATTAATATGACATAATTATATAGATATAGTAGTTAATTAAAATGCTATAAAAAAATTTTTAAGTGACTATTATAGTAAAATAGTGTTATTATATAAATTAGTTAAAGTATGCAGTTTATTGATGAAGCAAAGATTTATATTAAAGCAGGTAATGGTGGAAATGGATCAATCAGCTTTCGTAGAGAAAAGTTTATTGAACATGGAGGCCCAGATGGAGGTAATGGAGGTAATGGAGGCAGTATTGTAGTGCAAAGTAATTCCCAATTAAGTACTTTACTTCATTTTAAATATAAACGTCATTTTATTGCTAAAAATGGGGAACAGGGAAAGGGTTCTAATTGTACAGGTAAATCGAAAAGTCCTTTAGTTATTAAAGTACCAGTAGGAACACAAATCTTATCTGAAGATAAAAAAATAATAATTTATGATTTAGAAAAAGAAAATGATAAATTTGAAATTCTAAAAGGAGGAAAAGGGGGATTAGGTAATAATTATTTCAAATCATCTATTAATCAATCCCCTAGAAAAAAAACAAAAGGCATGATTGGTCAAGAAATGAATATTGTATTAAGGCTAAAATTACTTTCTGATGTTGGGTTAGTAGGGTTACCTAATGTAGGTAAATCTACTATATTAGCTAGTATAACAGCTGCAAGTCCTAAAATTGCAAATTATCCTTTTACTACTTTGAAGCCTGTTTTAGGTATGGTATATAGGGATGATCAAGAGTTTGTGGTTGCAGATATTCCAGGATTAATAAGAGGTGCAAGTAAAGGTAAAGGAATAGGAGATAGATTTTTAAAGCATATTGAAAGATGTAAAGTATTAGTTCATGTATTAGATGCAACATCTAATAATATTAGAGAAGATTATGCTATCATACGAAATGAATTAGATTTATATTCGCCCTTATTTAAAGAAAAAAAAGAGTTGATTTGTTTTAATAAAATTGATCTTATTAGTGAAAAATTATTAAAAGAAAAATTAAAAAATTTTAATAAAATATATAATAACGATATTTATAGATTATCAGGATCTAGTAAAGTCGGATTATCAAATTTATTAAATAAATTATTGACATTAGTTATTAGTACTAATAATAGCAAAAAATATGTTTATTTATAAAAAATTAAATTTTGGTATTTTTTTACTTATATCTAGTGTATATAAATTTTTAGTAAGTATATTAATGTGGATATTATAGTTCTATGCAAGAATAAGAGTTGTTAGTACTTAATTTTTTTATAAAAATCTAAAATATTATACCATATACATATTCTTAATTAATGTAACTAATAATAATTATGTTTAAAATATTAGCTCCAGCTGTTAGTGCATTTTTAATGGTTATTGCAATTACTGTTTTAATTGTTGATTTACCATTTTACTTGGAAAGTTTAGGTTATTCTAAAATTATGATAGGTATAATTTCATCGATATATTATTCTGGTATAGTAGTAGGATCTTTTAAGATAGAAAATCTAGTATCTTCAATAGGGCATATTAGATCTTTTGCTGCTTTTATTTCAATTACTATTGTTACAACTTTAATTCCTATTATTTTTAATGTTCTAATAAATTGGATTATTTTTCGTTTTATAGCAGGTATATCAATAGCTGGGTTATATATCGTTCTTGAAAGTTGGTTTTTATCAGTTGCTACTCAAAATACTCGAGGGACATATTTATCAATATATATGGCTGCGTTAGGACTTGGTTCATCTTTAGCGCCTTTTTTAATGATTATTAGTAATAACACTTCTTTAGTAATATTTTTGATTACTGTTATACTTTTTGCTGTTTCATCATTTTCTTTAACTATTCAGCGTGGTCCTATACCAGAAATTACTTCTTCTTCTATGATGACATTAGTTGAACTTTTTAAAATTTCAAAAGTTGGGGTAGCAGGAGCTTTATTATCAGGATTTATGACAAGTGGTATGCAAAGCTTATTTCCTTTACTCCTAACTTCTAAACAATTTGGTATAACTAATACTGTTGAAATTAGTACTATTGTATCAACTTTAATTTCTGGTAACTTTTGTTTTCAGTATCCTGTAGGTTATATTTCTGATAAATATGATCGTCGTAAATTATTACTAGTGTTGTCGATAATAGGAACGATTTCCTATATTTGTGCAATAGTATGCTTCTTTGGTTTTAGTTTACTATATCTGATAATAATATTTATAATTGGGGGGTGTATATTTTCATTATACCCTATAGCAATTAGTTTTACTTGTGATCAAATTAACCAAAATGATATTATTAAGGTAATACAGGCTATGCTATTAGTTTATGGGTTTGGCTCTGCTTTAGGACCTTTAGTGTTATCTTTTAGTCTTAAAGTATTTGGTGCAAATAGTGTATTTATAATCAATGCTTTTTTATTATTTATTTTTACCATTTATTTAGCTTTTAATATAATGATTGGATACAATAAAATTGCTCCTATACATATACATACAATAATTCCAACTACAACTCCAGTAATCACAGAATCAGCAGCTGTGCAAGATGTAAATAAAATGCCTACGCCACCAGCTACAAGTAATAAACATATAGAAGAGTAAAATCAATTTTTTTTGTAACTAAAAAAAATTAGTATGAGTAAAAATATTAAAACTGTATTAACTATATTTAGTGTGTTAATAAGTATGTCATTGTTAACTGCTGCGTCTGTTCCTATTTATAATTTATTTTGTAAAGCAACTGGTTTTGGTGGAACTACTAAGTATGTAGAAACATTTCAAAATCTTTCTAAAGGATCAAAAAAAATTAGAGTAAGATTTGATGCTAATATAGATAAAAACCTTTCTTGGAGGTTTGTTCCAAAACATCTTTTTGCTGATGTCCTTCCTGGAGAAAATACTTTAATTTTTTATGAATCTGAAAACATTAGTGATAATGATATTATTGGAACTGCTGTGTATAATGTAACACCTATGAAAGCAGGTAAATATTTTGTAAAAATACATTGTTTTTGCTTTGAAGAACAGTTATTAAAAGCAAAAGAAAAGGCAATAATGCCAGTTTCTTTTTATATAGATCCTGATATTGAAAAAGATAAGGATATGAAGGATGTCCATACTATTACTTTATCTTATAGTTTTTATAAAGTTAGAGATTTTTCTTTTTAGGATCTATATAAAAAGAAATAGATTTATAATATAATTATTACTTAGTTCTCTTAATTATTTCTATATATTCATTTTTATATTTATATATTATCATAGTTATGATATATAGCTAATGAATATAAATTAAAAGCTTTATAGATATAAAATATGTTAGCAAAAAAACATCCTTTTCATTTGGTTCCTTTAAGCCCTTTACCTATCTTAACTTCTCTTTCTGTATTCATATTAGCTGTAGGATTGGTCTTATTGTTTCATCATTATATTATTGGTAATTATCTTACAATTATCGGAGGACTTACTCTGTTTGTTTGCTTATGGAAGTGGTGGAAAACTGTTATAGATGAAGGAAAAATTGAAAATCATCATACTGGACCAGTAAGAGTAGGATTAAGAATTGGAATGGTATTATTTATAATAACAGAAATAATGCTTTTCTTTAGTATATTTTTTTCTTTCTTTGCTGCTCAGTATTTTCCTGTAGGGATATTAGATGGAATATGGGTAGTAGAAAAAGGAGTATGGCCTCCTGCTGGAATAGAAACTTTGGATCCTTGGAGTATACCATTTATTAATACTTTAATTTTATTATTGTCTGGAACTACAGTTACTTGGGCTTATTATGCTGTTGAAGAACATGATCAAAAAAATTCTGTTAAAGCATTAGGGTTATCTGTTTTACTAGGAGTTATATTTATTATTCTTCAGTGTTATGAATATTATCATGCTAAATTTAAATTTTCTGATGGAATTTATGCATCAAATTTTTATTTAGCAACTGGTTTTCATGGTTTTCATGTATTTGTTGGAATCATATTTTTATTAGTATGTTTCTTTAGAGCTAAAAAAGGAGATTTTATTTCTGGTGGATATTTAGGTTTTGAGTTTGCTAGTTGGTATTGGCATTTTGTTGATGTTGTATGGCTATTCCTTTTTATATTTGTTTATATTTTAGGTAGATAATAATGATTCTTGTTGTTAGTCTGTTTTATTGACAATAGAAATCAAATTCAATAGTATTTAGCTTATTTAATTTAAATAAGCTATTAAATTGATCTCTTTATTAGATTTTTATAAAAAAAGATTTTTTCTTATATTTTTCACTTATTTTTTTATCTACTTTAAGTATTATATTATTGCTATTGCTTTGATTAATATTTATGTTAAATTTTTTCCTCAATATTTTATTTTTTTTCTAGTAAGTTATATATTGTTTTTTATTTCTTTTCAGATATTGCTTAATAGCTTATTTTTCAATCTTATTGCTAAATATTTAATATCAGGGTTATTAAAAAACAATAAAATTTTTGAAGTTCTAATAATGCTATTATTAGTTTTTTCTTTTTACTATAGTAAAATATCTATTTTACTATTTTGTGGTATAATTATACCAATTTATTTTACTGTTATTATAGCACTTCAATATAGTATTACTTCTTATAAAAAATCTTATTTTTTTACTAGTAACTTTAATAATTTTATTAAATTATTAGCTGGATCTATATCTATTATTTTTGGAAATTTTTTATGTTTTTATATTTATAATAATATAATAGCGATCTGTATTATGCTATTATTAGTTTTCATTGATATTAAAATTATTTTTTTTTCAAAAAAAATCAATACTATCAAAGAAATATCTCATTTTAATTATTGGAAAACAGCTATTTTAATTGGTAAAGATACTAATCTGAGAATCATAATAGCTATGGTAATACTAGCTATTACTTACTATTTGATAATTGTTGTACTTATAATGTATTTTTTTCCTTTGATAATTAAATTAAAAATTAATTATCAAGTACATAAATTGTTATCAATAGTATTTCCTATAGGAGTTATAATTGGTTATTTATTATTTGATAAGAAGATTTTAAAAAAAACAGCTAACACTAATTATCTTTTTCTTCTTACTCTACTATTAGTGGGTTTAAATATTAGTTACTCATTTATTATAGATAGATTACTTTATTTGGATTATCATGATAATATTTTATTTGCAACCTTTAATAACAGTTTCCTATGTTTACTCTTAATAATTGATGGAATTCTTATTTCGATATTTGCTACTATATATATAATTTTTTTATTTTTAATATTACAACGCTATTCTAAGACAAAAAATATTAGCCAAATAATAGTTATTACTAATTTAGGTAGTAGTTTATTTTTAGGGCTATTTTTATTAACTAGTGTTATATTATTTAATCAATTTCACTCATTAGTATTGCTAAGTTCTATTTTTTCAATATTGAATTTAATTATTGTTTTTTTTCTATCTAAAAAGTTATTTCAAAGGTTGATTCCATTTAAAATATGGCAACTTTTTTTTAAACTAATATTAGGATTGTTATATAATATTGAAGTAAAAGGGTTAAAAAATTTTTATAAAACAGGAAATAAAACTATAATTGTATCTAATCATTTTTCTTATATTGATCCACCAATAATAGCGACTTATATGCCAAGTTATACTATGTTTGCTATTAATTCTAGAATATCTAAGTTATGGTGGGTTAGACCATTTTTATCAATTATCAAAACTTTTTCTATAGATCCTAATAGTCCTCTTGCTATAAGAGAAATTATCAATCAAATTAATCAAGGAAATAAAATTGTTATTTTTCCAGAAGGAAGAACAAGTGCTACAGGATCTTTAATGAAAATTTATCAAGGGCCAGCTATAATAGCTCATACCACTAAAGCTGATATTTTACCTGTTTATATTGATGGAACCCAGTTTACTATATTTTCTAAGATTAGAAAGATCATGAATGGATCATTCTCAATAAGGCCTAAAATTAAAATTACTATATTATCTCCTATTAAAATTAATCATGATTCTACTTTAGATAAAAAAGTAATAAGAGAATATTTAACTAAATCTTTATATGATGTTATGACTAAATTGATTATTGCAGGCTCTAATAACAACACTACTTTATTTTCTCAGCTAATTAACTCCGCAAAAACCTATAGCATAAACTCTAATATAGTCCAAGATATATATTATAAAAATATTAGTTATCGATTCTTAATTAACCGGTCTTTTCTATTAGGAAAAATTATTATTAGTAATAAAAAATATAATAATAATAAATTTATAGGCCTTATGATGCCAACTATAGCAGATAGTAATATTATCTTTTGGGCTTTTCAAGCAGTTGGCCTTATTCCAGTTATAATTGATATTGCTATTGGTGTAATGTTAATTCTACAATGCTGTGAAAAAGCTAATATTAATACTATCTATACTAGTAAAGATTTTATTAAAAAATTAAATCAAAGCAATTTAATTAATCATCTAAAAATGCATAAGATAAATGTAGTTTTTTTAGAAGATTTCCAATCTTTATTTACATTAAAGAATAAAATTATTAATTTTATTCTTGCTACTTTATTCCCTACTATTTACTATAACTATATTTGTTTAGATCAAAATAGTGATAAAACTGCAGTAGTATTAATTACTGTAGGAGTACAAGGTTTAGCAAAATTGGTTTATCTTTCACATAACAATATACTATATAATAAAAGCCAAATTTTATCTTGTATTGATATTAATAGAAGAGATATTATATTTAATGCTTTTCCTATATCATCCTGTATTGGGTTAATGTACATGATATTATCTAATTTAGCAGGTGTCAAAACTTATCTTTATCCCTCACCAATGCATTATAAAATAATCCCTGAATTAGTATACTATATCGGAGCTACTATTTTATTAGGTAATAATATTTGGTTAAGAGAATATGTTTCATTTGCTAATTCTTATGATTTTTATACTTTACGTTATGTAATAGCCGCAGGCAATAAGTTAACATCTTATACTTCACAATTATGGTTTGAGAAGTTTGGAGTACGTATATTTAATAGTTACTCTTTAACTGAAGCATCTGCTGTTATTGCTATGAATACTCCTATGTATAATAAAAAGGAAACTGTGGGAAGATTAATGCCAAATATTGATTATTATTTATGTCCTGTAAGTGGTGTTAATAATAATTATGGTAAATTATATATAAAGGGTCCTAATATTGCTGTAGAAGAGAATGGAGTTAAAACTAAATCTAAATGGTATGATACAGGTGATATTGTTAGTGTTGATAATGAAGGTTATATAACAATACTTGATCATTTTACAAGGTTTATTAAAGTTGATGATCGGGTTATCTTTTTATATATACTTGAATCCATAGTAGATTATATAGATCCTACTAGTGATAATATTGCTTTACTTATATCTACTACACCAGCTGTGCCAGAAAGTACTAATCAAAATATCATCTTAGTTACTACAAATAATAGTTTACATTTAACTGATATTAATTTAGCTATAAAAAGATTATCCCTATCTAAGTTTTATACTCCTAAACGAATAATTCATTTGAAAAAAATACCATTATTATCAAATGGACAATTTGATTATTATACACTAACTAAACTAGTAAAAAATTATTGTAGCTTATAGTTCTAGTTCTTATAGTTCTATTTTATTATTAATTTTTAGCATATATTATATATTTTTTATTAAAAATAATATTTTCTTTTGCAAATTCACTAATAACTAGGATAGTATAAGAATAGAATTCTTAATTTAACATTAGCTTATTTTTATGCACAAAAAAATATTAATATTACTATTATTTATTTTTATGTTGCTAGTTATCTTAATGATATATAAAAATATTCGTGTACCTACTTCAGTTTTTATACCAATAAATAATAAGAAAGAGATTATCTCTAATGATGGTAATAGTGATTACAAAGAAACCATAATGCGTTTAGTTGAAGAATATATTATTAATAACCCAAAAATACTTTTTGATTCAATAAATAATTATATAAACCATAATAATTTATTATTATCAAATGTATTTTCTAATAAACAAGTAGTTAATACTAATTTATTAGTGACAACTGGAATACCTATAAAAATTGGCAACAAAAATAATCCAGATATAACCATAATTATGTTTTATGATTATAGCTGTGGTTATTGCAAACAAGCACATGAATATAATAACCAAATATTAGCTTTGGATCAAAATATCCAAATTATTTTACGTCCTATTTCTGCTTTAGGTAATCAGTCAATGTATTTTTCTCAATTAGCTTTAGCCATATATCGTAATAATAGCGATAAATTTTTATTAATACATAATTTTTTAATGAAAATGAATAGTTTTAATTTAAAAAGTATAAAAATGTTTTTAGAACAAAATTCAATTAATTTTAATATTATAGAAAAAGAAATTAATAATCATACTATTATAGACAATATTGAAGTTAATAATAATTCTTTTCATACTATAGGATTAACTGGTGTTCCTGTTTATATTATCAATGGAAGGGTTATAACAGGGGTGGTTGGGTTAGAAAAATTACAATTAATAATAAAACAGCTTCGTGATCAAGCAGCTGCAAAAAAAGGATAATTTAGGAGATTAATTATTAATCTTGTATAAGTTATAGGTAAAATCATTATTATATAATAAATATAATTAGTCTAGTATTAGCTATATAGCTGTAATATAGTCTTCTTTTATAGTTTTTAAAATATTATTTTCAAATAATATTTCTAAATTACTTCCTTGCTTTTTTAATATAATTCCATAACCGAATTTTGAATGTTTTACTTTATCCCCAGGTTGCTTTTTCTTTAATATCATTTGATCAAGATTTAAATCTTGATTATTTATTTGCTGATTATAAGAATATTTAGGACTATTTTTACTATAGTTGATTTTACTTATTGATGACTTCCTAATACATAATTCATTTGGTATCTCTGATAAAAATCTAGATGGTAATGTTTGATTAATTTCTGTAAATATTTTTCTATTTTCAGCATATGTAATATATAAATCATGTTTAGCTCGAGTAATTCCTACATATGCTAATCTACGCTCTTCCTCTAAACCTTTTTCTCCTTCCATAGTTAGTGATTTTTGGTGTGGAAATAAATTTTCTTCCCATCCTGGGAGAAATACTAAAGGGAACTCAAGCCCTTTTGCTGCATGTAAGGTCATTATAGTAATTACTCCACCAAAATCTACTTGCGTACTAGTATTATCAGTGACTAAGCTTGCGTGCTCAATAAAATCCTTAATATTATTAAAATCGCTAATAGCTCTTAGCATTTCATTAATGTTTTCTAATTTATTTTTTGATTCTTCTGTTTTTTCGTTTTTTAAAACATCTAAATAACCTGATTTATTTAATATTTCCTTAGTGACATTATAAGCAGAATCTTTATGTAAATTTCCTGTTGTTATATTAATTAACTCAACAAATTGTATTAATTTATTTTTTACTTTTTCTGTAAAGAAACCTTGATTAATTAATTCATTTATAGAATCAAATAGTGAAATATTGTGATTATATGAATAGTCTTTTATTTTATTAATAGTAATTGGACCAATATTTCTTTTAGGAACATTTATTATTCTCTCTAGTGCTATATTATCATTATTATTAGTGCTTAATCTAATATAGCTTAATATATCTTTGATTTCTGCTCTTTCATAAAATCTAGTTCCTCCTATTATTTTATAAGGGATGGCATTATTAATAAAAACCTCTTCAAAAGCCCTTGTTTGAAAACTTGCTCTAATTAATATTGCTGCATCACTTGCTTTATATTTTTTTAAACTAATATATTTTTTTATTTCAGATGTAATAAAGTATGCTTCTTCTTTATCACTCCAGCAAGAGATAATTTTTATTTTTTCTCCAGTATTATATTCTGTCCATAATTTTTTTTCATGTCTGTCCTTATTATGTTTAATAATATTATAAGCTACTTCTAAAATATATGAACTAGAACGATAGTTTTGTTCTAGTTTTACTATTTTAGCATTAGTAAAATCATGTGAAAATCTTAAAATATTTTGTATTTCTGCTCCTCTCCAACTATATATAGATTGATCATCATCTCCTACACAACATATATTTTTATATTTACTAGCTAGTATGCGTGCCCATATATATTGACTAATATTTGTATCTTGATATTCATCAATAAAAATATACCTTATTTTATTATGATAATAATCTAAAATTTGGGGGTTATTTATTAATAATTGGTTGCAATACATTAATAAATCTCCAAAATCAACATTATTAGATAATTGTATTTTCTTTTGATATTCAGTATAGACTAGGTGAGCTATTTTTTGTTTTAGAAATTTTAAATCATACTCTTTTATTTGATTTGAAAATAATCCCTGATCTTTCCATTTTGATATTATGCTGTAAATTAATTTAGGAGTATATAATTTGCTGTCAATATTATTATTATTAATAACACTTTTTATAGTTTTTATTTGATCATCTTGATTAATGATTGAAAAATTAGATGATAATCTTTCTATATTTAATAAATCAATATTATGTCTTAGCATCTTTGTAGCAATTGCATGAAAAGTTCCAATGTTTAATCCATCTGCAGATATGATGCTATTTATTCTACTTAGCATTTCTTGTGCAGCTTTGTTTGTAAAGGTAACTGCTAAAATTTGATCAGGTGTAGCAATATTATTTAAAATTAAGTATGCAATTTTTGTAATTAATACTTTTGTTTTTCCTGTTCCAGCTCCTGCAAGTATTAGAATAGGGCCTTCTGTATGGTTTACAGCTTCTTGCTGGTTTATATTTAAATCCAGAAAAATTTTATTCTGAAGTAACATTTTAAAATAATTTTTAGCTATATTATAGAGTATACTAATTAGGTATCAGATAATAGCAATTTAATAATATATTGTAAACTAAACATCTTCTCTAAAATAATATATTGCTTAATTTTAGAAGATTAGAACTTTAGGATGGAGAGCGGTTACTAGAGATATTGTGCTTAATAAGCTATATGAATTAACACGAATAGCACATTAATGCTGTAAAAAATATACTTAATATAATTTATTATTATGTCTCACTATAGACAGTATGTTATTATTTAATAATACTTAGAAAAGAATAGTATGATGTTTAATATTAAATAAATATGGGCTTAGAGGCACAAAGGCGCTGTTTAAGTTATTAGGTAAAGTTAATCTGAACAGCTGAGGAGGAAAGAAAGAACAGATAACTGTTCTTAATAAAGGAGACATATATCCTCAAAAGGACCCTGTCAGATTAACCTTTAACTATTGTGTACAATCTGCAGCTAATCACAATAGCCTTACCATATTTAAGACCATTATATCAAATATAATTGCACTGTCAATAGATGATACATATTAATAATATTATTCTTTTTTCTAAAAATTTTAACACAAAGCTGCTATTTTTTAGACACTTATTAATATATATATGTCCTAATAGTTAAGTTGATTTTATATTGTCTTAACAATATGTTAATAAAAAGTGCCGCAAGAAAGAATTGAACTTTCGACCTTATCATTACCAATGATACGCTCTCCCACTGAGCTATAGCGGCTTATTATATTGAATTATTAAATTACTAATCTTATTTTATAAATATAAATAGAATATAATATTTAGATTAGTTATAGCTTCATCATCTTTGACGTTCAATATATTATATAATATTATTAATCATTAAAAATATTTTAGAGAGTTTATTTAATGCAAAAAAGTAATAATAATATAAAAATACAAGAAAAATTTAAAAAATTATCAGTTGCTTTAAAAAAAAATTTGCTTAGGCGTAAAAAATCACCTAATCTTAAAAATTAATATAAGGAACATTAATAAAGTATCTTTATATAACAAAATATCAGTAAAATATATACAAAATCTAAATATTATTTAGAGTCTTACTTGCACGTTAATAATAATGATGTTATATAAATATTAATTTTCTATCTACTTATTAATTTTTTTAAAAATATAAAAATAATGAATATTCATGAATATCAAGCAAAACAGTTATTAAAAAATTTTGGGTTACCTATCTCTCCAGGAGTGGTTATAAATGACAAAAATAAAGTTGATGAATTAATTAATGATTTAAATTCTAGTATTTATGTTGTAAAAGCTCAAATTCATGCTGGAGGAAGGGGAAAGGCTGGGGGAGTAAAAGTAACATCTAATAAAAAGGAAGCTGTAGATCTTTCTTATAAAATGTTAGGACAAGTGCTGATAACAGAGCAAACTAATCCATCTGGTCAATTAGTTAAACAAATATATGTTGAATCTGGTTGTAATATTGAAAAAGAATTCTATTTAAGTATTGTTATAGATAGGGCTATTAATAAAATTACTTTTATTGTTTCTACAGAAGGTGGAGTCAATATAGAAGAGGTTGCAAAAAATGATCCTAGCAAAATTTTTAAAATTGCTATTGATATTGCAATAGGTATACAGCCTTTTCATTGTAGGTCTATAGTATATAAACTTGGGTTAAAAAAAGATCAAGCCCAGCAAGTAATAAAAATTATAAAATCAATATATGATACTTTTATTCAAACAGATGCATCTCAGATTGAAATTAATCCTTTAGTTACTACAAAACAAGGAAAAGTATTAGTTTTAGATGCAAAAATGAATTTTGATGATAATGCTTTGTATAGGCATCCTGAAATCGAAAATTTAAGAGATGAAGATGAAGAAGAACCATTAGAATCTAGAGCAGCTAAAGCAAATTTAAGTTATGTACGTATGTTAGGAAATATTGGGTGCATGGTTAATGGAGCTGGACTTGCTATGGCTACTATGGATATAGTAAAACTATATGGTGCTGAACCAGCTAATTTTCTTGATGTTGGTGGAGGAGCAGATAAAGAAAGAGTAAAAGAAGCTATGAAAATTATAATTGAAGATTCCTCTGTTAAAGGAATATTGATTAATATTTTTGGAGGAATAATGAGATGTGATATTATAGCAGAAGGAATAATTTCTGCTGCAAGAGATATTAATCTTACTGTTCCATTAGTAGTAAGACTTGCTGGAACAAATTCTGAGTTAGGTAAAAAAATATTAAATAACTCAAATTTAAAGATTATTCCAGCTGATACACTTGCAGATGCAGCACAAAAAATTGTTAAAGCAATCTAATTTTGAGGATATAAAAAATGTCAGTATTAATAAACTCAACAACAAGGGTTATTTGTCAAGGATTTACAGGGTCTCAAGGGACATTTCATTCTGAACAAGCTATTGCGTATGGAACTAAAATGGTAGGAGGGGTTACCCCAGGCAAAGGAGGAAATACTCATCTAGATTTACCGGTTTATGATACAGTACAGGAAGCTGTAGATAAAACTAAAGCTAATGCTAGTGTGATTTATGTTCCACCTGCTTTTGCTATGGATTCTATACTGGAAGCTATAGATGCTAAAATAGAGTTAATAGTTTGTATAACTGAAGGTATACCAATTCTTGATATGTTGAAGGTAAAAAATGCATTATCTAATTCTAATAGTAGGCTAATAGGCCCTAATTGCCCAGGAATTATTACTCCAAGTCAATGTAAAATTGGTATTATGCCTGGTTATATACATAAAAAAGGTAATATAGGAATAATATCTAGATCAGGAACACTTACTTATGAAGCAGTAGCTCAGACTACTGCAGTAGGGCTAGGACAATCAACTTGTATTGGAATTGGAGGAGACCCTATTCATGGTATGAATTTTATAGATTGTTTAGAATTATTTTTAGCAGATGATGATACTAACGCAATAATTATTATCGGAGAAATAGGTGGGTCAGCTGAAGAAGAAGCTGCTGATTTTATTAAAAGGTCTAAAGTTAAAAAGCCTATTGTATCTTTTATAGCTGGAATTAGCGCTCCTCCCAATAAAAGAATGGGGCATGCTGGCGCTATAATATCTGGTGGAAAAGGTTCTGCAAGTAATAAAGTAGAAGCATTAAAAAGTGCAGGAGTTCAAATTGCTTATTCTCCAGCTAAAATTGGTGAAACTATGTATGAATTACTTCACTAATTATTTAAATTATTGTTTTATATTTAATGGTTATATATTAACACTCTAAAGTGTGGGTGATAAAAAGTCTAAATATTGTCTTTAGAAAAAAGTATTTTGGATAACATGGTTTTGTTATGTCAATTATATTTTAATAAATTTTCTAACAAATTTATTATTTAAATAATATTATGATATTACTTACCATTTAATTAGGTAAAAGGAATATAATTGACCTATTATATATCTCTTTGTATAATGACCTTATTATTTTGTATTTTATATACTTTTAGCCTTTAAAATAGATTAGTGAGAGGAATTATTATGAAAGTTGTTAGTTCTTTAAAATCTTTGAAAAAAAGAGATAAGAATTGCAGGTTAGTAAAAAGGAAGGGGATAGTTTTTATTATTAATAAAATAAATAAAAGATTTAAGGCTAAACAGTCATAATTTTTGATTAGTTGTAGGATATTTTTTAATACATAGATAATTTTTATTATTTTATAATTTAAGATAGGTTTAAATTATAATAATAAGTTCTTTATAAGGATTCTAGTGTATTAGAGGTAGGTAGTATTACTAAAAATTACATTTTGTTTTATTAATTTATAAATTTTTTCTTAATGATAGAGAAATCATAATATGCTATTTTCTACTAAGATATTATTAGTTAGTGGTTTAATTTTTTATTAAAAAGAAATATTTTGAAAATTATAGCAAATTTTTAAATAGGAGCATTTATAAAAATTTTTTAAGGGTAATCATAGGTTTTTTTATTAAAGTCATCAGAAATAGTGGTTATTTTTATATAACTTATGACTTCTTTTACTTCTGAGGTATCAGCAGCGAGTTTTGCTATTGTTTCTAGTTCTTTTTTAGATTGAGATATACCAAATAAATATACAATATTGTTTATAGTTATAATAGTATAATGAGCAGATGCTATATCCTCATTTAACATAGATTTTACTTTTATAATGCTAGTAATCATACAATCTTTTGCGTATTGTTTTAAATCAAAGTTTTTGCTATCATTACTTAATTGTATTTCATTGAATACTCTTTTTACTCCATGTTGTAGCCAAGCAATTTTTATCGCTGCTTTTATATAATTAGGATTGTCTACTACTCCTGTATATAAAACATTTCCTTGAAACACTTCTACTTTGATAGTTTTATAAATAGAAAATAATTTTTTTTTAAGAAACATGTTTTTGATTCCTGAGGAAATTTTAATATCTTGTAGAGTTTCATTAATAGATCTATTTTTTGTTAATTCTAGGCTTACTTGTTGTGTAGTTCCTGTTACCGTCATTGGAATACAGCTAGAATAAGATATAATTATAATATTAATTATTATTAATCGTATTAACAGATATTTTATAATATTCATAACTATCAATGTTATTTTGTATAGCTAAATAGTAGGCACTAACAATATTTAAATTCTAAATTTAGTAATTATTATATACAATTGTTTATTTGTCTTCAAAATATCATATCAATAACTTTAATGAGATTTTGTTTGTAACCATTTTTGGTAAGGTTGTTATCTTTGTATCATGATTATTATTTATAGTAAAAGGTATAATGTAAGGTTTTACAAAAATAAATAGTAATATAATTATAATTAATCCAGTTATTATATATAGTAACTTATTAAAATTTAGCATTCTTATTTAACTAATTTAATAATTTTTAGTGGTGGGCGATGACAGATTCGAACTGCCGACCTACTCGGTGTAAACGAGTTGCTCTACCAACTAAGCTAATCGCCCATTTAAATTAGTTGGGAATATGAACTAAAAGTAACAAATAATCAAGAATGTTATTTTAGAAAATACTATAATTATATATATTTCTATTTGACTACAACATATATTTTAATTTCAATATTTGCAATATTATATTATAAAGTGTACAACAATTTTTATTGTTATTTTATATTAATTAAAATTAGTAATTTATAAATTTTGAGTTTGTTGTTTAGCTTTTTTAGATTCTTTAGTAAGATTTAAAGGTAAGTTTGGTCCAGTGACAATTCCTGGTCGGCTAATAATTTTAGTATTTTTTTGTTCTTGTTGTATTTTCAGTATATTTAACTCTTCTGCAGCATTATGCTTATATATCATTTTATTTGTTAGTATTTTTCCCAAGGAATGAATTTTTTGTTGTTCATTTAAAGATAATGCTTGTATTTTTTTTGTGATTTTAGACAGAAAAGTCCAGGATAATTTTATTTTTTCTTGATCATTTATATTAGTATTTATAATTTTATTATTTTTTTTTAAAGTCATAAATATATTGTTTAGTATTTAATTAAATGCTAAGTAAAAATTTATTATGAAAATAAATTAATCTTATTGTATATGTATTGAAGATCTATATATTATTATAAAATATTTTTTTTATTAACTCTAGTTAAAATAAGTATAAAAAACTAAAAAATAAAATCTTGACATAACATAGTAATAGCTGGTATTTTTAGTCATAAAATAATTTCTTGAGGTTTATAATTTATTAATAAATTATTGCCTATTTACAGGATTGTAGAAGTTAGTAATAGCATAGAATTAGTAATAGCATAGAATGGAAAATTTAAAGACTTATTATCCAAAGGTAACTGAGATAAAAAAAGAATGGTGGGTTATTGATGCTAAGGATTTGGTCTTAGGGCGATTAGCAAGTCAAGTTGCAATGATATTACGAGGAAAACATAAAACCATTTTCTCTCCTAGTGTAGATAGTGGAGATTATGTTGTTATAATTAATGCAAAGCATGTTGTACTTACCGGTAAAAAAACTAACCTAAAAGAAGGTAAAATATATTATCGTCATACAGGTTTTCCAGGAGGAATAAAATCAATTACAGCTGGCAAATTGTTAGCAGGGAAATATCCTGAACGTGTGGTAAAAATGGCAGTAAAAAGAATGATTAGTAGAAATACATTAGGAACAAAGCAATTAAAAAAATTATATGTTTATCCTAATAAAGATCATCCTCATCTTGCACAAAATCCTCAAGTTTTAGATCTAATTAATAAGAATGCAAAAAATAATAATTATGGAAGTACCAATAAAGGGTGAAGCAAATAATATTTTAGCTGATAAATCAACTATTTCGTCTGATAATGTAGAGTATAAAGTAGTTATGTGTAAATCAAAAAAACTCACTGAATACGGAGCATACGGTACAGGGAAAAGGAAGAGTGCTATTGCAAGAGTTTGGATAAAAGCAGGGCAGGGAAGGATCATGATAAATAAAAAAGATATTAATACATATTTTGCTAATAATTACTATGTTAAGTCTATTTATCAACCGTTTCTGGTAACTAGTACACCTAAGCAATATGATATGGTTTGTACTGTGAAAGGAGGTGGTGTTACCGGGCAAATAGATGCCATTACTCATGGAATTTCTAGAGCTCTTGACTGCTTATCTAAAGATTTTCATAAAAATTTACATGAAAAAGGTCTATTAACTAGGGATTCTAGGGTAGTTGAAAGAAAAAAATATGGTTTACGCAAAGCTCGTAAAAGTAGACAGTATTCTAAACGTTAAATATAATTATCTTTTTTTTGTATAAGATACTCTCAGTAAGAAATAACTTGCTATGTAATGCAAAAATTTTCTACATCACAAAATTTTATAGTTTAGTATATAGCGGGCGGGGTAGCTCAGTAGGTAGAGCAATGGGATCATAATCCATGTGTCGGGGGTTCAAAACCCTCCCTCGCTACTAATAATTATGTCTTTTGGCTTTAAAAATACTTGTATTATTATAAAATGCTGGGAATAAGTTTAAATAATAGGCGGTAGAAGAGTCGAACTTCCGACCTTTACGATGTCAACGTAATGCTCTAACCACCTGAGCTAACCGCCCATCTTATAAATTTACTTGCTATGATTAATATAATTAAATTTTAAGGACTATATTAAAAATAATTTAAGTAAAGCAGAAAAACATATATAACAATTTATATAAAAATGCAATTCTAATTTATAATTTAAATGTCCATAATTTATATGGATTTTAGTATATAAGACAAGTTGTCATTAGTATAATTTACTAAAGCGGTTATGTGTTTAAAAAATAAAGCGTATAATTTAACAAAAAATTTTACAGTAGCAATTGATGGTACTGCAGCATCAGGAAAAGGGCTTATAGCAAAAATGTTAGCTCAAGAATTTAATTTGGAATGTTTAGCATCAGGAATGTTATACAGAAAATTAGCATATTTATGTTTAAAAAATAATATCCCAGCTAATAGTAATTATATTAATTATCTAAGCTTAAATTTAATCAATTTTAAACTAGAAGATAAAGTTGATTTAAATAACGAAGAAATAGCTCAATTTGCTTCAGTTGTTGCTATAAAACAAAATATTCGTAATAATATTAATTCTTGTTTAACTGTAATAATTAACAAGCATAAAAGAATAGTTGTTGAGGGGCGTGATATTGGAACAGTATTATTACCTGAATCTGATCTCAAAATTTTTATAGATGCAGATGTCAATACAAGAGCTCTTAGAAGATTTAAACAGTTGCAAGAGCAGAAAAAAATATGTATACTAAGTGAGGTATTGAAACAGATACATAAAAGAGATAATTTAGATAAAAATCGATATAGTTCTCCTTTAAAAACGGCATCTGATGCATTGATTATTGATAGTACTAATCTTAGTCCATTTCAGGTCATAGAGAAAATTAAGGCTTTTATAGGATAGCATGTGGAGATGTTTATTTTTATAATTGTTCTTAGGTAATATTTTTTAGTTTATTTTATGATTTTAAAGACAAAAAAACGGTTTGTTGCTCAATTACAGGATTTACCTTCTGTTAATGAAAATTTTACTGATTTATTAGAGTCAGTAAAAATAGATGAGATAAAAGAAGGAACAGTAGTTCAAGGTTATGTAATTGAAACTAGTTCTGAAGTAGTGGTTGTAGATGTTGGCCTGAAAAATGAAGCTCGTATCCCCATATCAGAGTTTTGCTTAGATAATAAAAAAGATATACCTAATGTTGGAGATGCTATAGATGTTTATGTCGAAAAAGTAGAAAGTAGAAAAGGAACAATTTTAAGTAGAGTAAAAGCAATTAGAGAAAAATCTTGGCAAAAATTAGAACAATTATTTGAGCAAAAAAAACATGTATTAGGCTCAATATTTGGAAGGGTAAAAGGAGGGTTTACAGTTGATATAGATGGTGTGGTAGCTTTTTTGCCTGGTAGTCAGCTTGATGTAAGACCAGTTAAGGACCCTTCATTAATTATGGATATACAGCATTCTTTTGAAATCCTAAAAATGGATAAAAAACTTGGCAATATAATAGTTTCTAGAAGAGCTGTTTTAGAAGAGTCAAGAGCAGAAGCTAGAGAGGAAATGCTTTCACAAATAAAAGAAGGAATGATTCTTGAAGGAGTTGTAAAAAATATTACTGATTATGGAGCTTTTATTGACCTTGGTAATATAGATGGATTATTGCATGTTACTGATATATCTTGGAGTAGAATTAATCATCCTTCTGAAATATTAAGTTTTGGACAAGAAGTAAAAGTATCTGTAATAAAGTATAATGAAGAAACAAAAAGAATTTCTCTTGGCATGAAACAATTAGATGTAAATCCATGGCAAAGTATTAAGAAAGAATTTCCTTTAGATAAAGTTATAAAAGGAAAAATTACTAATATTACTGATTATGGAGCTTTTATAGAATTGAAAAATGGAATAGAGGGATTAGTACATTCATCAGAAATACAATGGGGAAAAACAGTTCAACACCCTAAAAAGGTTCTTTCTATAGGGCAAGAAGTAGATTTTGTTGTATTAGATGTTGACATAGAAAAACATCGAGTATCTTTAAGTATAAAAAAATGTGTTGAAAACCCTATGGTTAGCTTTGTTAAGGATAATCCAGTTGATAGTATAATAAATGGGGTAATTAGAAATATTACAGAATATGGGATGTTTATCTCTATTGCAGGTGATTATGGACATGTAGATGGAATGGTACATGAATCTGATATTAGTTGGACAGAGAAGGGTACTGATTTACTAAAAAATTATAAAAAAGGAGATCAAATCAAGTGTAAAGTGTTAAGCGTTGATGTTGCTAAGAGTAGAATTGCATTGGGTATAAAGCAACTTACTAAAAAGAATGAGTTTGATGAGTTAAGCAATATTAAAAAAAATGCAGTGTTAACTTGTAAGGTAGTTAAGGTGAGTGATGATGGAGTAGAAGTTAGTTTAGAAAATAATATTCTAGGGTTTATTAAAAAGAGTGAATTATCTTTAGAAAAGCAAGATCAAAAACCTAATAGATTTGCTTTTGATGATAGATTTGATGCTAAAGTTATTTCTATAGATAAGGTGCTTGGTAAAGTATATTTATCAGTGAAGGCTTTTGAAAGCGATGAACGTAAAAGAACTATAAAAGAATATGGTTCTACTGATAGTGGTGCTAGTTTAGGGGATATTCTTGGAGCTGCACTTGGAGAGCAAAGCAGTAATAATAATAAAAAGATATCTCATTGACATAAAACTATTTAAATTATATTAGGTAGAATATAAAAAATAAAATAATTAAGGTGTTATATTTTTATTAGTAGCGGTTAATTTCTAAAATATTAGCTTTAAGTAAGCATAATAGTTTTTAGTATTAAATTAATAAAAATTATTTTTATGTATATTTATCATATTGAAGCTAAGAACTTTTTATTAACTAATCTAGAGTACTATATTTAAGTATGGATAACTTAGTTATATATGGTGGAAATAGGTTATTAGGAGATGTATATATTAGCGGATCAAAAAATTCATCATTACCTATAATGGTAGCTTCTTTATTAACAGATCAGCCTTTAATAATTTTAAATATACCTAAACTATCAGATATCAATACTATGAAGCATTTATTATTGAATCATGGTGTTAAAATTATAGATAATATATCTGATAACAATACTATTACTTTAATATCAAGCGAAATAAATAATTTTGTTGCTCCGTATGATATTGTAAGAAAAATGAGAGCTTCAATATGGGTTCTTGCTCCACTTTTAGCTAGGTTAGGGGAGGCTAAAGTTTCTTTTCCAGGTGGGTGTGCAATTGGAGTGCGAAAAATAGATTTACATATTATGGCTTTAAAAGTACTAGGAGCAAGCATTAATATTGTTGAAGGCTATATTCATGCAAAAATAAAAGAAAAATATTTAATTGGCAATAAAATAGTTTTTAATAAATATTCAGTAGGTGCTACTATTACTGCAATTTTAGCTGCGGTATTAGCTAAGGGAGAATCTAGCATTATCAATTGTGCTAAAGAACCTGAAGTAATTGATTTATGTAGGTGTTTAATTAATATGGGAGCAGAAATTTATGGAATAGGGACTAATAATTTAGTGATTATAGGTAAAAAAAAATTAGGAGGAACTAGACATAAAGTAATAGCAGATAGAATAGAAGCTGGTACATACATGATAGCTGCTGCAATTACTAAAGGTCAGTTAAGGATGCATAATATAGTTAATTACAGTATGTTAACAAATTTAATAACTCCATTACAAAAGGCAGGAGTAAAGATTAACTTATATAAAGACTACATAGATGTAAATAGTTCATCTATAATTGCTCCTATTAATATTAATACTAGTCCTTATCCAGGATTTTCTACTGATCTACAAGCCCAGTTTATGTCGTTAATGACTATAGCCTCTGGAACATCTATTATTACTGAAAATATTTTTGAAAATAGATTTATGCATGTAGCAGAATTATGTAGAATGGGAGCGCAGATTTCTGTTAATGGTAATGAAGCAACAATTATAGGCGTGACTAGCTTAAGCGGATCAGAACTTATGGCTAGTGATCTTAGAGCCTCTGCTTCTCTTGTTTTAGCAGCTTTAGCAGCTCATGGAAAAACAGTTATCCATAGAATATACCATTTAGATAGAGGATATGAAGCAATGGAAAGTAAGCTTTTTAAATGTGGAGCCGATATTATAAGGCAAAAAGATAAATAAAAAAAATTGGGAAAGATTTTTATCTTTGTGCTTTTTTAAAAAGCGAAAAAAAGTTATTCGTAGTATAATTAGCTAATAATTGTGTAGTAATATCTTTTTGGTTTGCAATAAATTCTAATGTATATTTTAAAAAAGATGGCTCATTGATAGTTCCTCTCTTTGGAACAGGGGCTAAAAAAGGAGCATCTGTTTCGAGTAACAATTTATCAAGTGGTATATATTTTATGGTATCTTGTAATTTTGCAGCATTTTTAAATGTAACTATTCCACTAATAGATATATACATACCAAGGTCTAGAACCTTTTTTGCAATATTAGTAGAAGAGGTAAAGCAATGTATTACGCCGGAAAAATCTTTATATTTTTTTTCTGTACTTAAAATTTTAATAAGATCATCATCAGAATTTCTATTATGTATTACAATAGGTAGATTAGTAGTTTGTGCCGCATAAATATGTTGTTGAAAGGATTGATATTGTAGTGTTTTCTGATTGTTACTTATATTATTAAAATAATCTAATCCTGTTTCCCCAAAACTAATAATTTTTTTATGTTTAGATAAAGTTACTAATTGTTGATATAATATTGAGTTATTTACTTCTAAAGGGTGAATTCCAACAGAGGCAAAAACATTGCAAAATTGTTCAGCTAAGATTTTAATTTTATTAAAATTTTCTATTTTAGTGCAAATTGTTTGCAAATAACGCACTCCTGAATTATTTGCTCTAGTAATAATATCAGTGTTATTATTGTTATTAATCATGTCTAAATGGCAATGTGAATCTACAATAATTAGATCATTATTCATAACTTTATTCTAGGAAAAATAGGAATAGGTTTATTTATTATTTTAATACTTTTTAAAGCATATTGTTTTGTTAAATGTTTAAATTGCCTATGATTAACATCTACTCCTATACTATTAAGTATAGTATTAGCACTATTAGGAATAAATGGTTGTAGCATTATTCCTATATACCTAATCATTTCAGTTATTGAATATATAATTTTTTTTGTTAGATCTTGATTTTGATTTTTTATTATCCAAGGAGCTTGTTGATTAATATATATATTGCTTTTTTCACTAATATTAATAATATTTTCTAAAATATTATTAATATTATAAGAGTTATTTATTATAATTGTATTTTTTTGGATTATAGATTGAATATAGTTGAAAATTTTAGAAGCCTCTGATAAATAATATATATCATCAATGAAATTATTGGTAATATTAGAAATTACTCCATTATAATGATTATATATAAAAGTAAGAGTGCGTTGTATTAAGTTACCAATTTTATTAGATAACTCACTATTATTACGTAAGAGTAAAGTTTTAGGCGAATAATTTCCATCGTTGCCAAGAGATATTTCTCGTATTAAATAATATCTGACTTGGTCTAAACCAAATTGGTCTACTAATTCTATAGGATTAATAACATTTCCTTTTGATTTAGACATTTTTTCTCCATCATTAAGCCACCATCCATGAGCTAAAATTGATTTTGGCAGTTCTAACCCAGCTGCCATTAAAAATGCAGGCCAAAATATTGCATGAAATCTTAATATATCTTTCCCTATTACATGTATAGAAGCAGGCCAAAATTTTTGATACCCTAATTTAGGGTATCCAAGTATAGATAAATAATTTACTAAAGCATCTAACCATACATATATTATATGGTTATTATTTCCAGGAACAGTAATCCCCCATTTAAAGCTAGTTCTTGATATAGATAAATCATTTAATCCGCTTTTAACAAAATTAATTATTTCATGTTTTCGATTTTTAGGAAGAATAAAATTTGGATTATTATCATAATATTCTAGTAATTTATTTTGCCATTTTGATAATGCAAAAAAATAGCTAGGTTCCTTTATTAATTCTACTTTTGCTCCTGTAGGTGCCAAACCTTTATTGTTAAGTTCAGATATATTGTAATAAGCTTCATCTTGAATAGAATACCATCCTTCATATTCTCCAAGGTAAATATTTCCACTTTTATAAAGTTTTTGCCAAAAATATTGTACAGCTTCTTTATGTTTTTGTTCTGTTGTTCTAATAAAATCATTATTTGAGATAAATAATTTTTTATTCATTATGTTAAAATTAACTGATATTTTATCAACAAATTCTTGAGGAGCTAATTTTAGCTTTTTTGCTGCTTTTTCTATTTTTAATCCATGCTCATCTGTGCCTGTAATGAAATTTACTTTTTTGCCACTTAGTTTCATAAAACGAGCAATTACATCGCATACTAGGTTAGTGTATGCATGACCAATATGAGGAATATCATTTACATAGTAAATTGGGGTGGTTATATAAAAATTATTCATAAAATGGAAGTTTTTTCTTAGTTTTTTTTATATATAATTAGCTTTTTTGTTAATAAATTATGCGATTTTATATTTACTATATAAGTTATTCATTTAAAGAAAATACATCCTAGTATTTTTTTTGCAAATAAAAATAAATTTTTTTATTTTTATTTTTGAAAAATTATACTTATATTAATTTATTTTAGATTTTATGGCATAATTTATGCTGTGTATACTGCAAAAAATATTATTTTAATTAAATAATCAGTAATTTTTAATTTTTAAAGAGTATTCATTTTATGGGTAATAATTTATTGAGTTCAGCGATAAATTTAGGTAATAAATCAATTGATTGTATAGCTAATAACATAGTAAAATCTAATAGTAATTTTACTAAAGAAGGGACTTTTCATAATTTATATTCAAAAGCAGGAGGTTCTTCATCTATTAATTATGTTGAAGAAAAATCTATTAATATACAAGGAGAAGTAGAAAATAGTCAGATTTCAACAAATATAGCAATTCAGGGTAATGGTTTTTTTCCTGTAAGTGAAGAGAAGGATAATAATAATTCAGTGGTTCATACTAGAAATGGAGAATTTTCTTTAAATAAAGAAGGTTATATATCAAATAGCGCTAATCAAATATTATTAGGTAAAAAAATTTTACAAGGTGGAGAACCTGAAAATAAAGGCATAAATACTAAAAATATTCAAGGGTTAGAGCAAGTAATTATAAATCAAGATGAAATATATCCTCCTAAAGCATCAGATACTATAAATATAGTATCTGCAAATTTAAGTACTGATACTAACTCTATTAAAGGTGTAGGAATAACATTACATCTATCAGAAAATAATGATATCATATTACCTTCGTTTGATAATAATGGAGAATTAACTATTGGAGATAGTTTAACTATAAGTAAAGATAACTCAGTCCGTAGTACTATGACATATGGGGGGATAGCTATGTCTAAATCTATAGGCAATAATAGTAAAATTTTTGGTGCAAGTAAGGTTGACGAGCATTTTAATGATCCTAGAATTTCAGATAATGATGGGTTAAGGCTATCTATAGATGGTAATGAATATAAGTTTTTTTATAAAGCTGAAAATGCTAATGAAGAAACTGGAGATAATTATTTCTATTCCTTAGGGACATTAACTTCTTTAATCAATAATATACCAGGGGTTAAAGCAATAATTAATAATAGTAGGTTATATGTGGTTGCACAAGATCCTAATAAAGGACTGAGTTTTTCTAATATTGGTGGTAATATGAATTGTATTAAAGAAGAGTTACTTTTATTTGATGTAAAAGAACCTTCTGAAGGTGAAATTAGATTTAATAGTATTAAATCTCTTGAAGATCAAATTAATAAAGGTCAAAATAAGTTTTTAGAATTAAAAAAAGAATCAAAAAATAAGGTAATTATAAATGCTAAGTCTGCTGTTGATAATTTATCTATAACAGGAACATCATACCGTCAACGGCAAATTAATTATATTAAGCAGCTTGAAATGTCAGATGCTAGTAATAATAAAAAACAATTAACAGTAGCAATTTTTGCTCCTCATCATAATTTAGCTCAGTTTGATTTAGTATATATTTCTGGAGTAGGTAGTAGTCTTCAAGATGGGTTTTACTTGGTGAGTGCTATTAATGAAGATTATTTTACAGTTAATTTTTTAAATGAAAATACAAATGATCAATTTTTTGATGTTACAAATAAACAAATAAAATCATTAAGTTTAACTAATCAATATGAGGGTAATGGCTTTTGGCGAAAAGCTTGTAGTAAGGCCTTATTAGGAAATGATGATATATACGCAGTTTCTTCTAAAGTTCAAATTTCCACCTCAGAACATGATATTATTATTAATGCTAATGGTCATAATTTATCTCAAAATGACATAGTTTATATTAATTATGATAATACAACAGGAGTTATTAAAGCTGATAATAATTTTTATGTATTGCCAGCAGGATGCTATACTGTAAAATCTACTAATGAAGGTAGCTTTACTATTAATGCATTGGAACACTTTTTAGCAGGAGAAGCTTCTTCTTCATCCCCTTTAACTATATTTCCTATAGCAGCAACTGAATTAATAGAAAATAAATGGGAAGCACAATTAGAGGGATTAAGGTATAAAAAAATTGGAATAAATGAAAATAATAAGATTCAGGTAGAAATATTCGAAACTAATGAAGGAAGTGAAGAAGTTATATTATATTTAGGTTCTCATAATTATGAAAAAGGTGATGTTGTTGAGTTTTCTGATTTACCTCAAAATTATAATATTGCAGGCTTAAAAATAGAAAATGGGTTGCATTATATTATAACATTTGTAGATAAGGCTAAAGGTTTGATAAAATTTATTCCAGAAAACGGTAAATTAGCAACTAATTCATTAGTTGCTTCTTCCAAAAGTAATGAAGTTGGGCATAATTTTAAAGTAAACAGATTTAGTAGATTGTATGATTATTTTAACCTTAATAGAAGCCAGGTATTATATAATCAATTATATAATCCTGATGTAGTAGGAAAAAGGCTATTAGATTTAGAAACTAAAAATAATAAAGATAAAGGTTCTATTTTTTCTCATACCTTAGATTTAGTTGATAGTTTAGGTTGTCAATTTCATATCTCTTTATATTTTGGAAAATTAGCTAAAAATAAGTGGGCGGTAGAGATATATAATCAAGATAATATTTTGCTCCAAAGTGGAAGATTAAATTTTAATAGCAATGGTCATGTTATAGATTATGTTGGCTTAGGAAATGATTTATCAGTGGCTCATAATAATGGAAGCGATAAAAGTTCAATAAAAATAGATTGGATAACCAAAAATTTTACTCAGTATAATTCAGAAAGTAGTATTAATATGGATAATAATGGTTATAGTACTGGCTCATTTCAAAAATGTACTATTGATAATACTGGTATAGTAACAGCTTATTATACTAATGGAGAAACATCTCAATTATATCAACTTCTTTTAGGATTATGTAATAATATTAATCAATTAGAAGAAGTTAGAAATAATAGTTACATAGAAAGTAAATATTCAGGTCCTATAAAGTATGAAAAACCAGGAGTTGGATCAAATGGAGTTATTATTGAAAGTAGTATAGAAAAATCTACTGTTGATGATAGTGCTAATTTGATAAAAATGCAAGATAGAGTAATATTTCAAAATATTATATATAAGGCTAAAAATATGGAGAATGAAGTTAAAAGTAATGCTATAAGTGCTGTTAAATAGTGGTTATTTTATAATAATCGTTATTTATTCTCTAATAAATATAGTGTTTATTAATTTTTTGGTGTTTTGTGCTTTTATAGCACGGTAGAAAATATTAACAAGCTAAGATTATAATGATTTATTGGCTATTATTTTTGTACTTCTATATAATAATACAACAATATGCATAAATGTTGTTAAATAGTGATTATTTTATAGTAATC
>CAYXTI010000006.1:0-26339 GCA_964468495.1 uncultured Rickettsiaceae bacterium | reverse complement strand
TAAACCTAACTTAGGTAACCCAATTATCATTTCAGATGTAACTAAAATATTTATTAATTCTAGTTTTAATATATTTAAAGAAAATATTAAAAAAGGAGCTATAATAAGAGCAATTCCTGCACCTAAAGCAAATAATAAAGGACGTAAATTCTTTGATAATATCATTAATTTTGCAATTAATGAAGGATCAAGAGGATTAGCTTATATACAACTAGAAAATAATAATTTAATAAAAGGTTCTATCGCTAAGTTCATAAATCAAGAAGAAATAGTAGCAATACAAAATTTAACTAATACTACAGTAGGAGATGCGATATTTTTTGTATGTAATAAAGAAAATATTGCTACAAAGATTGCAGGAAAAGTTCGAGAAGAATTAGGAAAAAAACTAAATATAAACGATAATAGTAAATTTAATTTTTGTTGGATAGTAGATTTTCCTTTTTATCAAATCAATCAAGATACCAATAAAATAGATTTTTTTCATAACCCTTTTTCTATGCCTAAGATATCATTAAATAATCTAAAAGCAATCACGAAACAACAAGAGCTATTAGCTATCAAAGCATATCAATATGACTTAGTATGCAATGGAGTAGAATTATCTAGCGGAGCTATAAGAAATCATAAACTTGATCTACTATATAAAGCATTTAATATTGTTGGATATTCTCAAGAACAAGTAAATAATCAGTTTGCTGGAATAGTAAAATCATTAAGGTATGGTGCTCCCCCTCATGGAGGAATAGCACCTGGAATTGACCGCATTGTAATGATGATTGCTGAGACAGAAAATATACGTGAAGTAATAGCTTTCCCTATGAACCAACAAGGAGAAGATTTATTAATGCATGCCCCTAGTAGAATTAATCAAACACAGTTAAAAGAGCTTAATATAAAAATAACTTCCTATAAAGAAAATAATAAAGAAAATAATAAAAGAATAAAAATCAATCCATAATTAAGTAGTTCTTATTAAGTAAAAAAACTCTATCAATTAGTAAAATATACCAACTATTATAACACGATAATATACAACTACTTCTAATACTTGCTAAAGTAAAACAAATATGTTATCATTTGAGTATGTTTAATAGTTTTTAGTTGTTTTTAAAGATATAATTAAATTAATGGTTGAGAATTACTAAAAAAATGGTGGTTGTGCAGTTGCATAATATATAAAAATACTATTATGAGGAAAGTCTGGACTCCATATAGACGTGATGCTGGGTAACTCCCAGCGAAAGGAATAATATTCTTTTTAGGGCAAGTGCAACAGAAAAAATACCGCCACATAACTTTATAAGTGGTAAGGGTGAAATGGTGTGGTAAAAGCGCACCGGGTTATTGGTGACAATAACCGTTTTGTAAACCCCATCAGGAGAAAGACCAAGTAGGCGTGGGTTGAGTATCTTAATTAATAAGTTACTCTATAGTTTGTCTATACTAAAAATATATCTACGTGGGTAGGTTGCTTGAGGTAAATGGTAACATTTATCCTAGATAAATAACTGCAAATAGCTTTTTGCTATATACAGAATCCAGCTTACAAACCATCATTTTTTTAGCATAATGATTATATATAAATTTAGATGTATGTATAAATTATTTTATCACCCTATATGTCCTCTATCAAGACAAGCAAGAATATACTTACATGAACTAAAACTAAACTTTTCTTTAATTAAAGAAAACTATTGGACATACAACAAAGAATTGTTATCAGTTAATGCAACTAGAATATTCCCGGTCTTATTGAATGAAGATAGTCAAATTAATGTTATTGGTATATATCCATTAATAGAATACTTAATTGAGGTATATAAAAATTTTTATTTTATGCCTCAAGAAATACAATTTAGAAATGATGTAAGAAAATATTTAATATGGTTTAACGATAAATTTTATCGAGAAGTAAGTAAAATATTAATTAATGAGAAAGTAATCAAATTATTGAATAAAAATACAAGTCCTAAAAGTACAGCAATAAAAATAGCAAAAAATAACCTTAATAAACACTTTCAATTTTTAACTTATTGTTTAAAGCAAAATATGTATATTGCATATGATAAATTATCTTGTGCTGACATAGCTGCAGTAGCTAATATATCAATTGTTGATTATTTTGGAGAAATTAACTGGGATAAATGGTTACAAATAAAAAATTGGTACTCTATTATTAAGTCTAGACCAAGTTTTAGACCAATATTAAATGATCGTATAGCTGGTTTTGTTCCATCAAAAGAATACTCTGACCTTGATTTCTAAAAAACTAATTATTATCTAGCTATAGTCAATAGCTTTTTATAGAATAATAAATAAAAATAGCATATTAAAAGTACTTGTAAAAGAGAGATAAAAAGTTATAATTTCTGTATCATTTATCTAATAGTTATAATATAACTAAAAAAAAACGCGGCCCCTTCGTCTAGCTGGTTAGGACATCACCCTTTCAAGGTGAAAACACGGTTTCAAATACCGTAGGGGTCACATAATTCAGATGCTATCTTTCCTATAGTATTGCAAACTCATACATTATAAGATATAATCATCGTTGTTTAATTTTAAATATAGGTTAAATTGTCATGGGAGTAAGTATTAGTCAATTATTACTGATTCTATTGATTATTCTTTTATTATTTGGAGCTGGAAGACTGCCGCAAGTAATGTCTGATCTTGGTAAAGGATTAAAAGCCTTTAAAGAGAGTATCAAAGATGATAATAAAGATAATAAATAAATCTTATTTAATAAGAAAAATAATATATTAATTTTCTTAGTTCAGTTTTCATAATCATTATGCGTTTCCTTTATTTTCCTAGAATTACTACTGCAATATTAATGTTAATAACAACAAGTTGTACTTATAAAAACAATAATGTTATTGTTCCTGCTGTGGTTTTATATGATAATGGGATAAATAACTTAAAAAATGGTCAATATCAAGATGCTGCTGAAGAATTTAGTAATATATATATACAATATCCAGCACATCCCATAAATGCTGAAGCTAAACTTATGCAAGCATACTCACTATATTTAGCAGAGGAATATGATGACGCAATAGATATAATAGATTTATATCATCTATTATATCCAAGACATAAAGATATTTTATATTCGCATTACTTATATGCTTTATCTTTTTATGCTCAAATTAATAACAATAATCTTGATCAAACTAAAACTTATATAGCTCAAAAGCAATTAAAATGGATAATAGAAAATTACCCTAATAGCAAGTACTCTAAAAGTGCAAGACTAAAACTAGAGTTAACTAATGACCGTATAGCTGGACATAATATGATAATAGGGAGATATTATCTTAAAAAGAATAACCCTATAGCTGCAATAGCTAGATTCCAAATAATTGCAAATGATAATAACAAGCCAATATATAGACCAGAAGCTTTATATAGACTTATAGAAAGTACTAAAATGCTTGGACTAATAGATGAAGCTAAAATTTATTATAATGTACTTAAGCATGAATATCCTGATGCAATTTGGACATCATATGGTAAAGACTTATTAAAATAAGTCAAAAAATTCAAACTTATACAGTTTAAATGCTACATAGCATATATATTGAAAATTTTATTTTAGTAAAAAAAATAGAATGTTTTTTTAGCCCTAAGCTGAATGTTATTACAGGGGAAAGTGGGTCTGGGAAATCTATAATACTAGATGCTATACTATTTTGTTTTGGGCATAAAATCCCAAAAAATATCATTATGAAAGGAGCTAACTCATGCTCAGTATCATTAAAATTAATACCTAATAAGAGTACAAGTTCATATCTACAAGAAATAGGAATAATAGAAACAACAGAAATCGTTATTAAAAGTATCAAAACTAATACAGGAAGGACAAGATTTTTTATTAATAACAAAGCAGTAAACCAAAAAATAATAAAAAATTTATTTTCAATATCAATTGAATTGCATATACAAAATACTAATTTAAAATTAATAGAGCCTAGTTTACATATCGAAATACTTGACCAATTTGGTATGTTGTCTAAATTCACTAATAATGTAACTAAATTATATAAAAAATGGCAAGAATCTTCTAATGAATTAAAAATAGATAAAAATAACCAAGAATCTCTTAAAGAAGAAATAAGCTACCTAACACATATATGTACTGAAATAGAAAATGCTAATATTCAACCAAAAGAAGAAGAAGAACTAATTAAAGAAAAAGAAAAAATTATACAAAAAAATAATATAATTAATATTATAACAACAATAATTCAAGACATAGAATCAAGTAATTTTAATAAAATAATCACTCAATGCCAAAGGAATCTAAAAAAAATAGAAAACATAAAGAAAACTCAAAATATTAACTCTCTATTAGATAAAGCATATGATAGATTGGAAGATTCAATAACTCTATTATATGATCTATTAAACGAACAAAATAATGTTATATCAGATTATTCTCTTGATAATATAGAAGAACGTTTACATTACATTAAACACCTTGCAAGAAAAAACAATTGTACTGTAGATAATCTTGAAAATACTGTTAATCAATCTAAAAAAAGACTAAGTTTATTAGAAAAAAAAATAACAAAAACTACTGATACACAAAAAAAATATATAGAAAACAAAATAAAATATCTAAAAGCTGCTAAAGAGTTATCAGAAAAAAGACATCAAACAGCAATAATGCTACAAGAAAGAACAACAGAAGAACTAAATAAACTAAAGATGGAACAAACAACTTTTAGAATTAAAATAGTAACAAATGAATCTAATATAACAAAAAATGGAATAGACAATGTCCAATTTATGGTATCGTCTAATCCAGGCACAGAAGAATCTTTGATTAATCAAATATTTTCTGGTGGAGAATTATCTAGATTTATAATTTCACTCAAATCAGCTATTTTAAAAAATAACAATCTAATAAAATCACCTACCCTTATATTTGATGAAATAGATTCTGGAACCAGTGGAGCTGTATCAGATGCTATAGGTAATAACTTTAAAAAATTAAGTACACATACACAAGTAATAAGCATTACACATCAAGCTCAAATTGCAGGAAAAGCTAATCAACATATCTTAGTAAAAAAAATACAAGATAAAAATTTTTTTTACATAACTCTTAATGTTCTTACGCAAAAAGAACAATCAAAAGAACTAGCTAGAATGATTTCTGGAAAAAAAATAACAGAAAACAGTATCTCTGCTGCAAAAGAATTAATCACTCAATAAAGTAGTTTATATACCAAATTAATCACAATTAAAAATTAAATTAAAATAAAGTATATAATAATATTATCTGCTAATCTGCATTTGGTGCTAACATTGTTTTTATATTAGTGTCATTATATCTATTGTTATATATATTATGGATCTATCAATAAATCATTCGATCATTTTCTTTATTATCATCGTATCTTTATTAATAATAGATTTATTTATTTTTAGTAAAAATAAGGATTATAGAATATATATCAGCTTATTATTAAGCATATTCTATATAATAATTGCATGCCTTTTTGGCATATATATATACTATACTATGGGTACAAAAAGTATGCAAGAATACTATACTGGATATATATTAGAAAAAACTATGAGTTTAGATAATATTTTTGTATTTTTAATCATTTTTAAGTTTTTTAATATTCCATCCAAATATCAGCATAAAGTTTTATTTTTAGGAATCTTATTTGCACTGCTCTCAAGAGCAATAATGCTATTAACTGGTATAGCACTAATTGCAAAATTTGATTGGATTATGTTTGTTTTTTCTGCCATATTAATGTACACAGGAATTAAGACTCTTTGCTTATCTGATCATAGTAAAATTGATATTAAAAATAGTATTATATACAAATTACTAAATAAATACCTAAATATAGAACCCAAATTGCATGGTGACAAATTTTTTATAAAAAAAAATAATAAAATATACTGTACACCTTTATTTATGGCCCTTATTACTATTGAATTTATGGATTTAATTTTTGCTATTGATAGTATTCCTATAATTCTTTCAATTACTCAAAACACATATATTGTATATACTTCTAATGTTTTTGCTATTCTTGGGCTAAGAGCATTATTTTATTGTCTAGAACACATAGTGAAAAGATTCAAATATATTAAATATTCATTGGGTATTATAATAATTCTTATATCTATAAAGATTATCATATCTCACTTTATAAAAATACCTTCGTATATTCCTTTACTAGTTACTTTTAGTTTAATAATTGGAGGTATATTATTATCTATTATAAAAAAAAGAAAATCGCCTAAATATACATTTTAACACTATTTCTAATAAAAAATACCAACATAGTTGATAAAGATATCATTTTGTTACCATCAAAAATAGGTAGTTAGTAGCAATTCTGTAACAATAACTAGCGCCCATTCTAGAATAGATATATGCTCGCTCACTACCAGAATAAATCCATTCTTTTGAGTACGCATATATAAAAGATATCTATATATCGAACACTTCTTATACCTCCATGAGCTAATATTTGTTCTTAATGAATTGTGATAAAATCACATCTTTTAAAACCCAAATCTAGGAGCTTCGGTATTATTCTGCAAATTTTTTTAAAACATCTTTATTGTCATGCATAACTTTATTAGCTATATCTAATTGAAGTTCTAGCTCAGAATTACAAGGAGTAATTTGATACCGTTTTCTTCAGCATATAAAAAATCTCTACTTTTTATAATCGGACTTTTAAGGATTCCAAGAATAAACATCTGTAAAAATAAGTTTTGCTACATGCTTTTACTAATTTTATCAACACCCCCCATATAAGGTACTAAAACCTTAGGAATTGTTATAGATCCATCAGAATTCTGATAATTTTCCATAATAGCTACTATTGTTCTACCTACAGCTAAAGCTGATCCATTTAAAGTATGAACATATATATTTTCCTTTTTTAATAGATCTTTATATTTAGCCTTCATTCTTCTAGCTTGAAAGTCACCACAGTTAGATACACTAGATATTTCTCTATACTTTTTTTGTCCTGGTAACCATACTTCAATATCATAAGTTTTACAAGCAGAGAACCCCATATCTCCTCTACATAATAACATTATCCTATATGGGATATCAAGTTGCTTTAATACAGTTTCAGCTGCATTAAGCATATATTGATGTTCATATTCAGATTGATTTGGAGTTGTAATAGTAACAAGTTCTACTTTAGAAAACTGATGGGTCCTAAACATCCCTTTACTATCTTTTCCTGCACTTCCTGCTTCTAATCTATAACAATTACTGCAGGCAACATACTTTTTAGGCATTTCCTCAGCTGATAATATTAATCCAGCAACCATATTAGTTAAAGGAACTTCAGCTGTTGGAATCAACCTAAATTTATCATTATTTGTTGCATATGATTCATGAGCAAATTTTGGCAATTGACCTACATTATACATTGCTTCTGATTTGACCAAAGAAGGTATAGAAACTTCTTCATAATTAAATTTAATAGTATGGATATCTAACATAAAGTTAATTAGCGCTCGTTCTAGTCTAGCTAATCCACCCTTTAATGTTACAAATCTACTTCCTGAGATTTTTACTGTTTGTATAAAATCCATCATGCCAAGATTCTTACCAAGCTCTTCATGAGTTTTAGAATTTAATAAATATTTTTCTTCTTTAAAATTCCTTATCAACTTATTCATACTCTCATTAGAACCTATTGGGACATCTTCTAATGGTAAATTTGGAATAAGATCTATAATATCTTGTAGTTTATTATATTTTAATAATAGTTTATCTAAATCTATTAGTTTTTCATTAATATGAGTAATATCCCTATGTATTTCTATCCCAATTCCATTTTTTTTAAATGATCTAAGCATCTTAGATTTTATATTTTTAGCCTTTTGAAATTGCTGAACCAATTCAATAATTTCTCTTTTTTCTTTATCTAGACGTATGATTTCCTCTAGATTAATATCACATCCTCTAGCTACTAATAGATCATTAAATTTTTTAAAATTTGTTCTAATCCACTTTAGATCCAACATATTTTTTCTCTCTTTTTTCTATAAAATTACACATTACTATAGAAATTTCATATAACAAAATCAAAGGAAGAGCAAGAGCGATTTGACTAAATATATCAGGAGGAGTTAATATAGCAGCTAAAATAAAATTAATTACTATTGATATTCTTCTCTTCTTCTTTAAACTTTTTGTAGTAATAACATTTAATATACTCAATACAACTAATACTATTGGTAGCTGAAAAGCTAAACCAAAAGCAACAATAAACTGCATAACTAAAGTTAAATATTCACTTACTTTTGCCTCCAAAACTATAGGAACTACAGCATCTACTGTTTCAAAACTTAAAAAAAACTGCCAAGATTTAGGCATGACAAAATAAAACAAAATAAAACTACTGGAAAAAAATAATATAGGAGAAATAACAAAAACTAATAAAATAATATTTTTCTCTCTATTTTTTAAACCAGGTTCTATAAAAAAATATAATTGATAACAAATAATAGGGAATGTTAGTAAAAAAGAAGAAAAAACAGACAATTTTAAATATGATACAAATGCCTCTGTTAACCCAGTATATATTATTCTATGAATTTTATATTGTGTAACATTAATTAATGGCTTTAATAAAATAAAAAGTAATTCATTTTTATAATAATAACATAAACAAAAAGTTACAAAAAAGAAAGAAATAACTTTTATTAACCTAAACCTAAGCTCAAAAAAATGCTCTTTAAGAGTATATTTTTTCATATCTACAACTGTTTATTAATTACTATACATAAATATAACATATTAATATTCATAATTAAATATTTGCTTGAAAACTAATAATACTATTAATTATCATTTTCTAGCCTTATTATTTATCTTCTTGATTAAGAATAATCTCTTCCTGATCTGGACGATACAATTTTACTGTTTTTAAATAACTTTCTGGAATTATTTTTAGTATCATAAATAAAACATCCTCTGCATAATACGTAGTAACAGATTCAGAATACCACTTAGGAACCTTAGCTTTATCTAGATTTAATACCATATCATGAAGATTATTAGATTTAAAATATGCATTTGAATAAAATACTATTATTATGAATATTATAACTACCACTATAAATACCCCCCTTAAAAATCCAAAAACTCCTCCCATCATTCGATCAAGAAAACCACTATAACGATCAGTAATAAATTGTCCAAGCTTTGAAAAAATAATGGAAAAAAATAATAAAGAAAAAATATAAGATGATACTCCGCTTACTATAGCACTAAGTAACTCACTACTCATATGATTATGTATTATTAATTGAATATAAGGGAAAAGAGTAATTGCTGTAAATATAGATAAAACAAAAGCAATAATGTTAATTATAATATTAAGTAATCCTTTATATAGACCTAGAAACGAAGAACTTGATATGATGATTAAAATAATAATATCAATAGCTGTAAATTTCATATTTTTATAATCATTTTATCTGTAACAACATAATCTAAAGATACCTCATATCCATCTATTGGCAAGTATGAAAATAAATAATCATTAAAACATACCCCTATAGTTATTACTTGATAATATTTTTTCATTTTTATTAAAAAATCATTAAAAAAATTAAAACCAAAACCAAGACGAATTCCCCTTATGCTATAAGCAAGAGCAGGAACAACGATAATATTAGGTATTACTTTAATTCCATGCTTTGGATGCATTAAATTCTTAAAAGCACTATATTCCAATTCAGATCCAGTTTGATAACGTATATAAAACAATTCATTCCTTAATATTTTTGGTAACGCAATAAAATAATTATTACTAAACTTAATTATTAGCTTTGTTAAATCTGGTTCTCCTTTTAAAAAAAGATAAAATCCTAAAGTATAATTTTGGTAACTAGTATTATTATTAAGCAATAAAGAATTGATTAATTCTTCAATATAATCTTGAACTTTTTCATTTTTATCATAGTAATTTAATTCATCAAAGAATTTTCTTTTTTGTAAAATTTCTTTCCGAACAATATCTTTTATAACCATATAATTTTAACAGTCAACAGTTAAAACTTGCTAAAAATTTTTTATATAATATTTCTTCTTCCTTTGTCGGAGTAATGATTATATTATTTCCCACAACTTTTTTATACACAATATTTTTTATATCATTACCCTCATTAGATTTAATTAAAAAACTTACTTGTCTTCCTCCTGAAAGCTCTATATATACTTGAGCAAGTAATTTAGCATCATTTAATGCACTATGATATTTCCTTAAAGAATGGTAATTTATTTTAAATCGCTTGCACAAAGCATCTAAATTAACTTTACTACCAGGAAAAAGTGTCCTAGCTAAAGCTAATGTATCAGTTACCTCTAAATAATTCAGAGCCTTCATTCCTATTATACTTAATTCATAATTTAAAAAGCTCAGATCAAAATTTGCATTATGAATAACCAACCTAGAATTTTGAATAAATGCTAAAAAATCAGTAACAACATCTTTAAATAAAGGTTTATTTTCTAAAAATTTCGATGAAATACCATGTATATTATATGCTTCTATTGGAACAGTTCTTTCTGGATTAAGATAGTAATGAAATTTTTTGTCAGTTACTATCTTGTTAATCATCTCTACGGCCCCAATCTCAACAATTCTATGGCCTTCTTTAGGATTCAAACCTGTAGTTTCAGTATCTAATATTATTTCTCTCATTATAATATTTTCTTTATAATATTATTAATTTTATCAAATAATATTACACAATCATGCTCTGTATTAACAGTAAAATTTGCTTTTTTAGATTTGATGCTTTGGGATATCTGATAATTTTCTATCATTTTATAAGTTTTATAATTAAAATTTGATTTTTTACTTGCTCTTTGTAACCTTACTTCCTCACTACAATATAAACAAATAGAATAATCAAAGTATTTATAAAAATCAGTTTCAAAAAGCAGAGGTACTTCAAAAAATAAAATATCCTCATTACAGAAAAGATTTTTAAAATTAAATATACCACTTTTTACCATAGGATGAATTAATTGCTCTAAATTCTTTTTATAAACCTCTTTATAACAAATTAAAGATAATATTTTTTTTTTATCAAAAACTTTAAGTGATTTTATTTCAGTTAGTACCTTAGTTTGTATATTAATATCATTCAATAACTGACTTACATAATTATCGCAAGAAAATACCTTATAATTTAAAAACTTTTCAATATAATTAAGAACAAAACTCTTCCCTACAGCAAAACTACCTGTAATAGCAACAGAAATCATCTTTTTTTTCCTTATTAATATTTATGACATAATAATCATAGTAAACATTTTGATTAAGTTTCTTCCTTAAGCAATAAATTGCTTCATTTAATTTACGATTAAATAACTAAAATTGATAACTAAATTGATTACAATAGAGTTATCAATATTAAAATTATTGAGTTTTTATTATGCATATTTAAATCATTATGACAATTTTTATTATTTAGATGATATTGTTAAAAAATTGTAATAACTAAAAAATTTGCTCAATATATAATGACATGACGATATTATTTTTACTATAATATTGCTAGTCCTAAGCTTTATAATACAACTATAAAACGAATAATAAATATATTATATAACTTTTACTTTTTATTACCTTATGTGGATAAAATTTAATCTATAGGACCAAATAATCATAGCTATCATATATATATGATAGCATATAGTAATTTAATTCTCTATTATTATAAATGTGTATAATTATATGGATAATATGATTATAACTCTATAAAACCTTTTTTTATCAATTTATTAAAAGTTATCCACAAATTTATCCTCTGAATAACTTTTGTTGTGGATAACTTTTATAACTTTATTTTGCTTTTAATAATAAAGATTTTTTATTTTTTTTATGTAGATAACTATGTGGATAAGTATGTTTATGTACATATATTGCTCTTCAATTACAACTACTATATATATAATATATTTATAGTAATATTAATTTAATTTAAATAATCTAATAATCAATGACTTCATATTTTAAAAATGATTTAAGTAAAATCTTCAAAAAAACTTGTTCTACTATTCCTATATGGTTAATGAGACAAGCTGGAAGATATTTACCTGAATATAATGACATTAGAAAAAATAATAAAAATTTTTTAGACTTATGTTACAATAGCAAACTAGTAACCGAAATTACATTACAACCAATTAAAAGATTTAATATTGATGCAGCAATAATTTTTTCTGATATTCTTGTATTACCTCATAGTTTAGGTTGGGATATTACATTTAAAAAAAATTATGGACCAATTTTAGATAAATTTAGATCAATAAAAGATCTATCAAAACTAAAAAATAACTTTAATACACAAATAGAAAATATTTATGAAAGTATAATTCTTACCAAACAAAAACTACCAAAAAAAATTCCATTAATAGGATTTTCAGGTAGTCCATGGACAGTAATAAGTTATATGATTGAAGGAGGAAAAAACTCAAATAATTTCTTAGAAAGCAAAAAGCTATTATATAATGAACAAAAACTAATAAAAACACTTATCAACTTTATTACCGATAAAACAATAGAACATTTATCAAACCAAATAAAAGCAGGGGTAGATATAATACAATTATTTGATTCATGGGCTGGTATTTTATCAAATTATGATTATAATGATCTTGTTATAAAACCTACAACAATGATAGTAGAGTCTATAAGAAAGAATTTTCCTCATATACCAATAATTGGTTTTCCTAAAGGATCAGGATTCTTATATACAAAATACATAAAAGAAACAAAAATAGATATAATTAGTGTAGATCAATATATTCCTATAAATATTATGAAAGAATGGCAATCTAACATTATTATACAGGGTAATTTAGATCCAATTATATTGTTATGTGATAAAAAAATTATATCAAAAGCAATAAATAATATTTTATCGCAAATTAATATAAACAAATTTATCTTTAATTTAGGACATGGTATATTGCCTAACACTGATCCAAATAATGTAGAATTTTTAGTAAATTACATAAAATCATATAATGAAAAATAAAAAAATAGCAATAATATTATTTAATCTAGGCGGCCCAGATAGTAGAAAAAATGTTAAATATTTTCTATTTAATTTATTTAATGATTATCATATAATTAATTGCAGAAAATTTTTTAGATATATATTAGCTTTTTTCATATCTTTGATTAGAACAAAATCAGCTCAAAAAATGTATGACTATATAGGTGGTAAGTCTCCTTTACTTAAAGAAACTATATATCAAAAAGAAGCGTTAGAAAAAGTATTAGATAATAAGTTAAGCAATTACAAAATTTTCATTTGTATGAGATATTGGAATCCCATGTCAAAAGAAGTCGTAAAAAATGTTAAAAATTATCAACCAAATGAAATTATATTACTTCCACTTTATCCTCAATATTCTTTTACTACATCAGGTTCATCTATAAACAATTTCATTGCTGCTCTTAAAAATTATGATTACTTTGATCAGTTATGCTTGAAAATAATATGTTGTTATTCTACAGCAAGTTATTTTATTAAGGCACATACTTCATTAATTAAAGAAAAAATGATAAATGTAAAAGAGCCTTATATTATTTTATTTTCTGCTCACGGTTTACCTCAAAAAATTGTCAATAATGGAGATCCATATCAATGGCATATAGAGCAATCAACAAGCCAAATAATAAAAGAAATAGGTATTGAAAACCTAAATTATAAAGTTACATATCAAAGTAAGATAGGACCTCTAAAGTGGTTGGAACCTGATACAAAAGAAGAAATTAAAAATGCAGCAAAGTTAGGATTAACAATATTAGTAGTTCCTATAGCTTTTGTTTCAGAACATTTAGAGACATTAGTGGAATTAGATATAGAATATAAAAAAATAGCAGAATTTTATGGAGTAAATTATATAAGGATAAAAACTTTAAGTATTACCAATATATTTATTCATCAATTAGCTACAATGATATTAGATTATGTTAATATAGATCAGGCGATAATAGGATCACATAATCTTAAAAGAATATGCCCTAATAGTTATAATAAATGTCCTTGTCTATTACTGAATTAATTATATTGATTTTTTTTTATGGATAAATATTTTTTATGGTATAAAGTAATTCATATAGTATCTGTTATTAGTTGGATGGCTGCAATGTTATACATGCCTAGATTATTTATATATCATATGGAAGTAGAAAAAGGCTCTCAAATGGATAAAATTTTTCAAAAAATGGAATATAATCTGCAAAAAATAATTATGACTCCATCTATGATTTTAACTTATATTTTTGGCCTTTTAACAGCATATGTTTATGGTGTTGCTGCTTTAGGAATCTGGTTTTATATTAAAATGTTATGTGTACTAGTTCTTACTACTATCCATGGTTTACTAGCAAGATGTCGAAGTAATTTTGTTAATAATAATAATAGACATTCTGTATTATTTTTTCGTATAATTAATGAGATACCAACAATAATGATAATTATTGCTGTTATCATGGTTGTAGTAAAACCTTTTGAATAAGTTATCTTATTAAAGAATTGTATAAAAAATAAAAAAGTGATTGCATTAGAAATATTAATTGCTCCTTCTAAAATTTTAACACAACAAGCTAAACCAGTACCTATAGTAAATCAGTATATTAAAGATTTAGCTAATAATATGATATTTACTATGCATAGTAATCAAGGAATAGGTTTAGCAGCAAATCAAGTAGGGGTTTTACAGAGAGTAATAGTAATAGATCTCACAGAATATAATAATAATAATAATAATAATAAAATATTATATCCTATAATATTAATTAATCCTAATATTACCTATCAATCAAAAGAATTAACATCAGAACTAGAAGGGTGCTTATCTATTCCTGAACAAAAAATTAAAGTAGACAGGCCTAAAACTATAGCAGTAGAGTATTTAGATATTAATAATAAACGTCAAAATTTAATAGTGAATGATTTATTATCTAGAGTAATATGTCATGAAGTAGATCATTTAAATGGCAAGTTATTGTTACATTACTTATCTAAGATTAAACAAGATACAATTATTAGAAAATTAGTTAAATATAAAAAGTTCTATGGTTATAAATCTTAATTATAATTTATAATGTAAAAACAAGAAATCATCATTTTTACATCATTAATATAATATTTTTCTAATAGATAGTTATTAACAATAGTGTTGTCTACTTGATTTGGTTATATTTAATAAATAAAACTTGTTTTTATTTATTAAATAATAAAGCTAATTTACTCAATACATTTTTAAAATTTCAGATTAACGTGAAAAAACAAATTATCTATACAAAATTTATTGATCGCATGTTTGCTGCTGTAATTGATCTTGCTATATTTGCGTTGATTTTTAGACCTGTTAAACAATTTATTATACAACCATTGTTTATATATATATTTAGATCTTTTTTTATTAATTATGGGATAGATGTAAAAGATGATAAAGCTATTACAGCAGCTTTAAAAACACAAGAGTTTTATAATTATTTATCCTCTGTAAATCTAGTAAGTTATTTTTTAATTTTAACTATAATAAATATTATAGCTATGGGGTTATATTGTATTTTATTTTGGTATAAATATAGTGCAACTCCAGGAAAAATGATTATGAGGATGAAGATAGTAGATTCTGATACTTATGAAAAGCTCTCTCTATCTAGAGTAATAAAAAGATTTCTAGGGTATACTACTGCAGTTTTTGGAGTATGGCAAATTATATTTAGTAAAAAAAGTCAGGCTATGCATGATAAGTTAGCAAATAGTGTAGTAATTAAATCTTAATCTAAATTAGTCTTTTTGATATAAATACTAGCTATATAACTATGTTAGTTAAAATTTTTTCTACTTCAGTTTAATTAAAATATGTTTTTTTTTGCCAACTGATATTTTAATTTTAGCTTGATTTTTTAATAAAGTAGTATTAATTAGTAATTTTTCATCTGTTATAAGTTCATTATTGACTTTTATTCCCTTTCCTTTAATTAACCTACGAGCAGCACTCTTTGACTTAGCATAACCATATTCAAAGAGTAGTTGATAATATGCTATTCCTTTATTCAGCTTATTTATATCAATAAATATAGTTGGTAGATTATCATCTGCTATATTTTCTTTAAAAACTTTTTCTGCTGTATTAATACTTATAGTAGCATTTTCTTTTCCATGACAGAGTTCTGTTATATTATATGCTAATTTTTTTTTAGCTAAATTTATATCTTTGATAGATAAATCTTTAAAATTATTTAATTCATCTAAAGTCCAATCACAATATAAATATGCAAATTTCATAACATCATTATCGTCAATATTTCTCCAAAATTGATAATAATCGTACGGAGATAGCTGTTCTTTGTTTAACCATATTGCTCCTTGTACAGACTTTCCCATTTTTATTCCTAAATTATTAGTAATTAAAGGAGTAGTTAAGCCGAAAGCTTCTTTTCCTATAGTTTTTTTAATAAATTCAACTCCTGTAATTATATTTCCCCATTGATCGCTTCCTCCTATCTGTAAGATAGAATTAAAGTGCTTATAAAGATAATAAAAATCATATGCTTGTAATAGCATATAATTAAACTCTAAGACAGTCATAGATTGTTTACGAATTAATCTTTGCTTTATAGAATCCATAGTAAGCATACGGTTTACTGAAAATTTTCTACCATAATTACTTAAAAAGTTAATATATTTTATATTTTCTAGCCATTCAGCATTATTAACAATAATTGCATCATTACTATTATTTCCAAACTTAATAAACTTTTCTAAAGAATTGCGTATACCATTAATATTTTGACTAATTTCTTTGTCAGATAAACATTTTCTTAGCTGACTTTTTTCAGTAGGATCTCCTATTTTTGTAGTTGTTCCTCCAATAACAATAATAGGTTTATGATTATATTTTTGAAAAAGACGTAACAGCATAATTTGCATTAAATGTCCAACATGCAAAGATTTTGCCGTGCAATCAAATCCTATATAACCAACTATAGAATTTTTTTCTAATTCTTCAGTAAGTGCTACTAAATTAGTACATTGATAGAAATACCCTCTATTTTTAAGCTCTTCTATAAAACTCATATTAAATAATTTTTGTAACACATAACTGTAATAGAAAGTTATTAGTGCGGTTGCAGCTTATATATTATAAAATTATAATCTACTATTTTTACAGCGTTTTTGTTATATTTTTATTATAAACAAGCTATAATATACTAGCAATATACAGGATTTTTTCTGCTAAAGCTAGAGGATGAATTACAAAATTTAGTACATATAAAACATTTATTATATCGATTTTGTTTTTTTACTAAAATATAGGAATAAAAAAGATTATAAAATATTATTTTAGTTTATTAGTAGGTTATTTTTAATTATATTACTTATTAAGCATGTTTTATTTAATATATCTAAACTTCAAATAATATATCTTATATACATTTTATTAAGAATGATCACCTTTATTAAGGTTAATTCCAAAAAAATCATTTTTATTATATGTATTATTAAATTTTAAGATTAAACTAATAAACTTATTTCCTCTTTGTATAAAACTTTTGAATTGATCATAAGAAGCACAAGCTGGCGATAATAAAATATTTGCTGGAGAGACGGCGTTGTTATTTTTTTTAGCATCTGAGACTGCTGCATAAAATGACTCTGATATACTATCAAATATCTCATAATCTACTTTATAATTTAAGTAATTAGCTATTATTATTTTATCTCTACCAAAAAGATATGCTTTTTTAATTTTATGTATATAATTATCTAAAAGCCAAAAATTGCTTTCTTTAAAGATACCTCCTGCAAGCCAATATATATTATGTAAATTACTAATAGCTGCAGCTGTAGAATGAGTATTTGTAGCTTTACTATCATTATAAAAATGAATGTCATTATTACTTTTTATATATTGCATTCTATGTTTAAGGTTTTTATATCCTTTTAAAGAAGTTAATATATTTTTTATATTAATACCAAGTGCACGACAAACAGTAATACTTGCAGCAATATTTGGTAAGTTATGTTGTCCTAAGAAGTTATTCATTATAGGTAATGGGTATGATTTTTTATCAAAATAATTATCAATTATATTAGTTTTATTACAACTTACTCCATTGCTAAGTAGTTGTAGTCCTGATACAGCAATACAGTTTCTTTTTGTAATTTTAAGCTGTTGTTGATATATATTTGCTGTTATTTGATTATCAATAGCAATAACGTTTATACCATTATTATTTAGTATTCTTTTTTTTATTCTAATATATTCATATATATTTTTATGACGATCTAAATGATCTGAAGCAATATTTAGTAATACAGAAATTGTTTTTTTAGGAAATATGTTCTGTCTTTTTAATAAATTTAACTGAAAAGATGATAATTCTATTATGTATCCCTCAGCATGAAAAGGTAATGATAATACAGGGATACCAATATTTCCTCCAGTATAATAATTAAAGTTATTTTTTTTTAGTATACGACTTATCATAGAAACAGTAGTACTTTTACCATTTGACCCAGTAACAACAATAAATTGTGATGAGGAATTTTCTTCTATAAATAACTCAATATCAGAGGAAATTGTTATATTATATTTGCTTGCTAAGTTATATATAGGATGAGTATAGACAATTCCTGGACTTATAATAATTAGATCTAATAATTTCCATTTATTGTTAGATAATGGTATTAAATTAGGAGTAGAAAACTTTCTTAGAAAGCTTTTTTGATTTTTTATAGAATCATCATAGCAAATAATCTCACAAGCTACCTTATTAAGGGCACGATATAACGATAATCCAGTTAATCCTAGACCTATAATACCAATTTTTTTTCCTTTTTGTTTCCACAATTTCATGAATACTAAAATTATGATTAATATTTTATTTGTTAATTTTGTATCATTAATGTATAAATGATACAAAAAATTAATTGATAATACAATTATTAAAATGAACCATATAAAATATGGTTCATTTTAGCTTTTACTGATAGTGATTTTGTTAGTATTTGTTTAATTAAATACTAAGTTGTTGTTGTGCTCCTTGAACAATTAATTGTTGTAGTTTTGCCCCAGATGATATTACCATATTCATCATTTGAGCACTTGTTAAACAAGAAGCTAGTTTATTAATTTCTTTCATTAAATCTATTTCATCTATACTATTTAATAAATTATTATCATTATCATATGATTCTTTAGAATATTCTTCTAACTGTGATGAAGAGTTTTCAAGATAAATAATATCATGTTCTGCGATTGTAATTACATTCATTGCATTTGAAGCTAAAATTGATATTTCTTGTGTATGTGTCTCTTCTATTTTAGAACCTAAAAAACTAAAAATATCATATAAAATTTTATTTTTATCCTGATTATCATTATCACTTAAGCTATTAGGTGTTTTTGTACTATTATTATCGTTATTTATACTATTATTATCATTTATATTATCTTTATTTATATTATCTTTATTAATTGCTGATTCTATACTAATTTTCTTATCATCTCTTAATGCTGATAATAATTTCTCTGTTAAGAGATTTATATCTTGATTATTATCATTTAATATTGCCTCAGCTTTTTCTTCTGTTGATTTATAATCTTTACTATTCATATCAAATAGCATATTTATTATTTTTTCTGTAATCTCACTTGGTAAAGGAAATGCTTTTTCAAATATTTCTTGATTATCAGTTATTTTATCCTTTTTTTTGAATATTGAAGCAATTATACTAGCTATAGGTTTTAAATTTTCTTCAGTTTTGTTCTGATTAGCATTTGATATTAATTGAGCTAGATCATATGCACTACAATATTGATTATTTTCTTTTCTATCTAAACATTGTATAAGTAACCCATTGCTAAATAAATAGTCAGCTGCAATTGGATTGATATTTATTCTATATTTATCATTAGATTTTGTATCTGTTCCCCACTGAAAACGTGACCCTTTATCTATAATATTGTCACTTTTTAGAGAATTAGTAAGACTAGATATAGAATTCTTAATTTGTTTTATTCTTGGATCTTCTGATTTTAATGATTCATCATTATATTGATATTTAGATAGCTGATCATTTGATGTATAAGCATTATTAATAATTTTTTGTATGTTATATATCATATTCTTAGCCAATAAGCACCTACTTTTTGATCCTTCATAATTATTTTTATGATGCTTAGCATATTCTATATCACGGTTATAAATTATTAATCTATCCTCTAATTTGTTTTTATACTGCATGTCAGTTAGGTCAAGATTTTGTTTTTTTCCTGTTGATATTTTTTTTATTTGGTTTATTGTATCTCTATTATTACGATCAGCATAAGGGCTAGTTACTCTTACTGCTATGTTCTCCATAGTTGATATACCTCAGTTATTTATAAATTAATATTTAAGCAAAATTAATCTTTAAACACCTATATAAGGATTAAGATTATTTATACTATTAATTATTATTTAGTTTTTGCATTAATAATTATTTGAAATCAATTTAAGATTGATAAAATAATTGCAATTATAAATAATATTTAACCTTAAGTATAGCAAATATTATGCCAATATTACTATAAGTAAATTATAAACACTAAATTTTATTATTTAAATTAGATTATAGGTTGTATTTATTTTTGTAGATATTAGTTCTAGAAAAATGCTAAATGAAAACTAGTTACTATATTTTAAAAATTCTTTAAAGTCTAATAATTCTTTTTTTTCTGTAAGTAGTCCAATCATTACTTTTTTATTATTTATTATTTCTACTGCAACTGTATTTGCATATGCTATAGAAATAAAATCTTCAGCAGATAGAGTAACAATTATTTCTTCTATATATCTATTAGAGCATGAAACATCATCTTTTACAATAGATGGAGTTTTATTAGGATGTAAAGATAAAATTTTGTCATTATCTATAATAAATTTAATAGTAGTATTTATTCCATTAAATAATTTATCATTTTTACTTTTACTATCCCATCTTAAATATATATGATATTTTTTTAAGTTATTACTTTTAGCTAATATAAAGTATATTGAGTTATTGTTTTTGTATTCTAAATTCAATTTTATAGGATTTGAGATATATGATAATTCATTTTTTTTTTGGAATAAATTTTGTTTAATACTTATTTTACTGCAACTATTATTTAATAGTAATATTAAAATTATATATAAAATTTTCATTTATTTTAACAATTTATATATATACTAACATTAAAATGTTTTAAAATGATATAAAATAAAAATCAAGCTATTATAGAATAATTATATAATTATTTATTCTATTAAATATTAATAGCTTTTGCATCAAAGTTTGACCCTATATCATAATATATTATATATTCTTAATTTAAGCAGTGGTATTGAGTTTATTATTAATAAACTCATTTACTGCTAAAGCAGCAATACTAACTATTTCAGTTGAAGAAGAACCTATAGGTACTATTTGTACAGGATGTTCTAATCCATCTAGTATTGGACCTATAAATACTCCTCCTGCTAATACTTCTAGTAAATGTGTTGAAATAGCAGCTGATTCCAAGTTAGGCATTATTAGAACATTTGCTGGTGCTGTTAACCTAAAAAAAGGATATATTCTTTTAGGGTTAGGGCTTAAAGCAATATCTGGTGTAACTTCTCCTTCATATTCAAAATCAAGATTCATATTATCTAAAATATCAATAGCATCTTGTACTTTTTTTGATTTTATTTTTTGTGGATTACCAAAGTTAGAGAAAGCTAATAAAGCTACCCTTGGAATATATCCCATTGATTTTGCTAGTGTAGCTGCTTGTAATGTAATATCCACTAGATCTTCTGAAGTAGGAAATTCACAATGATTGTTATCTGCTATAATTATATTATGTTTTTTTGATAATAATATAGAATAACCCATTAACCTCTTTTTTTTCTTAATGTCAATCATTTTAAGAACATCATCTAAACTGCTATAGTAACTTTTAGTTAATCCAGTTACAATTACATCTCCATCATTACATACTACCATACATGCGGCAAAGATGTTTTTATCTGACTTAACCATCTTAACACAGTCTCTATATAAAAAGCCTTTTCTTTGTAGTTTTTTATATAAGGTATTAATATATAAATCTAATTTAGTACTAATTGCAGCATTGATAATATTAATATTATTAATGCTGTAGCTTTCTCCCATGCTTTCAACTACAGATAATATTTTATTTTTACGACCAATAAGTATTGGATAACCTAAACCTTCGTTTCTTATTATAATTGCAGATTTTATTACTTCTTCTTCTTCTCCTTCAGCAAAAACTATACGGCAAAGTTTGGTACTTATAATTTTATTATAAACAAAATTCATATAGTTTGATGTTGGATTAAACCTACTATATAAATTTGTCTTATATTGTTTTATATCAAAATTACTAACTTTTGCAACACCACTATCTATTGCTGCTTGGGCTACGGCTATAGGAATTGTCATAATTAACCTTGGATCAAAAGGTACTGGAATGAGATATTCTCGTCCAAAAGATTTTTTTGAATGCCCATAAGCTTTATATACTTCCTCAGGTACTGGCTTTCTTGCTAGGTAGGCTAATTCTTTGGCAGCTGCTATTTTCATTTCCTCATTTATTTCGCTTGCTCTAACGTCTAAAGCCCCTCTAAATACATAAGGGAATCCTAATAGATTATTAATTTGATTATTATAATCAGATCTTCCAGTTGCTATGATAGCATCATCTCTAACTGACATTATATCCTCAGGTTTAATTTCTGGATCAGGGTTAGCTAACGCAAAGATTATAGGATCTTTATTCATTGAGGCAATCATCTTTTTTGTAACTGCTCCTTTTATAGATAAGCCTAAAAATACATCTGCATCTTTTATAGCCTCTGATAATGATCTATCTTTAGAATCAGTAGCATGTTCCATTTTCCATTTATTAATGCCTGCAGTTCTTCCCTTGTATATTACTCCTAGAGTATCACATAAAGTGATATTGTTTTTATTTGCACCTAATGCAATGATTAGTTTTATAGATGATATTGCAGCAGCGCCAGCTCCATTTATTACAATTTTTACCTGAGAGATCTTTTTATTAGTTAGATAAAGAGCATTTATTAATCCAGCAGCAGTGATAATAGCTGTTCCATGTTGATCATCATGAAATACTGGAATATTCATTATAGCTTTTAATTTTTCTTCTATTAAAAAACATTCTGGAGCTTTTATATCTTCTAAGTTAATTCCACCCCAACTATAGCCTAGATTTTTTACTATATTTACAAATTGATCAGGATCTGTACAATCCACTTCTACATCAAAGCAATCAATATCTGCAAATTTTTTAAATAATACAGCTTTTCCTTCCATAACAGGTTTTGATGCAGCTGCACCTAAATTACCAAGACCAAGTACAGCTGTGCCATTAGAAATTACTGCAACCGTATTACCTCTTGCAGTATAATTATAAATATTTTCAACATTTTTTTTAATTTCTAAACATGGTGCAGCTACCCCAGGGGAGTAAGCTAAAGCTAAATCATATTGTGTTAGTAATGGTTTAGTTAATTTTAATGCTATTTTTCCTGCAATAGGTTTATTATGATATTCTAAAGCTTTAATATATTCTGATGAGTTTTTTTCTTTCATAAATAACTAATTATAAAATAGTATTTTTTCCTAAAATATATACAAGGATAGATAAGGATATTATCGAAAATATAGTTGAAAATGTAATAATTGATGACATTGTATCAGGGTCTCCCTTCAAGAATCTTGATAGAATATAAGCAGTACTTGCGCATGGCAGACAACTATATAATATTCCTACTGATTTGAGTTTATCAGATATAGTTATCATATTTAATATAATAAAAGTAATTAAAGGATATATTATAAGTTTAACTGTGCTGGTATATAGAACCAATTTAAGGTGTTCAGGACTAATTTTAAATTTAAGCCTTGCTCCTATTGTAATCATCCCTATTGTTAGAGCACTATTAGATAATTTGTGAATTGTTTGATCAATGCCAGAATTTAAAGTTATACTAAAATAGTTGAAGAGAAAACCTATCATACTTGCAATAATTAATGGGTTTGAGCTAATAGTTTTTATCATAAAAACTATGGTATTACTATAGGATATATTATTAATATTCCTTGGAATATAATAAGAAAAAACTCCTATCGATAATATATTAGTTAATATCATCATATATGGAGATACTGTTGATACTATAGCTAGTCCATCCTTTCCTAATAATGATGCCCCTATTGCAAAAAACATATAATTATTATATCGAATTATTCCTTGAAATACAGATGTGAAAAGTATTTTATTATAATTTACTTTTTTTTGATAAATTATTAAACATATTGCTACTAATATAGCGGAAGCTCCTAAAGCAAAAATAAGGGAAAAAATTTCTAATGATACAAAATCTACTTTACTAATGTTTTCAAACAATACTGATGGAAATAAGATAAAAAATGATAATTTTTCTAATCCCCGCCAAAATTCTTCTGAAGTTAGCCATTTTCTCTTCATTATGCTCCCCATAAAGGCAATAAAAAATATTGGAAACACATTGTAAAATACATTATACATAAACTTTAAAATCTAAAAATATTTTTTAAAATAAAAAGCCATAAAGGTTAAAGATAAATAACATTATACTCATTTGTTATATGTTATACAAATTATAAATAAAATTATCAAAGTAAATGGGCTTTTTAAAAGTGCAGATGTTAAATTAGTTATAGATATAAGAATTATAATTTTATTTTAACTATTGAGCTACAAGATTAGGTTTCTTGAATATAGCATTTTAAGTAAGTTTAATAAATTAAAATTAATTTTTTCAATAAATTTTATTAGGATGCTAGTAACCTAGTTTCTAGCATGATATTATAATTTTAATATAGATTATTTAAATGTTGTCTAGAGATCTATTTATTTTATCAAAAATATAATATTATTTTTTGTTTATTTACTTAATATTAATTGTTTTAGCTTATTAATTTATAATATATTTTAGCTATCTTATATATATGAATAATTGTCACACATTCATTAATAAAACTATATCTATATTAATATGGATTACAATATTTATTGTAATAATTATTGCATATGCTTTTAGGTTTGAACTATTGAAGGTTAAAGATCGTGTAATAGCTGTGATTTTGCCATCTTATTCTTGGATTAATCATCAAGGAAAGATTATTATATCACGTAATATAGATGGTCATTTTTATTTACAAGCATATGTGAATAAAATACCTATTAATTTTTTAATTGATACTGGCGCAAGTGATATATCTATAACGCAACAAGATGCTATTAGATTAGGGATAAATGTTAATAAATTACAATATAGTAAAGAATATAACACAGCTAACGGAGTTGTTTTGGCTGCTCCATTTATTATAAAGCGTATAACTATCGGAGAGAAAACTTTTTTTAATATTGAAGCACATATTAGTCAAACAAACTCTAAAATATCATTATTAGGTATGTCTTTAATTGATGAATTTCATAATGTTTCAATTAGAAATGATTCTTTAACTTTAGAATACTAAATCCATTTATTGTGCATCTATTTTTTTTAATTCAATATTTAAGAAATGTACTGAAACAATCCAAATTATTATAATTATAAAAAAGGAAACAGCAAAAAAGCTAACTGTATTCATAAATGATGCCGTTGGAATTAATATAAATAGAAAACTTTCAATTAATCCTGCCCCAGATTTTCCAAACCTTCCTCCTAACAAATCTACAGCAGCTTTTCCTTTTGTTCTTAAGTCCTCTGAAAGAGATACGTACATCATCTCCTTGGCTGGATCAAAGAGGGCATATTTAAAAGATTTAGCAAATATTGTTTGTGCCATTCCAAAAAATAAAGCTATTGATAGCGGTGATAAAACAAAAAATTTTAATAATATAGGTTCTAAATCTTCAATAAAAATAATAAGAAGAAAAAATACTCCTCCAGTTAATAAAATAAAGCATGGTATAATCATAGATACAGTTTTCCAGCTATATCTTTTTAAGAGTAAAGCATTAAAAAGAATCAAAATAATAGATAATATTCCTTGAAATGATTGTATATTACTAAGAATACTAATATTTTCTTCTATAGATGTATATTTTTTTGATAAATTAGATTTCCAGAAAGACTCAACTATATTCATAGAGCTTCCAAAAGCAACAATCAAAATAAACATTAACCATAATGGTTTTGCACTAATTATTACTTTAAAAACATCTTTTAAATTTT
>CAYXTI010000005.1:0-2517 GCA_964468495.1 uncultured Rickettsiaceae bacterium | reverse complement strand
TCGTTTCGTTTTTTTAGATGACCGGTAAGAATAGGCATAGAAAGCCAGTTACATAGGATAGCTGTCTAATAAATATATATATATTGATACTCATTACTAAAGTTAGCATAGTTCATACGAAGGATTTTTTATTCTTCTTTTTACTTATAAGTTATAAGTTTTCCGTTTTTTGAGCTAATTGGCCTGGCATCTGATTATTTACGTTTTTTAGTAGACATTTCTATTTAATTCCAATATAAACAAAATGTTATAAAAACCCATACGAGTTCTACAAAATGCCAATATAGTAAACTTAAATATCCTTTTGAAGTATAATTTATATAAGAAACACCTTGTCTAGATTTATTTAGATAATATGGTACGAATACATTTGGTTCTGCTGGTTGAATTGGTAAATAAGTAAATAAAAGCATAATACCAACTTGAACATGAAAGAAATGTAACCCTGTTAAAGAGAGAAAAATGAATCCATAACTATCATTTAAATTAAATTCTAGAGAAAGAAATTCACATGCTTGTAAAGTACTAAATGTGAATGCAATAATATATAACATCAGAGTAAAAATAGCAACTCTACTAACGTATATGCTATTTAAAATATAAGTAGTGGCTCCAAATACACTAGCACTGGCTAACAATAAAGTAATCGCACATAATAAGGAGGCAGATGATGGACTAATTATACCTACAGTATAAATAGAAGTTGATGGAAAACTACTAGAAAGAGATGCAGAATATAGGCACCAGAAGTATGAAATAAATAATAAAGTTTCAGATAAAATGATATATGACAAGAAAGATGAAACTAGTTGAGAAGTACTTATTACAACATAACTATCTCTAATATATTCTACAACAGTCATAAAAGGTACTACAAATAAGCTAGTACAAGCTACATAGTGAGTTAATGTAGTAGCAAATAGAAAATTTAAATTTGCATACGCAGATAAAACTGCTTTTTGATTTATATTTGTTGTTGTATTTGTATTTGTAGTTTTAAGATCAATAGTATTATTATTATTATTGAAATATATAGAAACAGAATTATATTTATAATTCATAAAATATATAAAATAAAAGAAGTTTTTTATTATATTGTAAAATCAAAGATATTATTATTGCACAAATCGTTAGCGAGCAGATAGAGTAACCTGGCAAGCCCAAATAAAAAATTAGCATTTTTTTAGTTTTATCTACTATTATTTTAGGTCCAGGTTGGACAATAGCTAGATATTATGTACTAAGATGATCTTCTTATCTTTTTGATGATAAGAAGATCATCATTCTACTAATGATTCTAATCTCTAGTAGCTCTTCTCTCTTTTAAGCTCTCTTTTATAGAGCTATAGATAGAATAAAAACATAACACTAAAATAGATAAATAAACTAGCTCTTCCATAAGAAACATAAGTTGCCAGAGGTAATTGTAGTCCAACATAAGCACTTATGCAAAATGTACCAATTACAACAGCTAAAACATTATTATTAAAAATGGAAACTAAATCATATCTTCTTTTTAAGATAGGAGAAAAATATTTAGATATAGTTGAACCTACTTTATGAGAGTTAGATAATAAAAATAATACTTGTATATATAAATACATAAAACATAGACCAGCATTTTTAGAAGGAATTGATTTTAATATTGAATAAAAAGCAAGTAAATACCATTCTGGTACTATTTTTAAAGGTGTAACTAAAGATGAAGAAGGTACTAAATTATCTGGATCTGAAATAGATATAATAGAGAAATAAGTTTGAATAAATACTATACATAATAATTGAACAATAGCTTTAATATCCATAAAAATTACAGTTGGAGCAAAATTTAAGAAATAGACACTTGATACGCTTAATGGGTTTGAACCACTTGCTTCATGCAAGAAAAGAATATGAATGACTACAACAATTAAGCTAACAAAAGGTAATGCAAAATGGAATATAAAGAATCTTTTCAATGTTGGCTCTTCTAGCAAGTATCCTCCTGATATCCAAATTATAAAATCTGGCATGAAAGAGAATAGATTTAAAATAACTGTTGCTGCCCAGTAACTCATTTGTCCCCAAGGTAATACATATCCCATGAATGCAATAACAATTAAGAGTACAAATAATAACAGACCTGATTGCCAAGTTATACCTAAATATACAAATGAATTATACATTAAAGCTCTAACCATATGAATATATACAACAAGAAATACTATAGATGCCATGTTAGAATGTAGATATCTTAAGAACCATCCATGTGATACTTCTCTCATAAGATGTTGAATACTGTATAAAGCAGTTTCACATGAAGGTGAATAATGTACAGCTAAGATGACACCAGAGAGAATTTGAATAACAAAAGATATTGTTACAAGGAATCCGAAATTCCAATAATTGTTTATATTAATTGGAATAGGATATGTCATTAAATGTGTTTGTAGTACAGATACTCTGTTAAATACAATGCTATTTGCAAAAGTAGCATTATTAATTAAATTAAAAAATCTAAAATTAAACTTTTTTACT
>CAYXTI010000004.1:0-3875 GCA_964468495.1 uncultured Rickettsiaceae bacterium | reverse complement strand
TTCAAAATAGATTTCGTGGAAAACCGGATATTACATGTTTGATTGGCATTTAACCGCTAACTACTTGTATTCCAAGAAAAATATTCTTAGGTTAGGACCCTTGTCCATCAAAGTTAAGTTAGATCACATGATTTATAGTTTCAGTAGAGACTGGCTATTCAATTTTTAACGTTTCAGGCATGCAGTACCGATATTTATTTTACAACTAAAAAAACCAAAACCATGTAAAAGACCTATATTATTCTATATTTTAGTATATTCAAATATATTTTAGAGTATATTTAGGGAAGTGACTAGATATAGATATAATTCTAAATTAGTCCGTGAGGATACAAATGAAATAATATGAACTAGATTATTTTGGTAAATCTTTGAAAATAATATATATAGAGAGAAAACTGAGATAATCTACATTATTTGATATGAAAGATTAATCAATCTAAATAGATTGTAGCATGGTTAGATATATTTAGGTTTTTATTATATACCAAATTTGACTGTGAAAGTCAGTAAAGTAGGTGGAATTCCTAAAAATAAAAACAAAAAACTTAAAATTTGGTCCTATCAAAAAATGTATTTTTTATTCTAGCCATAATTGGCTTAAATTAACTTTTTCCAAGATACGTAAATTATAAAGGCATAAATTCCAACTAAATATTATTAATAAACAATAGGTTTATTTTCTTCCATTTTTTTTATGATAATTCGGAAAACTACTAAAATCTCTTTCGGTTAAATTTTAAAATCCGTTCCAGGTTTTAATTACTTTTTTAGCAACAAGAATCTTGAGATACTCTTTTAAGAGATTGTCTCATTTCTCTCCACCCCATATTATTCTATAATCTTTTATCTCCGTTATAATTATTGTTATGCAATAAGATATATAATAGAATACACCAGAAAAATAAAACAATTCATCGTCCAGTACTTCCTGGCGGTTAATAACGATTTCTACTTCCAGCCTACCTTTTTTTATTAAAAAATCAGAGAGTAAAATCTTACAATTCGGAATGCTTACCTTAAAAAAATAATTAACATATTCTCGTAAAATAAACGGTATACCATAGCTGTAGATGGACGCTGGAGAAAGAAAGTAGATTTTCTATTTTAGAAATATCCTGTATTATATACAAATATATTCTCAAAATACCGCTCACCTACGCATAATTTATGCGAATTAGTAAAGAAGCACCGAAAATATTCAATGGTGTATTGGATTAGACAATATCTAAATTTAATTTGTTCGTCTATAATCCCAAGCAGATTCGAAAAGTGAAATCCTTTGCCAAAAAAATAACACTATTTTTGAATGCATGTCAAGTTCCTGTAACATATTTAACTCACAGCATATACCGATCCTAGTATACGAATTCAATTATGGTGATAGACCATATATTTCTATAAAAGAAATATTATTTTGTCTTATATGCAATATTTATTTCCTTGTAAGTTTTTTATTTTTTGAGCTATAACGCTATCTTTAAAGAATTACTGCTGTTAAGCATATCTAATTTTAACTATATTTTTATAATTGATTACATTTAGGAATAAAAAACTTTAATTTTAATATAATGAATTTATTTAACAATATTAATAATAGTATTGTTCTTAATAGAGTATCTGTACTACAAACACATCTTTTAACATATCCAATTCCAATTAATATTAATAATTATTGGAATTTCGGATTTCTTGTAACAATATCTTTTATTATCCAAATTCTTTCTGGTGTAATTCTAGCTGTGCATTATTCTCCTTCATGTGAAACTGCATTATACAGCATCCAACATCTAATGAGGGAAGTATCACACGGATGGTTTTTAAGATATCTACATTCTAATATGGCATCCATAGTATTCTTAGTTATCTATATTCATTTAATTAGAGCTCTAATGTATAATTCTTTTGTATATTTAGCTATTACATGGCAATCAGGATTATTACTTTTTGTCCTCTTAATAGTTATTGCATTTATGGGTTATGTCTTACCTTGGGGTCAAATGAGTTATTGGGCAGCAACAGTAATATTAAATTTATTCTCCTTTATGCCTGATTTTATAATTTGGGTGTCTGGAGGGTATCTCTTAGATGAACCAACTTTGAAAAGATTTTTCATTTTCCATTTTGCTTTACCTTTCGTTAGTTTAATAGTAGTAGTCATTCATATTCTTTTCTTGCATGAAGCAAGTGGATCAAATCCATTAAGTGTATCCAGTGTCTATTTTGTTAACTTTGCACCAACTGTAATTTTTATGGATATTAAAGCTATTGCACAATTATTATGTATTGTCTTCATACAAACTTATTTTTCTATAATATCTATTTCTGATCCAGATAATTTAGTACCATCTTCAACATTAGTAACTCCTTTAAAAATAGTACCAGAATGGTACTTACTTGCTTTCTATTCAATCTTAAAATCTATTCCATCAAAAAATGCTGGATTATGTTTTATGTATTTATATTTACAAGTATTATTTTTATTGTCTAATTCACATAAAGTTGGATCTGCTTTATCTAAATATTTCTCTCCTATCTTAAAAAGAAGATATGATCTAGTTTCCGTATTTAATAATAATGTAATAGCTGTTGTCATTGGTACATTTTGCATTAGTGCTTATGTTGGATTACAATTACCTTTAAATACTTATATTTCTTACGGAAGAGTTAGTTTATTTATCTATTTTAGTATTATGTTTTTATTTTATCTATAAAATAAAGCATAAAAAAATACTATATTGGTTTGGAATTCTTATATGCTTAAATTAGTAATTAATTTAACTTAAAAACCAAAATAAATAGAAGATAAAATATGAAATTACTTTTTTTGGCTTGTCAGGTTACTCTATCTGCTCGCTAACGATTTGTGCAATAATAATATCTTAATTTTTACTATATGATACCTACTTACATAAGCAATTGAATGAAAAACTTCTTTAATTTAATTAACATTTTGAATTGCAAGTATAATTCAATAATTTATTTTAATAATTCAAATTTATCAATAAATGTAGTTTCAACAGAAAACAATAACTCTTCAGGTACAACAAAGAGTAACAAACAAAAAGCAGTACTAAATAGTTATGCAAATCTAAATTTCTTGTTTGCTACTACTTTAACTCATTATGTATCTTGTACTAGTTTATTTGTTGTACCTTTTATGACTGTAGTAGAATATATCAGAGATAGTTATGTTGTAATAAGTACTTCACAATTAGTATCCTCTTTTCTTTCATATATTCTATTATCTGAAACATTATTATTTGTTTCCTATTTCTGGTGTTTATATTCTGGATCTCTTTCAAGTAGTTTTCCTTCTACTTCAATTTATACTGTTGGTATAATAAGTCCTTCCTCAACATCATTATTATGTGCAATTACTCTATTGTTAGCAAGTGCTAGTGTTGTTGGAGCAACTACTTATATATTAAATAGTATATACGTTAGTAGAACTGCTATCTTAACTTTAACCCTATATATAATAGCATTCACATTTAGTACACTACAAGCTTGTGAATTTCTTTCTCTAGAATTCAATTTAAATGATAGTTATGGATTTATATTTCTTTCTTTAACAGGGTTACATTTTTTTCATGTTCAAGTTGGTATTATTCTTTTATTTACATATTTACCAATTCAACCTGCAGAACCTAATGTATTTGTACCATTTTATCTAAATAAATCTAGACAAGGTATTTCTTATATTAATTATACTTCTAAAGGTTATTTATGTTTATTATATTGGCATTTTGTAGAACTCGTTTGGGTTTTTATTACTTTTTGTTTATATTGGAACTAAATTTAAGAAGATAAAAAACTACAACTAACTAGTAAAAAAAGTAAATAATCAGATGCCAGGCCAATTAGCTCAAAAA
>CAYXTI010000003.1:0-5733 GCA_964468495.1 uncultured Rickettsiaceae bacterium | reverse complement strand
TCTAAAGAATGAACATAAAGTGATAATTCTAACTCTAGTGAGTAATAATTATCACTATATTTCATCTAACCCTATGGAGTGATAACTTACTGGTTTAAAGGATTAAAGTGGTGGTAAAATTTTAATAAATAGTCTTCTATTATTACTAAATAGATACACCACTTTAATTATAATTCTAAAGAATGAACATAAAGTGATAATTCTAACTCTAGTGAGTAATAATTATCACTATATTTCATCTAACCCTATGGAGTGATAACTTACTGGTTTAAAGGATTAAAGTGGTGGTAAAATTTTAATAAATAGTCTTAAGCTAACAGTATAATGAGATACCCAATTAAGGGATAAACTCTATATTTTCTGCTTTTTATTAAACAGGTAGTATTTTAACTAAATATTTTTTATACTTGAACGCATTTAACGCCTGGTATGAATGGATGATACTCGGCTTTTATATAGTATTACCGCGGGCGCTGGTACGATATGGATGAGTTTTTACAAAATCATATCCAAGCCTAATAATTTAACTATTATAATGTACAGAGAAAATATATTATTAATGAAATTCTACCATAAGTAATAAAAGTAGATAAAGGTAATTGAGATCCAATGATAACACTTAAAAGAAAAGATTGTATAGCAATAGGTGTTAAGGAATTACGTTTTAATAAGAATAAAGCTTGTATATATAAATACATTAAACATAAACCTGCATTTTTAGAAGGAATAGATTTTAATATAGAATAAAAAGCTACAAAATACCATTCTGGTACTATTTGTAAAGGTGTAGTCCAAGTAGAAGCTGGACACATATTATCAGGATGAGATAATGGTAATATAGAGAAATTAGTTTGTATAAATATAATAACTATTAATAAGGCAATAGCTTTAATATCCATAAACATTATAGTAGGTGCAAAAGATATAGAATAAGCATTAGTAGTACCTAATGGATTTGAAGCACTTGAAGTATGTAAATAAAAAATATGTATAGATACAATAGCCATACAAATTAAAGGTAAAAGAAAATGTATGACAAAAAACCTTTTTAAAGTAGGTTCAGAAATAAGGTAAGCTCCTGATATCCACAATACTAAATAAGGTATGGGAGAGAGTAAATTAATAATAACTGTTGCAGCCCAATAACTCATTTGTCCCCAAGGTAAAACATAACCCATAAAGGCAATTATTATTAAAAATAAAAACATTAATAAACCAGAAAACCAAGTAATTGGTAAATATGTATAGGATTTATATATTAAAGATCTTAATAAATGTAAATATAATACAAGAAATATTATAGAAGCCATATTAGAATGAAAATAACGTAAGAACCATCCATGAGATAATTCTCTTTTTATATATTCAATACTAGATAAAGCATGTTCACATAAAGCTGAATAATTAATAGCTAATAAAATACCAGAAAAAATTTGTAAAACTATAGATATAGTTAATAAAAATCCATAATTCCAATAACTATTTATATTTATAGGTACAGGGTAAGATTGTAAATGTGTTTGTAAAGTGGAAATCATTCTAACTTCAAAATGGAAAATGCTCTTAGCTCTTTCGATTAAATATTACCGTTCCGTATAGAATCAACACTACGAGAAACCAAACATATAAATTAAAACGCAGATACTTTGTATATAAATTCATCGTCCAGTACTTCCTGGCGGTTAAAAACGATTCCTTCTTCCATCTGACCATATTTAAACTCTTAAAGTATTAATTATTCTGATAAATAGAAACGCTGGTTTTCCGGGTATCTAATCCAGTTCTCTATTCAGGGCATTGAGATTCAGTGATAGTTCAATCTAGAGTGGATAATGAATGGTAAGGTAAAGCGAGTACTATCGAATTAAACTGTGTGTTCCACCGTTAGTAGATGTCGTCGAACATTCCAATTGCTTTTTCCTGTATTAACAAATCCTCCAGGCACAGAAGTAACACACTAAGTCCCATTCAAAATGGATAATGTTGGCTTGGCTTCTATTATTTAGCTTCTAAGCAGAGAGATTCAATGTTATTATTAATAATAATAACTTTGAATCTCTTTATTTAATTATACTTTAAGTAATCTGCTTAGAAGCTAAATAATAGCTATACAGCTATTATTTAGCTTCTAAGCAGATTTCATGGAAAACCAAATTAAACATGTTTGATTGGCATTTAACCTCTAATTTTATATATTCTAATAAAGTAATTATTAAGTTAGGACTTTTATCCATTATTAAAAATTAGATCACATGATTTATAGTTGAATTCCCACTAATTAATTTTGAGCTTTAACGCTATCATTAAAGAGTTACTGCTATCAAGCATATCTATTGAGATGACCGATTAAGATTGGAAAAGAATCTTTTTGGATAGCTGTCTACAATAGTAGATTCTCTATACTCAAGTTGACATAGGTTAAACGAAGGATCTAAGAAACACACTTCCCTTCTCTATTTATGCCTGACGAGTCGCTCTGAAAGATTTCATCCTATATAAAGATGCCTGCCCGAATTCCCTCGACGTTTATAACTCACAGCATGATTCGATCCAAGTATATGAATTCAATTATGGTATTAGACATTTGTCTTAAATGCATAAAAATCCTGAGTTTAAACTTAGTTTAAAATTTATTGGTATTGCATGCCTGGCTTCTCAGAGCTGACCGTGAAATCCATTATAATAAAGAACGGAAAAAAGCTAAAAAAAGAAATTATTATTGTATAAATAGTTGGCGAGTAGTCGAAATTCCTGGCAAGCTAATAATAAAGTAAGATAGATAAGAAAATCCAAATTAATTCTACAAAATGCCAATAAATTAAACATAGAAATCCTTGTGGTGGATAAGATAATATTGAAGTACCAAAAGGTTGGAATTCTTTATGTATTGGAGTAAAAACTATAGGATCAACTTGTTGAACTGGAGTATATGTAAATAATAATATAATACCTATCTGTACATGAAAAAAATGTAATCCAGTTAAAGATAAAAATATAAATCCATAACTATCATTCATATAAAATTCCATTAATAAAAATTCTGATGCTTGAAGAGTACTAAATGTAAATGCTGTTATATATATAAATAAAATTAAACCAGCTGTTCTACTTATAGATAAACGATTTAATATATATGCTGTAGATCCAAATACACTTGCACTAGCTAAAAGAAATGTAATACTAGTAAGTAAAGATGTAGAAGAAGGACTAGTAATTCCTAAAGTATAAATTGAATTAGTTGGTTGTATAGTTGATAATTCTGTACTTAGAGCAGCCCAAAAGAAAGCTCCAAATAATAATGTTTCAGAAATTATTATTAATACCATTAATGTAGCAACTAATTGTGATGAAGTTACAATTATGTAACTTTCACGTATATATTCATATACTGTTAAAAATGGAGTAAAAAAAAGACTAGTACATGAAATATAATTTAATAATGTAGTTGAAAATAAATAATGAAAAGTTGGAAAAGTAGGCACTATTGCAAAAAAATATTTTTGTTCAACTCCTAGTTCCCTCTGAGTTACCTTGTTTCGACTTCGCACTTAAGGAAGCACGTGACGAGCGGTGTGTTCCAGACTTTCTACTATTCAAGATAGGCTGCGTTTTTTTTAACTTTAAGGTCAAGATTCCGATTATAGAAGTTTTTTTTCTCTTAAACTGGCTTACACAGTCATATTTGGCAGAATTAATTAAATATATCCATGCTCTATCTTTCATTGAAATATTCTCTAATTTCAGATCTATCTTTACAGACTATGTATACATTCTTAAATATAAGATTATTAAGATCTATCATGGTATCTCGTAACCATTCTTTTAGTCAGTGGAGATTGTAACTTATTTCCTTACGTACTCCAGTTTTATATCAATTTATACTAGTAGAAAAAAGACTCTTATTAAACTATATAATAGTCTTTTTCTACTAGTATAAATTGATATAAAACTAGTAGAAAAAAGACTCTTATTAAACTATATAATAGGTTCAATCCCGTGTGTGTGTTTTCGAGTATTAATTAAATTACTAATAAGAGTAATGATAAAAATATTGCTATTGAAGCTATAGATGATATAGAATTCCATGAGTTAAAAAGATCTGGAAAATCAGGTATTCTTCGAGGCATTCCATTAAATCCAAGAAAATGCATAGGTAAAAATAATAATACAACAGAAAAGAAAAATACTATTGACCATATAATAATTATAGAAGCACCTTGTAATGGTTGTCTTCCAAGAAAATGGATTTGATAATAACATATAGAAGCTATTAATGAAGTTACTGCACCTAAAGATAATACAAAATGAAAATGAGCTACAACATAGTATGTATCATGTAAAGCTATATCTAATGCACCATTTCCTAATTGTATACCTGTTGTTCCACCTAATGTAAATGTATATATAAAAAATAAAGCTAATAAAAATGCAGCTGATAAATAAGATATACCTATAGGAAATGAAGATCCTAAATATGTAGATAACCAATTAAAGACCTTAGTACTTGTTGGTATAGATATTAATATTGTTGCTGTTGTAAAATAAGCTACAGTATCAGACTCTAATCCTACTGTAAACATATGATGAGCCCATACCAAACTTCCTAAAATAGCTATACAAACAATAGCTAAAATCATTGATTGATTTCCAAAAATTAATGAATTAGAATAAGAAGATATAATTAGACTAATTAATACAAATCCTGGTATAATTAATATATATACTTCTGGATGTCCAAAAAACCAAAATAAATGTTGATATAATACTGGATCACCTGTAAAGACAGGATCAAAATAAAGTGAATTAAAATGCATATCTGATAATAGCATTAATAACCCACCTGATAAAACGGGTAAAGTTATTATTAATAAAACAGAAGTTAAAACAACACCCCAAGTATATAAACAACCAGGGAGTATTCCTAAAGGAAAACCTGATGTTCTACAATGAGCTACTGTAGTTAACATATTACAAGATGTTAAAAAACTAGAAATACCTGAAAAAACTAATGATATAATTACTAAATCAACTGCCCATGATAAACTTGTACTATTAGGTGGATATAATGTCCATCCTGGACCTACTCCATTTTCAGCTACTATACTTAATGCTATTATACAATATGATAAAGGTAATAAAAATAAGGAAACACTATTTAATCTAGGAAAAGATATATCTGCAGAAGTATTATATATAGGAATTAAATAATTTGCAAAAGCAGAAAATAAACCTGGCATTATATTAAAGAATATCATAAAAAGACCATGTAAAGTAATTAATAGATTATAAAAATTTTGATTTTCAGTTCCTATAATATTTTCTCCTGATGAAGCTAATTCTAATCTCATAAGAACAGAACATGTTGCTCCAAAAAGTCCAAATACTAATGAAAAATATAAATAATAAAGTCCTAAAATTTTATGATTACAGTTAGACACTATACTTCCAAAATTTATATTCGAAATTCCATTACCAAATTATATAACTATTGTTCTAACTGTTTGGAATATCCTGTTTCTTTAAGGACATTTTATACTCCTCCGGGCTGTTTCCTTCTCGACTCTAGAGTTTAACTTCTAGAGTCCTATTTTAGCTAGGAAGATAGGGTACTAACTGCCTCAAATATTAATAAGATATTGAAGTCTTGTCTTGAGGCAGTTAGTACCCTACCTTCCAGATTTTAGCTAGGAAGATAGGGTACTAACTGCCTCAAATATTAATAAGATATTGAAG
>CAYXTI010000002.1:0-7133 GCA_964468495.1 uncultured Rickettsiaceae bacterium | reverse complement strand
AGCGTTTACTATCGTATTAAATGGTGCGTTCCAACGTTAGTAGTTGTCATCGAACATACCAATTACAGTCATACTGTATGGACAATTCCTCCAGGTACAGAAAGTTTTTTCTTTTTATTTTCTTTCTTTTGAATATTTTTTTAAATATTCTTATTCTCTTATTACAGATTTTATAAATAAATTTTTTTTGATATTGAGATTTTCTTTTTAGATATTTTCTCACTTCTATCCACCCCTTATTATTCTATTATTTTTTTTGAATGCATGTCAAGTTCCTGTAACATTTTTAACTCTCAGCATAGACCATTCCTAGTATATCAATTCAATTATGGTATTAGACTAAATAATTTTTAATTTGTCTTATATGCATTTTTATTTCCTTGGTTTTTTTTTGAGCTTTAACGCTTTCTTTAAAGAATTACTGCTATTAAGCACATCTTTTTTTTCTGTATTTTCTTTTATATATTATAATATAATAATATAACAATTCATCGTCCATTACTTCCTGGCGGTTAATAACGATTTCTACTTCCAGCCTACCTTTTTTTTCTACTTTAATATTTATTATTTTAACATATAATCTTACCTTCTCATATAATATAATTTAAAAATATTGTTTCTTTTTTTTTACTATTTAAATTTACTTTATTAGGAATTCCACCTCTTTTACTGACTATCACAGTCAAATATGGTATCTTTTTAAATTTTGTAACAACTTTCTATATTTAACCATGTTTACTTTATTTCATTTTTATTTAATATGATATTACTTTCTATATTTATATAGATAGTAATATCTTTTATTTTTCAATTTTATCCTCACGGACTAATTTAGAATTATATCTATATTTAGTCATTTTACTATAACTATTTTATTATAACTAATTTATAAAATAATATATAAATATTACATGATTTTTTTTATTTTTTCTATAATTTTTACAAGATACGTAATTCTAAAAGGCTCTCTATTTATTTATTTTCTTCCTGATTTCTATTTTTACATTCAGTTTTTTATTGGACCATTTTTTTTCTAGATTACACTACCAAAATATAGCCTACTGTTCCAAATTTTTGGATTTTGCTGTAAATCAATTTAAGGACATTCAAAATTCCTTTAGGCTGTTTCCTTCTCGACTATACAGGTTAACACGTATAGTCCTTTTTTTTATTAAAATAATCTAAATAACAATTTTCTTATTTATTATTTTTTTTGAGCTATTTGGCCTGGCATCTGATTATTTACAAAAATATAAAATTTTTTTTTCTAGAGAATTTTTAATTCCAATATAAACAAATTGTAATAAAGACCCAAACTAATTCTACAAAATGCCAATATAATAAACATAGATATCCTCTTGATATATAATTAATATAAGATATACCTAATCTTGTTCTATTTAAATAAAATGGTACAAATACATTTGGTTCTACAGGTTGAATAGGTAAATATGTAAATAATAACATTATACCTACTTGAACATGGAAAAAATGTAATCCTGTTAATGATAAAAATAGAAATCCAAAACTATCATTTAAATTAAATTCAAGAGACAAGAATTCACATGCTTGTAAAGTACTAAATGATATTGCAACTATATATAATACTAAAGTAAATATCGCTACTCTACTAATATATATATTATTTAATATATATGTTGTAGCTCCAAATACACTTGCACTTGCTAATAATAAAGTAATTGCACACAATAACGATGCTGTTGATGGACTAATTATACCTATAGAATACAATGATGTTGTAGGTATACTATTAGATAAAGAACTGTTAAATAAACACCAAAAATAAGAAATAAATAATAATGTCTCTGATAATATAATATAAGATAGAAATGATGATATTAATTGTGATGTACTAATAACTATATAACTATCTCTAATATATTCAACTATAGTCATTAATGGAATAACAAATAAACTAGAACATGACATATAATATGTTAAAGTTGTTGCAAATAGAAAATTTAAATTTACATTACTATTTAAAATTGCTTTTGGTTTATTTATATTTTCATTCATATAAACATTTAAATTATAGTAATTTATATTACTATTTAAAATTACTTTTAATTTTCTCATATAATATAATATATTGAAATTTTTTTCTTTTTTGGCTTGTCAGATTACTCTATCTACTCGCTAATGATTTGTACAATAATAATATCTTTTTTTTTTCTATAGAATTCTATATTTTAAGTAAATTCTTTTTAATATTTAAAATTATAAATAAAACAAGAACATGATACTAAAATATATAAATAAACTAACTCTACCGTATGATATATAAGTAACTAAAGGTATTTGTAAACCTACATACATACTAATGCAAAATGTACCAAAAACAACAGCAATAATATTATTATTAAATATAGTAATTATATCATATCTTCTTTTTAAAGATGGAGTTAAATATTTTGATAATATAGATCCAACTTTATGTGTATTAGATAATAAAAATAAAACTTGTATATATACATACATTAAACAAAGTCCTGCATTTTTTGAAGGTACTGATTTCAATATAGAATAAAAAGCAAGTAAATACCATTCTGGTACTATTTTTAATGGTGTTACTACATTAGAAGCTGGTATTAAATTATCTGGATCTGAAATTGATACAATAGAGAAATAAGTTTGAATAAATATAATACACAACAATTGAACAATTGCTTTTATATCCATAAAGATTACTGTTGGTGCAAAATTTAAAAAGTAAATACTTGATACACTTAAAGGATTTGATCCACTTGCTTCATGTAAAAATAAAATATGAATCACTACTACTATTAAACTTATAAAAGGTAATGCAAAATGAAATATAAAAAATCTTTTTAAAGTTGGTTCATCTAAAAGATATCCACCTGAAACCCAGATTAAAAAATCAGGTAAAAAAGAAAATAAATTTAATATTACTGTTGCTGCCCAATAACTCATTTGACCCCATGGTAAAACATAACCCATAAAAGCAATAATAATTAACAATACATATAATAAAAGTCCTGTTTGCCATGTAATATTTAAATATACAAAAGAATTATATATTAAAGCTCTTATTAAATGAACATATATTACAAAAAATACTACTGATGCCATATTTGAATGTAAATATCTTAAGAACCAACCATGTGATACTTCTCTCATTAAATGTTGAATACTATATAAAGCAGTTTCACATGACGGTGAATAATGAACAGCTAAGATAACACCTGATAAAATTTGAATTATAAAAGATATTGTTACTAAAAATCCAAAATTCCAATAATTATTAATATTTACTGGAATAGGATATGTCATAAGATGTGTTTGTAAAATAGATACTCTGTAAAATAATCTAAATAACAATTTATTATTTATTATATATATATTAAAGAATTTTTTTTCTTTTTATTATTTTTTTTCAAAGAAGATAGGGGACTAACTGCCTCAAGACGTTATTAACCCAACTCACGTATCGCTTTTAACGGTGAACACTCGTTCCATTGGAGCTAACTTCAGCATTATATATCAATATATTCCAGGTTGCGATGAGTCGACATGGAGGTGCCAAGACAATTCTAAGATTCGTACTCTCGTAATTATTTGACCTGTTATCCCCGACGTACCTTTTATACCGTAATAGTGTTTTTTTTTTACTATAATGCTGTTAATATAATTATTAAACTAATAAACACAGATATTGATCCTATTGAAGATAATGAATTCCAAGAATTGTATATATCTGGATAATCTGGTATTCTACGAGGCATACCATTAAAACCCATGAAATGCATAGGTATAAATACTAATAAAACACTAGTAAAAAATACAATTGACCATATGATTATTAAACTAGATCCTTTTAAAGGTAATCTACCTAAAAATATTATCTGAAAATATATCATTGATGCAACTAACGCTAATACAGCCCCTAAAGATAATACAAAATGAAAATGACCAACTACATAATATGTATCATGTAATGATATATCTAATGCTGAATTACCTAATTGAACTCCAGTAGTTCCACCTAAAGTAAAAGTACAAATAAAAAATAAGGATACTAAAAAAGCAGCTGATTGATATGATACACCTAAAGGAAAATATGATCCTATATAAGTACATAACCAATTAAATATTTTTGTACCTGTTGGTATTGAAATTAATATTGTAACTGTTGTAAAATATGCTACTGTATCACTTTCTAATCCAACTGTAAACATATGATGAGCCCATACTAAACAACCTAATATAGCTATACATACTATAGCTAATATCATAGATTGATTACCAAATATTAAAGAATTTGAATATGATGATATTATAATACTTATTACTACAAACCCTGGTATAATCATAACATAAACTTCAGGATGTCCGAAAAACCAAAATAAATGTTGATAAAATACAGGATCTCCTGTAAAAAGAGGATCAAAATATAAAGAATTAAAATGAATATCAGATATTAACATAAGAAAACTACCTGTTAATACTGGTAATGTTACTATTAATAATATAGATGAAATTAATAATCCCCATGAATATAAACTAGCTGGTAATATACCTAAATGATATCCTGATATTCTGCAATGAAATACTGTTGTAAGAAAATTACAACTAGTAAACAATGAAGATATACCTGTTATAATTAAAGCCAATATTACTATATCTACTGATCCACTTCCTGTACTAGTACTATTCGGTGGGTATAAAGTCCAACCTGCACCTACTCCAAATTCACTTACTAAACTTAATATTATTAAAGTATATGCTAAAGGAAGAAGAAATAATGATATACTATTTAATCTAGGAAAAGCTATATCAGCTGATGTATTAAATATAGGAATAAAATAATTACCTAAAGCTGATAACAAACCAGGCATTACATTAAAAAAAATCATAAATAAACCATGTAATGTAAATATTAAATTATAGAAATTTTGATTCTCTATTGATATTAATTTCATACCTGAAGTTGCTAATTCTATCCTAATAATCATTGAACATAATGCTCCAAAAAATCCAAATATTAATGCTAACCATAAATAATATAAACCTAACACTTTATGGTTACAATTTGTGATATAAGTACCGAATTTAAATTGTGTAGAATTATAAATACTAGAATATTTATAAAAAAATTTAAAAATATTGTTGAAATTTTTTTCTTTTTTCAGGTAAGCATTCCGAATTGTAAGATTTTATAAATTTTTAATGTTTCTTTTTAGATGCTAACTTCCCAGCAAAACTATCCATATATTGAATTTTATTATTATTTATTTCTTATATAATGAATAGTAAAGGTGTACGGGGTCTTTCCGTCACTCTTTGAGTCAATCCTCATATTCAAGGATAATTTTAGTTCAATTGAGTTTAATGTTAGTGACATTGAGGAAATCGTAACACTTTTCATGCAGGACGGAATTTACCCGACAATGAATTTCGCTACCTTAGGACCGTCAAGAATACAGCCGCCGTTTCCATAATTAGACCGGGCAAGTGTAAAAGACTATAGCTCATTATCAAATTTATCAGTGTCATATGTTTGCTCAGACGTTTCCTTGTTTTTTACTTAAACTTAAGTTTGGTAACTTTTATCTTCTCTCTTTATTTACATTATCAATAATAACAAAAAAGATAAAAAATTCTATATTTCTTTTAGATTTTTAAATGGAAACTTATTTTCCAGTTCATACAATTTTGGTACATATATTACTAATTGTAATCATAAAGTATTAGGATTATATTATTTATGGTTAGCTTTAATCTTTGGATTCTTTGGAGCTTTGTGCTCAATGATTATTAGAATTGAATTAGCTTCATCTGGAATGAAATTAATTTCTATTGAAAATCAAAATTTCTATAATTTAATCTTTACTTTACATGGATTATTTATGATTTTTTTCAATGTAATGCCTGGTTTATTATCCGCATTAGGTAATTATTTTATCCCAATCTTTAATACATCCGCTGATATAGCTTTTCCTAGACTAAATAGTATCTCATTATTCTTATTACCATTGGCATATACTTTACTTTTATTAAGTCTAGTTGGCGAATTCGGTGTAGGTCCAGGTTGGACTGTATATCCTCCTAATAGTACAAGTTCTGGTAGTGGATCTGTAGACATAGTTGTATTAGCTTTAATAGTAACTGGTATTTCTTCTTTATTTACTAGTTGTAATTTCCTTACAACTGTATTTCACTGTAGAGTTTCAGGCTATCATTTAGGTATTTTACCAGCTAGTTTATATTCTTGGGGAATTTTAATTTCATCTATCTTATTAATTGTGACATTACCAGTATTAACAGGTAGTTTCTTGATGTTAATTTCAGATATTCATTTTAATTCTTTATATTTCGATCCATTATTCACTGGAGATCCCGTATTCTACCAACATCTATTTTGGTTCTTTGGTCATCCAGAAGTTTATGTAATGATAATACCTGGATTTGTTATTATTAGTATAATAATTTCATCATATTCTAATTCTCTAATCTTTGGAAATCAATCTATGATTTTAGCCATTATTTGCATAGCTATTCTAGGTTGTCTAGTCTGGGCACATCATATGTTTACAGTTGGCTTAGAAAGTGATACAGTAGCATACTTTACTACAGTAACAATTTTAATTTCTATTCCAACTGGTACTAAAATCTTTAATTGGTTATGTACTTATATAGGTTCATATTTTCCTTTAGGTGTATCTTATACATCAGCTGCTTTCTTAATTGCTTTATTTTTCTTATGTACATTCACTTTAGGTGGAACAACTGGAGTACAATTAGGTAATTCTGCTTTAGACATATCTTTACATGATACTTATTATGTTGTAGCACATTTCCATTTTGTTTTATCCCTTGGAGCTGTTTTAGCATTAGTTGCATCTATGGTATATTATCAAATAATTTTCTTAGGTAGATTACCTCTAAAAGGTTCTAGTATCATTATTATTTGGTCTATTATTTTCTTTACTAGTGTGCTACTTGTATTTATACCTATGCATTTCATGGGTTTTAATGGTATGCCTCGTAGAATACCTGATTATCCAGATATATATAATTCTTGGAATTCTTTATCTTCAATAGGATCTATATCTGTTTTTATTAGCTTACTAATTCTTCTATCTGCTTTATAG
>CAYXTI010000001.1:0-8241 GCA_964468495.1 uncultured Rickettsiaceae bacterium | reverse complement strand
TAGAATTGTCTTGGCACCTCCATGTCGACTCATCGCAACCTGGAATATATTTTTATATTTTGCTGAAGCCGGCTCCAATGGAACGAGTGTTCACCGTTAAATGCGATACGTGAGTTGGGTTAATAACGTCTTGAGGCAGTTAGTCCCCTATCTTCCTTGATAAAAAATCAAATATAATTTTTTTAGTTTCAACACTACAAGATACCAAACATAATTAATTTTTTGCCTGACGAGTTACTACGGAAGGTTTCATCCACTTAAAATGTACTCTTTTAATTTTTAAACTATCTAGTTTTCACTTTTCCGTTAAATATAATATTGGGTTTCACGGTCAGCTCTATTTTTTATTAATAATCTTTATTTTACTCGTAAACATACAGTCACAGTTGAACTTATTTTTTCTATTTGGTTTATTTTTTATCTCGTAAACTCTAATTTATTTGTTCAGAGGAGATTGTAACTTTTTCCTTACGTACTCCAGTTCTATCACGAAACATAAATCAATTATTTCTCTTCTATACCAAAGAAAAATAAAATAATCTATGACAAAAATCAGAATAATCTGATTTTTTTATAACTAGTTGAAACAAAACTCGTATTTTTAGCTCTACCATTTTAAAATGGTGTCTCGATTGATTTATTTATTTCTTAATTAATTTCAGAAATATTCTTATTTTATAGTGATTTTTCACCATATATACATGAATCTTATAAAAGATCTATAAAAGTAAATTTATTTTTTATTAATAATCTTTATTTTAAAAGATTACAACAATCTTACAATTAATAAGATTATATTTTTGTTCAGCTACAAGTTCCCTGTCAACTACCTTGTTTCGACTTGCTCCCTTGAACGGAAGATGACGAGCGGTGTGTTCAAGACTTACTACATACTTATTTAGTTGTATTCCATCTTAAATAAGTTCTTTTTTCAAGAAGAACTTATTTTTATCACATAACATAATTTATCTTATTACTTATATATTTTGATGAAAAAATAAAAAAATACTCAACAAATAAAAATTAGAGAATGACTTTCTTTATTAGAAAGTCAATAAAGTAAAAATATAAGAATTTAATTATATTTTGAATGGTAAGGTTTAGCGTTTACTATCGTATTAAATGGTGCGTTCCAACGTTAGTAGTTGTCATCGAACATACCAATTACAGTCATACTGTATGGACAAATCCTCCAGGTACAGAAATTTTTTACTTGTATAAGAAAATTAACAATCTTTGTAAGAAGATAAAAAAAGGACTCCAGGTGTTAACCCGTAGAGTCGAGAAGGAAACAGCCTTAAGGAATCTTGAATGTCCTAAAAATAAATCAATTACAGCAAAATCCAAAAATTTGGAACAGTAGGCTATATTTTGGTAGTGGAATCTCGAAATAAAAAACCATTGTTTGTTAATATTTGTTTGGCTATATATATTTTAGTTACTAAAGTATAATAACTTTAGGTTAAAATATAGATTTTAGCTCACCTATAATAACTAAAATAATTCTGATAAATGGAAACGTTGGGTACCCGGGTATCTAATCCGGTAATCCATTCAAGGCATAGAGACTCAGTGTTAGTTCAACTTAGAGTGTATTTTTTACAAATATTCTTTATATTCTTTATATTCTTTATTATCTTTGGACAATTTGTTCTAAAAAATAAATATGAAACTTCTTAATCATTGTTTGAAATACACTTCCCTTCTAATTAGTTTTTTATAACTTTACTTTTTTGAATCACAATTTTTGAAACGCACTAAATCTCTATCTCAGACAATTTAAATTGTTTGAGTATCTATTCTAATTTACTTATAAATACATAAAGATATAATACTATATCTTTGGAGAATAGACATCGCAGAGAACATCCCATTCAAATTGGACAATGTCGGCTAGAAACGTATTGAATTTTTAACTCAGATTCTTTTTTTTTCTAAGAAACACACTTCCCTTCTCTATATTTTTTACCTGAACGCTTTTAATACCTGGCATGGATGGATGACACTCGACTCTTATATAGTTTTACCGCGGCTGCTGGAACGATATGTTAAAATTTTACTATTTAATCTCCGAGTCTTTTTTTTTAGCTATATTGCTTATTAACTTTTTTATTTATTTCTGATAAATGGAAACGTTGGGTACCCGGGTATCTAATCCGGTAATCCATTCAAGACATTGAGACTCAGTGTATGTTAAATCTAGAATGTAATTTTTTCTATTTTGTATTTCTATTCCCTTTTCTTTTTTTTGCATGCCTCTTTTTTTCTTTAGAAAACAAATTAAAATTTATTTCGGATATTATATAAACCGTTCCTCTTTTTCTATATATTTTTTTTTGTTCAGCTACAAGTTCCCTGTTAACTACCTTGTTTCGACTTACTCCCTATTTTAGGAGGTGACGAGCGGTGTGTTCAAGACTTACTACATACCTTTTTAATTATATATATAATTCTTTATATTACAGCTTTTTTTTTCATTTCAGGCATGCAGTACCGATAATTCTTTAACTATTTAATTTATTTTTTTTGTTTTTACCTATCTTCTTAATAGATTTCGTGTAAAACCGGATATTACATGTTTGATTGGCATTTAACCACTAATTTTTTGTACTCTAAGAAAAATATTCTTAAGTTAGGACCCTTGTCCATCAAAATTAAATTAGATCACATGATTTATAGTTTTAGTAGAGACTGGCTTTTTTTTTTTGAAACGCACTTAATCTTCTTATAAATTATATATATAATTTTCTTTCTTATAATTATTATAGTATATAATTATATTTCTTCAATTTCAAACATCCCATTCAATTTGGACAATGTCGGCTAGAAATGTATATAAAGTTTTTTTTGAATGGTAAGATATAGCGTTTATTATCGTATTAAATGGTGCGTTCCAACGTTAGTAGTTGTCATCGAACATACCAATTACAGTCATACTGTATGGACATTTCCTCCAGGTACAGAATATTTTTTCTTTTTAAATACACTTAAATTAAAGTATTTCTATTCTCTTATTATAGATAATTTAAATAAAATTTATTTTTTTTGATCTTGAGATACTCTTTTTAGATATTCTCTCATTTCTCTCCACCCCAAATTATTCTAATTTTATTTTTTTTGAATGCATGTCAAGTTCCTGTAACATCTTTTACTCACAGCATATACCATTCCTAGTATACAAATTCAATTATGGTATTTGACTTAAACTATTAAATTTATCTTTTAAATTTAATTTAATTTGTCTTTTATGCATAATTCTTTCCTTATTTTTTATTTTTTTGAGCTATAACGCTTTCTTTAAAGAATTACTGCTATTAAGCACATCTTTTTTTTACTGTAATATATTTTATATAATATATAATATATATATTTTACAATTCATCGTCCATTACTTCCTGGCGGTTAATAACGATTTCTACTTCCAGCCTACCTTTTTTCTCTATATCTTAGGAATTCCACCTATTTTACTGACTTTCACAGTCTAATTTGGTATCTTTACTTTTCTTTATCTTTAACCATGTCTTTTATTTATTTCATTTATAATTTAATTCTTTTTTATATATAATCAATTTTCTTTGTTTTTATATATAATTAATTTTCTTTTTATTTCATTTTTATCCTCACGGGCCAATTTAGAATTATATCTATATTTAGTCTATTTATACAAATTATTATATTTTTAGTAAAAATATAATATAATTTATACTTCATACATGATTTTCTTTTTTTTCTTTTTACAAGATACGTAATTATAAAAGGCTATTTTCATTTTTATAACATTTCCTACATTCTTTTACCTTCTTTTTTTTAGGACCATTTTTTTTCAAGATTACACTACCAAAATATAGCCTACTGTTCCAATTTTTTGGATGTTGCTGTATATTAATTTTAGGACATTCAAAATTCCTTAAGGCTGTTTCCTTCTCGACTCTACGGGTTAACACCTAGAGTCCTTTTTTTTTCTTTTTTTATTTTTTTTTTGAGCTAATTGGCCTGGCATCTGATTAATAACAATTTTTCTTTTTCTTATATATCTATTTTTTTAGAATATTTAATTCCAATATAAACATATTGTAATAAAAACCCATACTAATTCTACAAAATGCCAATATAATAAACATAAATATCCTCTTGATATACAATTAATATAAGAAATACCTAATCTTGATCTATTTAAATAAAAAGGTATAAATACATTTGGTTCTATAGGTTGAATAGGTGTATATGTAAATAGTAACATTATACCTATTTGAACATGAAAAAAATGTAATCCAGTTAAAGATAAAAAAAGAAACCCAAAATTATCGTTTAAATTAAACTCAAGAGATAAAAATTCACATGCTTGTAAAGTACTAAAAGATATTGCAACAATATATAACATTAAAGTAATTATAGCTATTCTACTAATATATATATTATTTAAAATATATGTTGTTGCCCCAAATACACTTGCACTAGCTAATAGCAATGTAATTGCACATAATAAAGATGCTGTAGATGGACTAATTATACCCATTGAATATAAAGATGTTGTAGGTATACTATTTGATAAAGAATTATTAAATAAACACCAAAAATAAGAAACAAATAATAATGTCTCTGATAATACAATATATGATAAAAAAGATGATACTAATTGTGATGTACTAATAATTACATAACTGTCTCTAATATATTCAACTATAGTCATAAATGGAATAACAAATAAACTAGAACATGATATATAATAAGTTAAAGTAGTTGCAAATAAAAAATTTAAATTTACATTACTATTAAAAAATGCTTTTGGTTTATTATATATTTTATTCATTTTATCATATGAATGAATATTTAAATTTAAACTATTATAATATATAAAAGATAATTTCATTAGATATATTAATTTGAAATTTTTGGCTTGTCAGTTTACTCTATCTACTCGCTAACGATTTGTGCAATAATAATATCTTTTTTTTTTCTAGATTTTTTAGCAAATAATCTACATTATTTAGAATTTAAATAGAAAATTTATAAATAAAATAAGAACATAATGCTAAAATATATAAACAAACTGACTCTACCATATGAAATATAAGTAATTAAAGGTATTTGTAAACCAACATACATACTAATGCAAAATGTACCAAAAACAACAGCAATAATATTATTATTAAATATAGTAATTATATCATATCTTCTTTTTAAAGATGGAGTTAAATGTTTTGATATTATAGATCCAACTTTATGTGAATTAGATAATAAAAATAGAACTTGTATATAAACATACATTAAACAAAGTCCTGCATTTTTAGAAGGAACTGATTTTAATATAGAATAAAAAGCAACTAAATACCACTCAGGTACTATCTTTAATGGTGTTACTACATTTGAAGCTGGGATTAAATTATCTGGATCTGATATTGATAATATAGAAAAATAAGTTTGAATAAATATTACACATAATAATTGAGCAATTGCTTTTATGTCCATAAAGATCACAGTAGGTGCAAAATTTAAAAAATAAACACTTGATACACTTAAAGGATTTGATCCACTTGATTCATGTAAAAATAAAATATGAATAACTACTACTATTAAACTTATAAATGGTAATGCAAAGTGAAATATAAAAAATCTTTTTAAAGTTGGTTCATCTAAAAGATAACCACCTGAAACCCATATTAAAAAATCAGGTAAAAAAGAAAATAAATTTAAAATTACAGTAGCTGCCCAATAACTCATTTGACCCCATGGTAAAACATAACCCATAAAAGCAATTACAATTAATAAAACATATAATAAAAGTCCTGATTGCCATGTAATATTTAAATATACAAAAGAATTATAAATTAAAGCTCTTATTAAATGAACATATATTACAAAAAATACTACAGATGCCATATTTGAATGTAAATACCTTAAAAACCAACCATGTGATACTTCTCTCATTAGATGTTGAATACTATACAAAGCAGTTTCACATGATGGTGAATAATGAACAGCTAATATAACACCTGATAATATTTGAATTACAAAAGATATTGTTAATAAAAATCCAAAATTCCAATAATTATTAATATTTACTGGAATTGGATATGTCATAAGATGTGTTTGTAAAATAGATACTCTATAAAATAATTTAGATAATATAAAATTATTTAGATTATTTAATAATAAATATCTAATATTGTTTATTATATTTAAAAATTTTTTTTCAAGGAAGATAGGGGACTAACTGCCTCAAGACGTTATTAACCCAACTCACGTATCGCTTTTAACGGTGAACACTCGTTCCATTGGAGCCAACTTCAGCATTATATAATAATATATTCCAGGTTGCGATGAGTCGACATGGAGGTGCCAAGACAATTCTAGGATTCGTACTCCCGTAATTATTTGACCTGTTATCCCCGACGTACCTTTTATACCGTTATAGTGTCTTTTTTACTATAATGCAGTTAATATAATAATTAAACTAATAAAAACAGATATAGATCCTATTGAAGATAAAGAATTCCAAGAATTATATATATCTGGATAATCAGGTATTCTACGAGGCATACCATTAAAACCCATGAAATGCATAGGTATAAAAACTAATAGAACACTTGTAAAAAATACAATTGACCATATAATTATTAAACTTGATCCTTTTAAAGGTAATCTACCTAAGAATATTATTTGAAAATATATCAATGATGCAACTAAAGCTAATACTGCCCCTAAAGATAATACAAAATGAAAATGACCTACTACATAATATGTATCATGTAAAGATATATCTAATGCTGAATTACCTAATTGAACTCCAGTAGTTCCACCTAAAGTAAAAGTACAGATAAAAAACAATGATACTAAAAAAGCAGCTGATTGATATGATACACCTAAAGGAAAATATGTTCCTATATAAGTACATAACCAATTAAATATCTTTGTACCTGTTGGTATTGAAATTAAAATTGTTACTGTTGTAAAATATGCTACTGTATCACTTTCTAATCCAACTGTAAACATGTGATGAGCCCATACTAAACAACCTAAAATAGCTATACAAACTATAGCTAAAATCATAGATTGATTACCAAATATTAAAGAATTTGAATATGATGATATAATAATACTTATTATTACAAAACCTGGTATAATCATTACATATACCTCTGGATGTCCAAAGAACCAAAATAAATGTTGGTAAAATACAGGATCTCCTGTAAAAAGAGGATCAAAATATAAAGAATTAAAATGAATATCTGAGATTAACATAAAAAAACTACCTGTTAATACAGGTAAAGTTACTATTAATAAAATAGATGAAATTAATAATCCCCATGAATATAAACTAGCTGGTAAAATACCTAAATGATATCCAGATACTCTACAATGAAATACTGTTGTAAGAAAATTACAACTAGTAAATAATGATGAAATACCTGTTATAATTAAAGCTAATATTACTATATCTACAGATCCACTACCTGTACTAGTACTATTAGGTGGATATAAAGTCCAACCTGCACCTACTCCAAATTCACTTATTAAACTTAATATTATTAAAGTGTATGCTAATGGTAAAAGGAACAATGATATACTATTTAATCTAGGAAAAGCTATATCTGCTGATGTGTTAAATATAGGAATAAAGTAATTACCTAATGCTGAAAGTAAACCTGGCATTACATTAAAAAAAATCATAAATAAACCATGTAATGTAAATATTAAATTATAAAAATTTTGATTTTCTATTGATATTAATTTCATACCTGATGTTGCTAATTCTATTCTAATAATCATAGAACATAATGCTCCAAAGAATCCAAATATCAACGCTAACCATAAATAATATAAACCTAATACTTTATGATTACAATTTGCAATATATGTACCAAAATTAAATTGTTTATAATTATTAGTATTGTAATATATTAATAATAATTTTATAATATTATTGAAATTTTTAAAATTTTTTTTTTCAGGTAAGCATTCCGAATTGTAAGATTTTAGTTTTTTAGATGCTAACTTCCCAGCAAAACTATCCATATATTGAAATCTAAATAATAATTTATCTTTATATAATGAATAGTAAAGGTGTACGGGGTCTTTCCGTCACTCCTTGAGTCAATCCTCATATTCAAGGATAATTTTAGTTCAATTGAGTTTAATGTTAGTGACATTGAGGAAATCGTAACACTTTTCATGCAGGACGGAATTTACCCGACAATGAATTTCGCTACCTTAGGACCGTCAAATTACAGCCGCCGTTTC